>NZ_CP042829.1:0-305216 GCF_008838325.1 Tepidiforma bonchosmolovskayae | reverse complement strand
CGACCTCGAAGTGCGTCAGCGCGCGGAACTGGCGGTACCGCTGCTCCACCTCGTCCCGCTCGAGCGTCAGCAGGCGCGACGGCCCGAATCCTTCGACGCAGAATGACGCCACGGTCGACCCGTAGATGATCGCCCTCCGAATCTCCCGCTGGTTCACGGTCGCCACCGAATCGAGGTAGCCCAGGAAGCCGCCGGCAAACGCATCGCCCGCCCCGGTCGGGTCGACGACCTCCTCGAGGGGGTAGCCCGGGGCCACAAAGTAGTCTTCGCCGCTGATGTACGCCGCGCCGTATTCGCCGAGCTTAATAATCACCGCCCTGGTGCCTCCGTCGAGAAGCGCCCGCCCTGCTCTGGCGATACTCGGCACGCCGGCCAGCTCCCGCGCCTCGCTCTCGTTGATAGACACGAAATCGGCCGCCCGGATCGCCTTCATCAGCTCATCCCGCGCGCCGTCGATGAAGAACTTGATGGTGTCCACCATCCGCGCCCGGGCGCCTGGAACCATCGCCATCAGCCGCTGCTGCAGCACCGGGTCGCCGGCCGCTGCGAACAGCGCAGTCGAATCCTCCCACCCCGCCGGCAGCTTCGGCTCCCAGTTCGCGTTCACGCCCAGCACGGTGTACAGCGTGTCGCGGCTGTTCATGTCGTAGTGGTAGCGGCCGCCCCACCGGCTCGTCTCGCCGCCCGCCACGACCTCCAGCCCGGCAAGGTCGATGCCCGGCCGCTCGAGCGCCTTCCGCATTGCGTCCGGGAAGTCCTCGCCGACCGCCGCCAGGAGCCGGACCTCGGTGAAAAGCGATGCCGCGAGCGCCGCGCACGTCGCCGACCCGCCGAGCGAGCCCTCCCGCCGCTCGAAGGGCGTCTCGATCTCGTCGATCGCCACCCATCCCGCGACAAGGAGGCTCATCTGCTGCCCCCGAGCCACCGCGCAAGGATCGGCGCCAGCCGCTCGCGCACCTCCGCAGGCACCGCCTCACGCCCGCCCACGATGGCCGCATCGAGCGCCGTTGCGCACGGGCAGCCGCTCCGCTCGGGCAGCCGCTGCACCAGCTGGCGGACCGCGTGCTGGCTCACCGCAACGTTCCTCTGCAGTGTCGCGAACACGGTCGCGGCATCGACCGCCTCCTCGGTCTCATGCCAGCAATCGTAATCCGTCACACAGGCGAGCGTCGCGTAGCAGAGCTCCGCCTCGCGCGCCAGCTTCGCCTCCGGCAGCGCCGTCATGCCGATGAGGTCTGCGCCCCATGCCCGGTGCAGCTCGCTCTCCGCCCGTGTCGAGAACGCCGGACCCTGCATCACCACGTACACGCCGCCGTCGTGGACCGTCGCCCCGGCCGCCAGCGCGGCCTCCAGCGCGGCGGCCCGCATCCGCGCACAGAACGGTTCCGCGAAGCTGATGTGCGCGACCAGTCCGTCGCCGAAGAACGTCGAGGGCCGGCCCCACGTCCGGTCGATGAGCTGCGACGGCACCACCAGGTGCCCCGGGGCCAGCCACTCCCGCAGGCTCCCGACCGCCGACACTGAAATCACCCGCTCCACACCGAGCGACTTCAGCGCCCAGAAATTCGCCCGCTGCGGCAGCTCCGAAGGCAGGATCGTGTGCCGTCGGCCGTGCCGGGCCAGGAACGCGACCCGCGTGCCCTCCAGCGTGCCGATGCGAATCCGGTCGCTCGGCGCACCGTACGGCGTCTCGACCTCCACCTCCTCGATGTCCGTCAGCCCCGGCATCTCGTAGAAGCCGGACCCGCCGATCACCGCCAGCGGTATCCGTTCCGCGGTCATGTGCCAAACCCCGCAGGTGTGTGTGCGACCAGCGCCTGGAGCCCGGGGCCGTACGGCGGCCGGACGACGCCCCGCTCGGTGATGATCGCCGCGATCAGACTCGCCGG
This sequence comes from Tepidiforma bonchosmolovskayae, assembly GCF_008838325.1. Classification (GTDB taxonomy): domain Bacteria; phylum Chloroflexota; class Dehalococcoidia; order Tepidiformales; family Tepidiformaceae; genus Tepidiforma; species Tepidiforma bonchosmolovskayae. Next base: position 303,327 of record NZ_CP042829.1, on the reverse strand, counting down.
CGTCACGTCGAACGCGGGGTTCCACGCATCGACCCCGTCCGGGCTCCAGCGCTGGCCCCCGAATCCCCCGACCTCCTCCGCGCTGCGGAACTCGATCGGGATGGCCGAACCATCCGCGCACCCCGGGTCGATCGTGCTCACCGGCGCCGCGATGAAAAACGGGACCCCTGCGTGCGCAGCCGCCAGCGCCAGCCCGAGCGTGCCGACCTTGTTCGCTGTGTCACCGTTCAGCGCAATCCGGTCCGCACCGGTCACGACAGCCGACACCCTCCCCGAGGCCGCCAGCGCAGCGGCCGCCGTATCCGGCAGCAGCACGGCCGGGATGCCGGACTTCACAAGCTCCCACGTCGTCAGGCGCGCACCCTGGAGCAGCGGACGCGTCTCCGTCACGTAGCAGCGCGCCAGCCGCCCCGCAGCAAAGGCTGCCCTGACCACGCCCAGCGCCGTTCCGATGCCTCCGGTGGCGAGCGTCCCGGTGTTGCAGTGGGTGAGCACGTCGCCCGGCGGGAGGACTGTCAGCCCGTTCCGCGCAATCGCCTCGTCTTCGGCCTGCCGCCGGGCCAGGTACGCCGCGCAAAACGCCCAGGCTGCTGCCGCGCGCTCTTCCGCCGCCTGGCCCAGCACCGCTGCCGCGCAGCACGCCGCACCCGTTGCCAGCTCAACCGCGGTGGGCCTGACCCGCCCAATGCGCGCTGCCGCCTCCCGGATCGCCGCCTCGCCGGGGTCCCGCTCGGCTGCAATCGCCACCCCGGCCGCCCCGCACAGCCCCAGCAGGGGCGCTCCCCGCACACGCAGGCTCCGGATCGCCTCCTCCAGCGTCTCGAGGTCCCCGATCGTCAGCCAGTGCTCCTCGTGCGGCAGGCGCGACTGGTCGAGCACCCGCAGCGCCGGTCGCTCCAGCGCGATAACCGGAAATGGCGCAGCCACCTCACGCTTCCTCGAACGTCATCAGCGTATCGACACGGTACCCGGCGAGCCGCTCCCGCCCGCCCAGCCCGGCAAGTTCGATGAGGAACCCTGCCCCGGCCACGTTCGCGCCCAGCAATTCGACCAGCTTCGCCGCTGCCAGCGCCGTTCCCCCGGTTGCCAGCACGTCGTCGACGATGTACGCCGCGGTGCCCGGCTCGAGCGCGTCCTGGTGGATGTCCAGCCGCGACTCACCGTATTCCAGCGCATACTCGACGGTCAGCCGTGCGGCCGGCAGCTTCCCCTCCTTCCGGATGGGAACGAACGGCAGCCCCAGCCGATCGGCCAGCGGTGCTCCGAAGAGAAACCCCCTCGACTCGATCCCGACGATTGCCCCCGGCCGAACGGCCTCCGCTGCCGCTGCCATCGCATCGATCGCTGCGCGGAACGCTGCGGCGTTCCCCAGCAGGGGCGTGATGTCGCGGAACAGGATCCCCGGCCGCGGAAAGTCCGGGATGGTGCGGATGTAGCGCTGCAGCTCCACGGGCCGCATTGTACTCCGGCCCGCCGCGCCGCCTATCCCGCGACGAACCCCAGCTGCTCCCAGCGCGCGCCGAGCAGCTCCTCGTGCGGCACCCCGAGCCAGCCTTCGATGACCGTCGCATATACCCGCCGGAAGTCGGTCGTGTAGCCGAGGTTCCCGTTGTCGACCAGTCGCTCGAGGCTCGGCGGGTCACCAAAGAGCCCCCCGCGCACGCGGCTCCCCAGCGCAAACATCACGCTGCTGGCGCCGTGGTCGGTTCCCCCGTTCGCGTTCTCGGCCACCCTCCGCCCGAACTCGCTCCACGTGAGAACCAGCACGTCATCCGCCCGGCCGTGCGCTTCCAGGTCCGCCTGGAACGCCGTCAGCCCTTCATCAAGCACCTGCATCAGCTCCCCGTGGTCCGCAGCCTGGTTCGCGTGCGTGTCGAACCCGCCGAGGGTGATGTGCCCGACCCGGACCCCCAGCCCCCCGACAATCGCCTCTGCGAGCAACGACAGCCCCCCGCCGAACGAGGTTTCAGGGTAAGCGACAGCCGGCCGGTAACGGCGCGCCGCCTCCGCCAGCGCTGCACTGCTCGCCACCGCCGCCTCTACGGTGGTCTCCAGCAGCACGCCGTACGGGGACTGTGCCGGGTACTGCTCGTACAGCTTGAGCAACGTCCGCGTCCTCGGCTCCGAAGCGTCTGCCGGCTTGCCCCGCACCTTGAATCCGTAGTCGGCAGGGTCCTGGACAGAGGGGATGCTCACCGCCGGCGTTTCCAGCTCGGCCGGTGTCGAACTGCCGATGTTGAAGCCGAGGAACGGGTCGTGTTGCTCGCTCTCGAGCTTCTCCAGGGTTCGCCCGAGCCACCCATGGTCCAGCTTCAGTTCCGGGTCGCCCGCCTGCCAGATCGCCATCGACTTGAAGTGGCTGTAATCCTGGTTCGGGTAACCCACCCCGCGCACGACCGCCAGCTTGCCCTCATCCCAGGCCCGCTTCAGCCCCGCAAGGTTCGGGTGGAGCCCGTAGCCCTCCGCCAGCGGCAGCACCGCTTCCTCGGGAATCGCGAGGGTCTTTCGCGCCGAGCGGTACGCGCCGGAGCCCGCCGGGACGACGGTGTTGAGGCCGTCGTTGCCTCCTGCAAGCTGCACAAGAATCAAAATGCGCCCCGCCGCTGCCGGGTTCGTGGCGTCTTCGTGCTGCGCCGCAAACGCCACCGCGCCCTTGAGCAGCGACTGCGCCGTCGTCCCGATGCTGACCAGCGCGACCCCGCCCTTGATGAAATCCCTTCGACTGAGCATCGCCCGAACTCCTTTCCCCTGGGCCAGGTGGTTTCCCTAGGCCAGCTGATACTCGGGGCTGGCCAGCACCAGGTAGGCCACTGTCGCGACGCGCTCCACCGGGTCCCGGATGCTCTCCGCATGCGCAACCAGGGCCCCCCGCGCGCCATCGCTCATCACACCGTCGACCAGCCGCCTGAGCGCCTCGTCGACCATGCCCGACGCATCCTCCCGCGCAAGCAGCGCCTCGATACGAAGCGGGCGTCCTCGCGGGAAGAGGAACGCATCGAGGAAATTGAGCCGCGCGAAGAACGTTGCCGAGGCCAGCCAGGCCGGCCCCCCGGGCCAGCCGGCCACATTGGGCGGCTGGAACAGGGTCTGCCCCATCGGTCCCCAGAATCGGAGCGTCGCCCGGAAATCCGTCTCCAGCTCCAGTCCTCGCACCGCGCCGACCACGAACTCGACCGGGCTCTTGATCTTCGCCCGGTAGGCAGCCTCCGAATTGAACTCTGCACTCTTCAGGATGGCCCGAACGACTTCGCGGATGTCGTGGCCGCTCCCGTTCCAAACCTCAGCCAGCCACGTCACGGTTTCGGGCCCCGGGTTGGCGTGCGCGAACTCCCGGAAGAGCCGGACCGGGATGAACCGCGACGGCGCATCATGCGACATGATGATGTCGATAATCTCATCGCCCCCGAACGGCCCGGTCTTCCCCAGGAATGTCTTCATCCCGCGGTCCTGGAGGCGGGGCTGGATGACAAACTCCGGCTCATACGCCTCCGCCGCCGCGTCCTGCGCCGCCCGGCGTTCCGCCTCGCTCGCACCCTCCGGGAGCTGCACCCGCGGCGGCGCCGTCAGCCGCCATCCGGTGAAGGCCCGCGCCGCCTCCCGCACATCCTGCTCGGTGTAGTTGCCCACTCCCATCGAGAACAGCTCCATCAGCTCCCGGGCGTAGTTCTCATTCGGGTGGGCCGCAGAGGACTGAATGGTGTCGAGATAGACCATCATGGCCGGGTCGCGGCTGATGGCCTTGAGCAGGTCGTCATACCGCGGCAGCGCCATGCGCCGGAACAGCTCATTCTGGATAAGCATGAATTTGGTCCGGGGGATGCCGAGCTTCCCGAGCTCTGATGTCAGCAGCCCGTGCCAAATGAGGGTCATCCGCTCCTCGAGCGGCCTCGAGGTGTAGGCCATCCGGGTGAGCCACCAGGCCCGCATATCCGAGGCCATTCCTGGCCGGCCGTCTCCGCCCCGCAGCCGGGTCAGGTTGAAGTTCGCCCGCGTGATCCGCTGCTCGAGTGCAGCGTTGTCCGTTTCTTCGAAGTCGACGAGGCGATCGGCAGCTTCCTCCGGCGTCAGCGATGCAAACTCCGCGATTTCGCCCGGCGTCCCGCCGAAGCCGGCGCGGCGCAGCAGATGCGCGGCCCGCCGTAACGGGTCGGCGATCGGTCCTGTGCCGGCCTCCGCCGCCGTGGCCTCGCCCTCCGGTGGGCTGCCCCCCGGCTCCCTGCGCTTCCCGGTTCCGCCGCTCATCAGCGTCGCAGTGCCGATGGTCAGCCCCCCGGCAGCAACGCCCCCGGCAGCTGCGAGGAATGCCCGCCGGCGAAGCTTCCGCCGGCTGTGACGCTCCGTCGGGTCCAGCACTGCCCGTTCGCCCTCGTCGACCACGCGCCATCACCTCCTCGGATACTGCGGAAATTCTGCACTTCCCATGGCCCAGGCGCCCGCCCAGGTGACGCCCTTCCCCGGGGTTTACCAAAATGCCCTCCGGGGCGCTGCTCCGGCGTCACTTCTGCCGCTCATTGCGCCATCCTGCTGGTGAAGGAGTCGACGAATGTCCAGCCCCCCTCGCCGATTCGCCGCAGAGCGGCACCCCCTGCTGAAACTCGGTGCGGCCGTTGCCGCGTTCGCGACGTTCGCGGCGGTCTGGGGCGGTTTTGCGCTGGCGACCGATGCGAGCGGCAGCCAGCCAGCCGCCTCGCCCGCCCTCGCCGCCCCTGCCGCCAACCCGACCGCTCCGTCCGCTGCCCGCACCCCCGTTCCGAATGCCCCGCCTCCCTCCCGCACCCCGGTTCCGGCTGCCCCGCCATCCTCCGACGGCGGAGCCCCGCCGCCCCCCGCTACCCCAACGCCGACTGTCACCTCGAGCAGCGCCCCGTCAACCCGGCCGGGCACCGTTCCCGTGCAGCGGAGGTCGCGCGGCTCATGACCTCCTGGAAGCTCGGCGCGTACGCCGTCGCCGCACTGCTCGCAGCGGTTGCGCTCACCCGCTATGGCCCGGCTGCGTCCTCGGCGCAAACCTGGCACCTGCTCCGCGCCGCCGGGATAGTCACCTACGTGCTCTTCTGGCTTTCCGCTCTCTCCGGGATGGCCTTCTACCTGCGCCTCGGCGCCCCCGGGCTCAGGCAGTCCGGGCTTTTTGAGCTGCACCGCGTCACCGGCGTCCTGGCCGCAGCTTTCCTCGCCGGGCACCTTGCCGCCGTCCTCGTCGACCCCTGGATACGCTTCGGCCCGCTCGATATCGTCACCGGCCTCACCGCACCCTACCGGCCGCTCGCGCTCTTCGCCGGTGCCCTCGCTGCCTGGGCCCTGGGCATCGTCACGCTCACGACCGCGTTTGCCGGGCGCTTCCTCTACGCCACCTGGCTCAATCTTCACCGCCTGGCATTCCCGGGGTACCTCCTCGCTCTCCTCCACGCGATGGCCGCCGGCAGCGATACCGGCCGACCGCTCTTCCTCGCCTGGTACGGACTGAGCGCGGGTTGCATCGCCGGGATGCTCATGCTTCGGCTGCCGGGCCGCATCCGGCCTGAGGGCGCCGCCGCTGTTGCCGGCCGCTGACCGGCGAGGCTCCCGACGAACGGCGGTCCTTTCTGCCCCGCCTGGCCGTTCGGCCAGAGACCTTGCGCCGCTACCATCTTCCCATGCCAAATCGCCGCTCGCCCCCCTTCGCACGCGAACACCAGAGCTGGCTGACCCTCACCGCTTCCGCTCTTTCGGTCGCTGCGTTCGCAATCGGCTGGGCCGCATACGGCACCTGGACCGGTGAGACCGGCAAGAACGAAGACCCGGGCCCTCCCCCGACCGCAGCCACCGCTGTCCCCGGCGGCCCTGCGGCGTCCACGCCGTCGCCGACCCCGCTCGCCGCCGGGACTACCCCGCCGTCGGGCGGCGCCGACGCGACGCCGACCGCCGCCCCAACACGTCGGTCGAGATCGAGCTGATGACGCGCTGGATAACCGTCACGCTGGCAGTCGTTCTCGCTGCTGCGGTGTTCCTGGCCCGCGAGGCCGGGTTCGGCAGCGAGACCACGACCTGGGATGCCGCCCGGGCCTCCGCCTGGGCCGCCTTCGTGTTGCTCTGGGCTGCCGTCTTCACCGGCATCGGCGTGAGTCTGAGGTACCACCCCGGGATTGAAGGCCGGGTCCCGGCCCTCGAACTGCATCGCGTGGCCGGGTCGCTCGGGCTCGCCTACACCGTTGCCCACGCCGGCGCCCTCGTCCTCGACCCGTACATCGGCTTCGCCCCATGGGATGCTCTTGTACCCCTCACCGCGCCCTACCGCCCGGTCGCGGTTGCGGCGGGCGTCATCGCAGCTTGGCTCTTAGCCGCGGTCGTGCTCTCGACCTGGCTCGCAGGCTTAATCCCGCGGACGGTCTGGCAACGCCTTCACCGCTTCGGCTACGCCGCGTTCGCGCTCGGGCTCGCCCCCGGCGTCGCCGCGGGCAGCGACACCGAACACTGGGTCACCCACGTCGTCTACACTGCTTCGGTCGGCTCGCTCCTCGGCGCGGCCTACCTCCGCTTCCTCGCCCGCGACTGGGTCGCCGCCCACCGCGCCCGCCACGTTCCGCGCCAGCACATGCAGTGAGCCCGGAAGAAACGCTCTTCTACATCGGCTTCGCCGCCTACCTTCTGCCGCCCGCGGTCATTCTCGCGCTTGTCGCCCGGGCGCGGCGCCGGTCGCTGACGTTTGCCGCCTTCGCCCCCTCTTTGCGCTGCCGCCCGGGCCTCCGCCCCGGCGCCCGCTCACGTGAGTCCGAGTCCCCGCAGGAACGCCTCGTTGCTCGGCTCACGCCCGAGGAACTCCCGTACGAGCTCCTGCCCGTCCACCGAGCCGCCGCGTTCGAGGATCGTCCTCCGGTACCGCCTTCCGACCTCGGCGCTCAACGGGCCTGCCGCCTCGAACAGCGTGTACATGTCGTCGCCGAACACATGCGACCAGAGGTAGCCGTAGTACCCCGCGTCGTAGCCGAACAGGTGCCCGAACCCCGACTGGAAGTGCGTCCCCGGCGTGTACGGGAATCCCGTAATCGGGTGCAGCTCCTCCACCAGCTTCGTCGAGTCGCCATCGAACCCCGGCGAGTGGTACCGCAGGTCGAGCGTGGCGAAAAAGATCTGCCGGAGCGTCATAATCCCGCTGTTCAGGTTCTTCGCGGCCACCATGGCGTCGACCAGGTGCCGTGGGAGAGGCTCGCCCGTCTGCCAGTGCCGCGAAAACGAGGCCAGCACCTCCGGCTCCCAGCACCAGTGCTCCAGCATCTGGCTCGGGGCCTCGACGAAATCCCGCTCCGTCTGCGTCCCGCTGAACCGCGCCCGCTCGGCCCGCGTGAGCGTCTGGTGCATGATGTGCCCGAACTCGTGGAAGAACGTGACCACCTCGCTGTGCCGCAACAGGGACGGCTGCGTCGCCGATGGCTTCGTGAAGTTCGCCACAATCGCGCTGACCGGCTTCTGGTAGCTCCCGTCCCGCAGTCGCCGGCCCCGCCGCAGGGTAAATGCCGCCGCATGCCCGTACTTGTTCGGCCGCGGGAACAGGTCCATGTAGAACCGCGCAAACGGCGGCCCGCCCTCCGCGTCGCTGATGTCGAACGCCCGCACGTCCGGGTGCCAGCGCGGCGCCGTTGTGTTCTCCGCAAACCGCACGCCGAGTACCTGCTGGTACACCCCGAACAGCCCGTCGATCACGGCATCAAGCGGGAAGTACTGCGCGACCTCGAAGTCGTCGACCGCGTACCGGGCCTTCAGCTGTTCGTTGTGCCAGTACCGCCAGTCCCAAATCTCGACCCGGTCCGAGCCCGTCCGCTCCTTCGCGAACGCCCGCATCTCCGCGAGGTCGCGCTCCGCCTTTACCGCCACCTTCGCGCGCAGGTCCGCGAGAAACTCCTCCACCGCCTGCCGGGTGCCGGCCATCCGCGTCTCCGTCCGGTAGTCGGCCCATGAGGCATAGCCCAGCAGCTCCGCCGCCTCCTGGCGCAGGCGGAGCGCCCGCTCCAGCAGCTCGACGTTTTGGCGCCCGCCCTTCCGCTGGTCCTTCTCGAAGAGCTGCCTCCGCAGCTCGCTGTCCGGGCAGTTCGCCATGAACGGCTGAATCTCCGGGTAGTCCAGCGAAACCCGGTAGTACACAACCCCGTCCCGCTCCACCGTCCGGAGCCTTTCGATCCACGCCTCCGGCATGCCCGCGAGCTGCTCCCGCGTCACTTCGATGCCGTCGTCGTAATCGTCGATGTTGTTCCGGAACTGGATGCCGAGGACCGCCAGCTCGTCCATCAGCGCCCGGACCCGCTCCCGCTGCTCCTTCGGCAGCCCGAAGCCGTTCCGCCGGTAGTCGCGCAGCTCGAACGCGAGGTACCGTGCGTCCTCGCCCGTCAGCGATTTCGCCCCGTCGCTCTCCGCGAACTGGCGGACCGCCTCGTAAAGGTCTTCCCGGAAGGCGAGCCCGACGAGGTACCGGTCGAGCCGTTCGTCCCACCCGCGCGCCGCCGCCCGCAGGCCGTCGTCGGCCGAAACGTACGCGAGGAATGCATACGCACCGGACGCCAGCGAGACCGGTTCGACGGCGTCTTCGAGCGCCAGCATCGTGTTGGCATAGGTGCGCTCGCCCGGCCCGAGTCGGACGATGTCGCCGACCCCCGCTTCGCAGGCGTCAATCGCCTGCTGGCAGGCTGCTCCCAGCTCCTCCGGTGTCAGCCGCTCCCAGTCCACGAGGTCGAGGTCGCTTCCCATCGCTGTCCTACCGGGTCAGCCACGCGAACTGCTGCGGCTTCCGCTGGCTCCGCGCGCTGATCATGATGTTCACAATTGCCGGCTTGTCGCAGGCGAGCGCGGCCTCCAGCGCAGGCCGGAGCTCCGAGGGCTGGGTAACGAAAAAGCCCTTACCCCCGTAGATCTCGGCCATCTTTTCGTAATGGGCGTTCGGCGTATACGCGCTCGGCGGCACCCGCGTCGGGTCGAGCTCGTCCGGCCCGCCGCCGATGCCGTTGTTGTTGATAATGATGAACACAATGTTGTTCAGCCCGTAACGCGCCGCCGTCTCAACCTCCATCCCGCTGAAGCCGAACGCCGAGTCGCCTTCGATGCAGAACACCCGCTTGTCGGGATGGACCGCTGCAGCGGCAATCGCCTGCCCGAGCCCGACGCCCATCGTCCCGAATGACCCGGCATCCAGCCGGTGCCGCGGGAAGAAGTTCGGCATCAGCGTCCGCCCGATGTCCATCGTGCTCGCGCCCTCGTTCACGATGATTGCATCGCGCGGGATGTACTCGCGGATATCCCGGTACACCCGGTAGTACCCCATCGGCACCGATTCGTCGGCCATCATCTCCGCCACCGTGGCCGCGTTCTCCTCGATCTTCTTCCGCAGGCCGGTCCACCATGTGGTCTCCGCCGGGTACTGCCACGGCGCTCGGCTCAGCGCCTCGTTCATCTGCTCCACAATCGCCTTCGCATCGCCGACCAGCGCAACCTCCGCCGGTACGTTATTCCCGATCTCCTCCGCAGCGATGTCGACCTGGATGACGCGCACCTTTGGGTCGAATCGTGGCGGCAGGCCGAAGTGCAGGATCCAGTTCAGCCGCGCACCGAGCAGGAGCACCACGTCGGCATTCTGCAGTGCGAACGACCGCGCCGGCGAAATCGCTAGCGGGTGGTCGTCCGGGACCACGCCCTTGCCCATCGGCGTCGGCAGGAACGGTAGCTGCGTCATATCGATGAACGTCCGCACCTCCTCCTCGGCCCGCGCGTAGGCCGCTCCCTTGCCCACGATGACCAGCGGCCGCTCGGCCGACTTCAGCGCGTCGAGCGCCCGCTCGATGTTCTCCCACGGCGCCAGGGTCCGCGGCGGGTCCGGGCAGCGCGGCGGGAAATGCACCTCGCTCTCGTCGACGGTCCCGGTAATCAGGTCCCCCGGCAGGTCGAGGTACGCCGCGCCCGGCCGTCCGTAGATGGTCGCGCGGACTGCCTGCTCGACGAAGAACGGAATCCGGCGCGTGCTGTCCGGCCGGGCCGCGTACTTCGCGTACGGCCGCGCCGTCTCGATCTGCGGCGCCTCCTGGAAGGCGCCCTGCCCGTTCTGGTACGAATCGTTCGCCCCGCCGATCAGGATCATCGGCCAGCAGTTCGCCCAGGCGTTCGCCATCCCCGCGATGCCGTGCACCATCCCCGGCCCCGACACCGCGAGGCAGACGCCTGGCCGCCCGGTCAGGTAGCCGATGGCCGCCGCCGCATAGCTCGCAGCCTGCTCGTTCCGGAACCCGAAGAACTTGATGCCTTCGCGCTGTGCATGGACCGCGATCGGCACCACCGGGATGCCGACTACTCCGAACATGTACTCCACGCCCTGCTGCTTCAGCGCCTTCGCCACGATCTGGGCCCCTGTCAGCTCGGCCATCGCAACCTCACCTCGTGTTCGAACTTCGTGCCGGCAACTCTACGGGAACCCGCTCCCACCGTACACGCCGCCGCGGTGTAGCCTCTGGGCATGGCCCGCGTCCGTGCCGACCTCCTCCTCGTCCAGCGCGGCCTCGCCGAATCCCGCGAGCAGGCCCGCCAGCTCATCATGGCCGGCCAGGTCCGCACCGGCACCCGCACGCTCGTCAAGCCCGCCGAACCGCTCGACCCTGCCGCGCCGCTCGAGGTGGTCGAACCGCTCCGCTACGTCTCCCGCGGCGGCCTCAAGCTCGACGCAGCCCTAAGGGAATTCGGAATCGACCCCTCCGGCTGCACCTGCCTCGACCTCGGCGCCTCGACCGGCGGCTTCACCGACTGCCTCCTCCAGCACGGCGCCGCCCGCGTCATCGCCGTCGATGTCGGGCGCGGTCAGCTCCACCGGCGGCTCCGCGAAGACCCGCGAGTCACCCTCCTCGAAGGCGTGAACGCGCGCGACCTCCCGCCGCTCCCGCCAGTCGACCTGGTCGTCGCCGACCTCTCCTTCATCTCCCTCGAAAAGGTTCTCCCTTCAGTGGCGGCGCGCGTTCCGTCGGGCACCCCCGTGATCGCCCTCCTCAAGCCCCAGTTCGAAGCCGGCCCCGCAGACGTTCCCGCCGGCGGCGTCATCCGCGACCCGGCCGTGCTCGACCGCGTCCGCGAGCGCTTCCTGGCCTGGGTGGCCGCCCACGGCTGGGCAACCTGTGGCATCATTCCATCGCCCATCCGCGGGGGCGACGGCAACACCGAATTCCTTGTCCTGCTGCGCACCCCGCCCGCCGGAGACGCCTGATGCTGCGCCGCGCCGTGATCTTCCATGCACCCCGGAGCGAAGGCGCGCTCGCCTTCGCCCGCCAGGTTGCGCAGGAGTTCGGCCGCCGCAGCATCGATGCCGCCGTCTTCGATGCCTGGGGCCCGCCCCCCTCCGATGCCATCGCCGCCTCCGACCTGATCGTGTGCGTCGGCGGCGACGGCACTGTCCTGCGCACCGCCCGCATCGCCATCCCGCACGCCACGCCGATTCTCGGCGTCAATATGGGCCGCCTCGGCTTCCTCACCGACATGAGCCCGCGCGACTTCTTCAACGCCATCGAACGCGTCGTCGCTGCCGACTGGCGCCTCGAAGAGCGCATCATGGTCCACGCCGACGTCATGGCCGACGGCGCCGCCCTCCACTCCTTCGATGGCCTGAACGACATCGTCGTCAGCCGCCGCTCGCCCGGGCGCCCGGTCTACGTTGACGTGCACATCGACGGCGCCCGCCTCGCCATCTTCCGCTGCGACGGCATCATCGTCGCCACGCCCACGGGCTCCACCGGCTACTCGCTGAGCGCAGGCGGTCCCATCCTTGCCCCGACGGAGCACCACCTGGTGCTCACCCCCGTCTCGGCCCACCTCGCCCTCGGCCGCTCCCTCGTCCTCCAGCCCGATTCAACCATCGAGATGGCCGTCACCAGCGAACAGGGCGCCATCCTCAGCATCGACGGCCAGGAGGACGAGCCGGTCGCCGCTGGCGTGCGCATCGTCGTCCGGCAGAGCCCGCACGTCACCCGCTTCGTGCGCTTCCGCGAGCCCTCCAGCTTCTACGCCGAACTCGCCGAAAAGCTCGAAATGCAGCTCTCCAGCACCATGAACCCCAGTGCTTGAACGGCTCGAAATCACCTCCTTCGCTGTTGCCCGCAACGTCGCCGTCGACCTCGGCCCCGGGCTGACCGTCTTCACTGGCGAAACCGGGGCCGGCAAGTCGCTGGTCGTCGATGCCGTCGCCTTCGCCTTCGGCGCGCGGATGGGCCGCGAGGTTATCGCCGCCGGCGCCGACCGCGCGACCGTCCGCGCCGTGCTCCGCCTCGGACGCCCCACGGTCATCGAACGCACACTCACGCTCGGCGGGCGCTCGACCTACCGCATCGACGGCCAGCCTGCCCGCTTCGAAGACGTCCGCGCCCTCGCCGAGGGCTTCCTCGATATCCACGGCCAGTCCGAGCAGCTCGCCATCCTCCGGCCGGCGGTCCAGCTTGCCGCGCTTGATGAGTTCGCCGGCCTCCAGGCCGACCGCACCGCGCTCGCCTCCACCGTTCGCGAGCTCCGCGAGGTCCGCCGAAAGCTCGCCTCCCTCCGCTCCGATGCCCGCGAGCGTGAGCGGCTCATCGAGCGCCTCTCCTTCGAGGTCGCCGAGATCGACGCCGCAGCGCCCGTCCCCGGCGACGACGAGTCGCTCCGCGCCGAGCAGGCGCGCCTCGGCAACGCTGCCCGCCTGCGCGAGGAAGCCGAGCGCGCACTCGCCGCCCTTGATGAACCGTCAATCGGCGAGGCGCTCGCCGCCGTGCGCGCTATCGCCGGCCGCGACCCCGGCGCGGCCGACCTCGCCGACCTCGCCGGCATCCTTGAAACCGCCAGCGTCGACCTCCGGCGTGCCCTCCGCGCCTACCGCGATGCGCTCGACGAAGACCCGGAGCGTCTGGCCGCCGTTACCGAGCGCCTCGACCTCCTCGCCCGGCTCCAGCGGAAGTATGGCGACACGATCGACGCCGTTCTCGCCTACCGCGACAGCGCAGCCCGCCAGCTCGCCGACCTCACCGGGGCCGGCGCTTCGCTCGAAGAGCTCGAGGCCGCCGAATCTCGGCTCCTCGAGACCCTCGGCCGCCAGGCCGCGGACCTTTCGGCCCGCCGCAGGGCCGCCGCTGGCGCGCTCGTCCGCGCCATCGCTGGCGAGCTGGAGCTCCTCGGCATGGGCGGCGCCCGCCTGACCGTCGCGTTCGCCTGCGATGACGACCCGGCCGGGCCGCTCGTCGCCCTCCCCGACTACGAGGTGGTCACCGGCGCCGCGGACGAAGCCGCCGCGCCCTCTCCAGAACCGGCCCCTCGCGCCTTCACCGAGGCCGGCGTCGACCGGGTCGAGTTCCTCGCCTCCTTCAACCCCGGCGAGCCCCCGCGGCCCCTCGGCGCAGTCGCCAGCGGCGGCGAAACGTCCCGGTTCCTCCTCGCCCTCACGGTAGCCCTCGGCCAGGCCACCGAAGGCCGGCTCGAAGTCCTTGACGAAGTCGACGAAGGCGTCGGCGGCCGGACCGGCGCGGTCGTCGGGCGCGCCCTGCGACGCCTCGCCGGGCGGCACCAGGTCCTCTGTATCACCCACCTCCCCCAGGTGGCTGCGGCCGCCGACCGCCACTTCGTCGTCGAGAAGCGGACTGATGGGCGCCACACCTGGTCCGAGGTCCGCGAGGTTGCCGGGGAGGCCCGCCGGGCCGAGCTTGCTGCCATGCTCGGCGGCGTTACTGCTGCCAATCTTGCTGCTGCCGACGAACTCCTCGGCTCAGCCGCCGCGTCCTGAGCGCTCTCCCAGGCGCTGCCGCAGCGCAACCACCCGGCGCACCGCCTCGCGCATCGCGTAGCCGGGCTCGCCGTCCGTCCGCTCGGCCTGCAGCGCCACCACGATCGCCTCCAGCGCCGCCACGATCTCGCGGAGGGCCTCCCGTCCGTCCGGTCCCTCGAATATGCCGCCATCCATGGCCCCAGTCTCACCGCACCCGGCCGAACGGCACAGGGCCGAAGCCGTGACGGCCCGGTAGAGGTTTCGGCTCCCCGCTCAGGCGTCCTTCTGGAAGTGTGAGGTCGCCAGCTCGTCGGCGTAGGCGTTCCAGCGCGACGTCGCATGCCCGCGCACCCACGCCACCCGCACCAGCGGGAGCTGCTGCTTCAGCGCCCACGCCCGCTGCACGAGGTCCAGGTTCATCACCGGCCCGTCCTTCCGCTTCCACCCGCGGGCCTCCCACCCCTTCGCCCACTCATTGAGCGTCCGCACCACCAGCTGGCTGTCCGAATAGACCGTGATCGGCTCGTCCCGCGGCGCCATCTCCAGCCCCGCAATCATCGCGGTCCACTCCATCCGGTTGTTCGTCGTCGCGGGTTCGAAGCCGTGCCGCTCCTCGATGACCCTGCCGTCGCGGACGAAGACCGCGGCCCAGCCGCCGGGTCCCGGGTTCCCCTGGCAGGCGCCGTCGGTAAAGATGCCCGTCTGGGGGTCTTCCTCGGGTGCAGCCGCGGGAGCCGCGGAGGCCGCCGTGGCCGTTCCCGAACCGTTCCTCGCTGCCGCGGACCCGCGCTCCGCGCGCTTTTGGCACGCGAGGCACCGCCGCGGCTGCCAGTTCGGGTACTTCGCCCGGACCGAGGCCGGAAGCGTGAACGGCTCGCCGCATGCCTCGCACCGGTACGTGGTCATCGCCACGACTCTAGGAGCCCGCGGGCTTCCAGGCCACGCCTGCTACAATCCGTCAGCTCATTCCCCGGGAGGTACCCATGGCCGGCAGGCTGAACGGCAGGGTCGCCATTGTCACCGGCGCCGGCTCCCAGACTGAAGGCATCGGCAACGGACGCGCCACCGCCGTGCTCTTCGCGCGCGAGGGCGCCCGTGTGCTCCTGGTCGACCGCCGCATCGAGGCTGCCGGGCTCACGGCCCGCCTCATCGCCGATGAGCACGGCGACGCCGAGCCCTTTGCCGCCGACGTCACCAGCGAAGCTGCCTGCCGGGCGATGGTCGAACGCGCCCTCGAGCGCTGGGGCCGCCTCGACATCCTCGTCAACAACGTCGGCATCGGCATCGCAAAGCGCATCACCGAGGTCACGCTCGAAGAGTGGGAGCTCCAGATGCGGGTCAACGTGACCAGCATGGTCCTCGCCAGCAAGCACGCCATCCCCGCGATGGTCGATACCGCCGGCGGCGGTTCAATCGTCAACGTCTCCTCGATCGCCTCGCAGCGCGGGCGCGGCCTCGCACCCTACGCCGCTTCCAAGGGCGCCGTCGAGGCGCTGACCCGCGCCATGGCTGCCGACCACGGCCGCGACGGCATCCGCGTCAACGCCATCGCGCCCGGCCCCGCCTACACGCCCATGGTTTCCGCCCGCGGCATGCCGGCATCCGTCCGCGAGGCCCGCCGCAAATCAACCGCGCTCGGCATCGAAGGCACCGCCTGGGATATCGCCTGGGCCGCCGTCTACCTCGCCTCCGATGAGGCCCGGTGGGTCACCGGGGTCGTCCTCCCGGTCGATGGCGGCGTTCTCGTGAACTGACCCCCTGCGCGTCGTCGTTCGCCGGTCGAACTTCCCGGTGTGAAGACTCGCGTCCTCGCGCTGCTGGTTGCCGTGTGGGCTGCCGCGGGCGCGCTCACTGGCGCTGCCCCGGCCTCCGCCCAGCAGGGGCAGGGGCTCGTGTCCGCCTCCGAGACGGTCTACCGCCTCGATACGCCGGCCGGAACGGTCCGCGTCCACGTCCGCGTCGAGTTCCTCAACCAGTCGCAGAACGGCATCACCACCGTCCCCGTCTACATCCTCCCCCACGCGCACGACCTTGCAATTACCCGCGACGGCGCTCCCGTCCAGTTCACGCTCGACCCGGGCGACGAAGCGGCGAAACGCACCGCCGTCGCCTCCGTCACACTCCCGGAGCCCCTCCAGCCGAAACGGCGCCTCACCCTCGAAGCCGCCTACACCCTTCCCAATACCTCCGGTCCCCTGATGACGCTCGAACCCGGGCTCATCGAGGTGCCGTTCATCGGACAGGGGCCGGGTTCGTGGGTCTTCGTCGATGTCCCGAAATCCGGCGACAACGTCCTCGACCCCGGCTGCCTCGTCGGGAAGGACCAGCCGTCCGAGGTGAAGAACGCCGGCCTCCAGCGCTGGGTCTGCGGCAACGTCTTTCTCATCGCCCTCTCGGCCGACGACCCCGACATCCTCGAGCGCTGCGCCGCCCTCGACGAACGCTGCCGCCAGCGGTTCGACCCCGGCGTCTTCTCCGCCTTCGCCCTGTCTGTCACCGACGAGACCCGCCGCGGCGTCCTCTCCGCGCCGGTGACGATGCCCGATGGCCGCCAGGTCACCATGACCCTGAAGTTCTTCCGCCGCGATGCGGACTGGGCTTCCCGGCAGTTCGCCATCGCGAAGCAGGCCTTCCCCGTCCTCGAAGCGCTCTTCGGCTTCAAGTACCCCTACACCGACGTCACCATGCGGCAGTCCTACCACATCGCCGCGTACGGCATCGCGGGTGTCGCCTTCTCCGGCGTCGGGCAGGTGCTCCTCTCGCACGAAACCGGCGGCATCGACGACGAGGTCACCATCCACGAGCTTGCCCACCAGTGGGCCGGCAACACCCAGCTCGCCCGCCCCTTCCTCTGGGAGGGGCTCGCCGAATGGGCGACCCGCGCGGTTGCGCCCCAGCTCGGTGTCGCCGTCAGGCCCACCGACTGGAAGTCGTTCGGCATCAACGAGCCGCTCGCAACCTGGGGCTCCACCGCCATAGGCGGCCCGGCCGCCTACTGGTATGGCCGCTCCGGCGATTTCTGGTTCGCCTACGAAGAAGCGATCGGCGGCCGCCAGAATATGACCGCCGTCCTCTCCCGCATCGATGACGAGCCCGCCCTCTGGCGCCTCAAAGAGGGCTGGTTCATGGACCAGGGCGAATTCCTCTCTGACCGCAACCTCGACCAGCTCTTTCTCGACTGGGTCTTCGTTCCTGAAACAGCAAAGCCGCTGCTCGCCGAGCGCCGCGCCGCCCATGACCTCGTCCGCGGGCTCCGCAGCCGCGCAGCCGAGGCCGGGCTCGGCTCCGGCATCCCCTCGGACATCTACAACAACCTGATCGCCTGGGTCTTCGGTCCGATCGCCGCCCAGGTCGCCCAGGCCGATACCATCATCGCCGCCTACCGCTCCGCCACTGAACTCGCCGCCGGGGCTGGCCTGGCGACCCCCGAAACCGTCGCCGTCTCCTGGGGCCGGGCGCGCCTCTCCGAAACCGCCCGCCTGGTCGAGGACCAGCGCCAGGCCGTCATCGCCATCCAGGCCGCACAAGCCCAGCTCGCCGGCGAGCCCGCCGATTCGCCCTTCCGCCAGGGCATCGCGAAGGCCCGCGAGTTGTACGAACAGGGTGACTTCACCAGCGCACGCGCCGCGGCTTCCGCGGGCGTCACCGGCCGCGTCAACGCCGATGCCGCTGCGAAGCTCATCGCCCTCGCGAAGGAGAAGCAGGCGTCCTTCAGCCCTGGTTTCTTTGGCCGCGTCGGCATGCTCTTCACCGACCCCGAGGCGAAGCTGCGTGCCGCCGAGGACGCCCTCGCTGCCGGCGACGGCACCCGCGCCCTGGAACTCGCCCGCGAGGCCTACGACACGTGGGATGGCGCCGCAGCGCGCGGCATTCAGCGGCTCGCGCTGCTCACGTCGGTCATGGCGGCCCTCAGTTTCGGCGTCTGGGTCCTCCTGAAGCGGCTCGAGCAGCCGCCGCCCGTCAAACCGCTCGGCAAGGGCCACTACCTCGAGGCCGAAGGGCGCCGCGGCAGCTGGCGCGACTGGGAAAATACCCCCGAGTAAGCCCCATCCTTCTCGCCCGGTTCTCCTCCCGGTACAGTCCGATGTGTGCCAGCCCAGTTCGATGCCATCGTTGTCGGTGCCGGGCCTGCCGGGAGCACGGCTGCGCGCGAACTCGCCGCCGCGGGCGCGCGGGTGCTCGTCCTCGATAAGGCCGAATTCCCCCGGTACAAGGCCTGCGGCGGGGGCATCCCCCGCCGGACCGCCCGGCTCCTTCCCTTCCCCATCGACCCCGTCGTCGAAGACGAGGTGGCCCTCCTCGACATCTCTCTCCACGGCCGCTGTCGGTTCGTCCGCGACTCCGGCGAGCCGTTCGCCGCGATGGTCATGCGGGAGCGGTTCGATACCCTCCTCCTCGACTACGCGCGGCGGGCGGGCGCAGAATTCCGCCCCGGCGCAGCCGTTCGCGCACTCGAACTCGACCTCGCAGGCGTGACCGTCCGCACCGAAGGCGGCCGAACCGCACGGTCTGCCCTGCTCATCGCCGCCGACGGGGCCCATTCCCCGGTCGGCCGGATGGCCGGCCTCGGGACCGGCCTCGCCGAATGCGCCGCATACGAGGTCGAAGTGCGTGCACCTGCAGCCCGGGTCCGCGCCAACCGCAGCACCGCGTTCATCGACCTCGGCTACCGCCCGTGGGGCTACGCGTGGCTCTTCCCCAAGGCCGAACTCCTCTCCATCGGCATCGTCCTGCCCCCCGGGCAGGCCGGCGAGATGAAGTCCCACGTCGCCGCCTACCTCCGCCGTCTCGGGCTCGACGGCGCGCCCGTCGATATCGCCCGCGGACATAAGATCCGATTCCGGCGCGGCCGCGAGCCCATCGCGTCCGAACGGGTACTCCTCGCCGGCGACGCCGCCGGCCTCGCCGACGAGTTCACCCAGGAGGGGATCTACTACGCCATCGAGTCCGGGCGCATCGCTGCCCGGGCCGCCCTCCGGTCGCTCTCCTCGGGGGCACCGCTTCAGGGCTACCAGGACGACATCGACCGTGAAATCATGCCCGAGCTCCGCGCCGCCCGGGTGATTGCCCACATGTTCTACGGCATGCTCGGCCGATACCCCGGCCCCTGGATGCGCGCCACCCGCGCCATCCCGTACCTCTGGGACGCGTTCTTCGCCGTCCAGCGCGGCGAATCCACCTATGCCCGCGAAGCCGCCCGCGTCCCGCTCCTCCCTGGGATCGCGGCGCGCCGCCTCGCCCGCCAGGACTCTGCCGGCTGATGGACCCGCGCAGCATCATCGCTCGCCTCGCGCCGGTCTACGGCATGCCCGTCCTCCAGCCCAGCGGCGACCCCGTCGCCGAGCTGGTCCTCACCATCCTCAGCCAGAACACCTCCGATACCAACAGCGGGCGCGCGTTCATCAGCCTGATGCGCAGCTTCCCGTCCTGGAACGCCATCGCTGAAGCGCCGCTCGAGGACGTGGTGCAGGCGATCCAGCCCGGCGGGCTCGCCCGCCAGAAGGCCCCCCGCATCCAGGCCGCCCTGCGCGCCGTCGAAGCCCGCTCGCCCGATTTTGACCTCGGCTTCCTCCGGGACCTCCCGCTCGAAGAGGCCCGCGCCTGGCTTCGCGCCCTCCCGGGGGTCGGCCCCAAGACCGCCGCCTGCGTCCTCCTCTTCGCGCTCGGCCGCCCGGCGTTGCCCGTCGATACCCACGTCGAACGCGTCGCCAAGCGCCTCGGCCTCGTCCCTCCGGCTGCGACCGCAGACCGCGCCCACGACCTCCTCGAAGCGCTCGTCGACCCGGCCGATTACTACACCTTCCACATGCTGCTCATCAAACACGGCCGCCGCACCTGCGCAGCCCGCCGGCCGGCCTGTGAGCGCTGCCCGCTCGTCGAATGCCCCGCGCGCACGGCCGCCATTGAGGGCCCGGCTGCGTCCGCGTAGAGTCCCACCCGTGGAGTACCGCTGGCGCGTCCTCGCTGCCGTTGCCTTCGGCACCTACATGGCCACGATGGACTTCTCCATCGTCAACGTCGCCCTTCCCACCCTCGCCCGCGAGTTCGACCGCTCCCCCGACACCGTCGTCTGGGCCGCCCTCGTGTCCAGCCTCGTCGTCACCGGCCTCACGCTCACCGCGGGGCGCGCCGGCGACCTCTACGGCCGCAAGCGGGTCTACATCGCGGGCTGGGCCATCTTCACCGTCGGCATGGCGCTCGCCAGTATCGCCCAGACCTTCGAACAGCTCGTCGCAATGCGGTTCATCCAGTCCGTCGGAGTGGCCCTCGCCATTGCCAACGGCAACGCCATTGTCAGCGAAGCTTTCCCCCCGGAGCAGCGGGGCCAGGCGCTCGGAACAACGGGCGCCGTTGTCGGCGCCGGCCTCATGTCCGGCCCGATCCTCGGCGGCCTCATCCTCGAAGCCTTCTCCTGGCACGCCATCTTCGCCCTCCGCGTGCCCATCGGCATCGTTGCGCTCCTGCTGGCATGGCTGGTCATCCGCCCCTCCGCTCCCGCACCTGCGCCGAACGGGCGCCGGATGGACATTCCCGGGGCCCTGGCCCTCTTCGTCACCCTCAGCGCGCTGCTCCTTGCCGTCAACCGCGGTCAGGCCTGGGGCTGGACCTCCGCCCCAATCCTCGGCCTCCTCGCGGCCGCGCTCGTTGCCCTTCTCGCATTCCTCAGGATCGAAACGCGCACTCCCAGCCCGGTCGTCGCCCCCTCGCTCTTCCGGGCCCGGGCCTACACTGTGGGGGTCACCAGTCTCGCCCTCAACTTCGCTGGCCAGTCCGCCGTGACGTTCCTCCTCCCGTTCTATCTGCAGGAGGTGAAGGGCTATTCCACGGGCCGGGTCGGACTCACCGTCGCCACCGTGCCCCTGATGATGCTGCTGCTCTCCCCGGTCAGCGGCCGGGTGAGTGACCGCTACCGCTTCACCCACCAGGCGACGCTCGGCATCGCCCTCGTCTCGCTCGGCCTGCTCTCGCTCGCAACCATCACCGCCGAGACGTCGGCGCTCGGCATCGTCGCGCGGCTCGCCATCGTCGGCATCGGGACGTCCATCTTCATGTCCCCGAACAGCGCCACCATCATGAACAGCGTGCCGCCTGACCGGCTCGGCACCGCCTCGGCAAGTGTCGCGACGGCCCGCAACATCGGCAATGCCGTCGGCCTCGCGCTCGCCAGCGCGGTTCTCGTCGCGGTCGCGACGGCTTCCGCCGGCTACCGCCCCGAGCGTCTTGCCGACCTCCCCGACGCAGCCATCGTCGATGGCGTCCGGGCGGCCTTCCTCGTCGCCGGGGCTGCAGCCGCGACGGCGATTGCGGCATCCCTCTTCCGCAGTGAGCGCCGCGCACCGACAGCATCGCCGGCCGTCGCCCTCGGTGAGCCGCTCGAGAAATCCGCACCCTGACGCACTGGAGGTCCCATGGAACGCCGTTTCGAAGGCAAGGTCGCCGTGATTACCGGCGCCGCGGGCGGCATCGGCCGCGCCGCAGTCGCACGCTTCGCGCAGGAAGGCGCAAACATTGTCGCGGTCGACCTGCCCGGCACCGCGCTCGACGAAGCCGTCGCCGAGGCCGAGGCCTCGGGCGTCCGCGCTGTCGCCGTTCCCGCAGATGTCACCCGTTCAGCCGATGTCGAACGCTACGTCGCTGCCGCCCGGGACCGCTTCGGACGCATCGATGCGTTCTTCAACAACGCCGGCATCGAGGGCTGGATTGGGCCGATGCTGAACTACCCTGAGGACCAGTTCGACCGTGTCCTCGCGGTCAACGTCAAAGGCGTCTGGCTCGGCATGAAGTACGTCGCCCCGGTCATGGCCGCGGGCGGCGGCGGCGTCATCGTCAATACCGCCTCGGTCGCCGGCCTGAGCGGCACGCCAGGGATCATTGCCTACGGGGCGAGCAAGCACGCGGTCGTCGGCATGACAAAGACGGCCGCCCTCGAGCTGGCACCGATGCGCATCCGGGTCTGCGCCGTCTGTCCGTCGCCGATTGAAACGCGGATGATGCGTGCCCTCGAACGCGGCATCAACCCGGACGAACCCGAGTCGGTGCACCAGCAGCTCGCTGCCACCAACCCGCTCGGGCGCTACGGTGAGCCCTCCGAAGTCGCTGCCCTCGTCGCGTTCCTCTGCAGCAGCGACGCCAGCTACCTCACCGGGACGATTATCCCCGTCGACGGCGGCCGCATGGCCCGCTGACTGGAGAACGGGCACCGCACTGCCGATTCTCCCGGTGTGAAGGGCGCGGGACCGGCTATCGAATGCGACGCCGTTTCCCGCCGGTTCGGCGAGCGGCTCGCCCTCGACCGCCTCACGCTCACGGTCGAGCGCGGCGAAATCCTCGGCCTCCTCGGCCCGAACGGCTCCGGCAAGACCACGACCGTCCGCATCCTCGCGACCCTCCTCCAGCCCCACGGCGGCGCCGCTCGCATCCTCTCGTGGGATGTCGCCCGCCAGCCGATGGAGGTGCGGCGCAGCATCGGCGTCATGCCCGAGCGGCCCAGCCTCTACGACCGCCAGACCGTTGAGGCCAACGTCCGTTTCTGGGCCGAAGCCCATGAGCTTCCCGACCCCGGAACAGCCGTTGCGCGCGCCCTCGCATTCGCAGGCGTCGCCGACAGGCAGGCCGACCTCGTCGGAAGCCTGTCGAAGGGCCTCAAGCAGCGCGTCGCCCTCGCCCGTGCCATTGTCCACCGGCCTCCCGTGCTGCTCCTTGATGAGCCCTCGAGCGGTCTCGACCCCTCCGCGGCCGCGGCCATGGAGAGCCTGGTCCGCGACCTCGCCCGCGAGGGAACCGCAATCCTCCTCAACACCCACCGCCTGGCGGAGGCAGAGCGCCTCTGCGACCGGGTTGCCATCCTCCGCGAGGGCCGCCTTGTCCAGGTCGGCACCCCCCGGCAGGTGCGTGCAGCCCTGCTCGGCCACATCGTTGAGGTCGAACTCGCCGGCGTCGTCGATGCCCCCGTCCGTCGTGCCATTGAGTCGTTCCCGGCCGTCCGCGAGGTCTGGTGGAGCGCTTCCGCCGTCCGCTGCCGCCTGCTCGACGCCGAGCGCGATACCCCGGACCTCGTTGCCCGGCTCGTCAGCGCCGGTGCCCGGATTGTCGCCGTCCGCCCCGCCGGCGACCTCGAACGGGCCTACCTCGAACTGATGAGCCAGCCGCTCCCCGGGAGCCTCGCTGCATGAGCCTGCTGACCATCCAGCCGCCTGTCCGCGCCCTCGCCCGCAAGGAGCTCCGCGAACTCCGGCGCCACCGTATGATCGTCCTGACGGCCACCATCCTGCCGGTCGCCTTCCTCGTGCTCCCCGTGCTCAACCTGCTCTTCTACGACCCCGCGCGGGCGATCGGCGGCCCCGACTTCGCCGTCGGACAGGCGATGTTCTGCTTCTTCCTCACGCCGGTCATCATGCCCGCCACGATGGCCGCCTACGGCATCATCGGCGAGCGCGACCAGGGCACGCTCGAACCGCTCCTCACTCTCCCCCTCTCCGACCGGCAGCTGCTCGCCGGCAAGGTCGTCGCCATCCTCGTGCCGACCCTCGCCGCCTCCTTCGGCATCTTCATCCTGTACATGGCCATCGTGGCCGCGGTCGTCGAACCTCCCGTGCGCGGGCCGGCGCTCGACCCGGCCTGGCCCCTCGGGATGCTCCTCTCGGCCCCGCTCCTCGCGCTCTTCTCGACCCTGACCGGGCTCTTCTTCTCCGCCCGCTCGAAGGACGTGCGCATCGCTGAGCACCTCAGCGGCCTCATCCTCCTCCCCTCGATGCTCCCAATCCTCCTCGTCGTCACCCGGACCATCGAGCCCACACTCGCCGCCTGGGCGACTATGGCTGGTGTCCTCGCGGCCATCGATGCCGCCCTCTGGCGGGTCGTCGTGCGGGCCTTCGACCGGGAGCGCGCCATCAGCACCATCTGACCCCGGCTTCCGTCCGTCGCCGGCGTTTCCGGCACAACGGCCGCCCGCCAGTTTGGCTGAGGTCGCCTACTTCCCCCGCACCACCAGGACCGGCCGGCCGCCGTCGCGGATCACTTCCTCGGCAACACTCCCTGCAAGAAGGTGCGAGAGCCCGGAACGCCCGTGGGTGGCCATCGCGATCACATCGACGTCCAGCTCGTTCGCCAGCTCGATGATCGCCTTCGCCGTGTGGTGCGACCACTCGACGTGGACCTGGGTGTCCGTCCCGGGCAGCTCCCGCCTGGCAATCTCCTCAAGCTTCTCGCGCCATTCGGTTGACTTCCGGGCGATCGCTTCCCCGTGGCTCTCAATGAGCCGCGGGGCCGGGATCCGGATGGTTGCGGTCCCAACCGCCGCCCCGAGCGGCTCCGTGACCGGCCGCTCCATGCGTCCCCGCACGGCCTGGGGGTCCAGCACGGTGACCAGGTGCAGTTCGATCCCGGGCGCCATCTCCGCCAGCCGGCGCACCGCCGGCAGAATCGCCAGCGCCGTGTCGCTGCCATCGAGTGGAACGAGTGCGCGCATCGTCCATACCTCCACCAATCGGGCTGCGCCGATCCTGCCCGTCGCCGGCATGCCTGCCGACGGCCGTTCGGCCCCGCAGCCGCGGCCGAGCGGCGCGAAACATCAACATTTCGTTATCATCAGAAATTTTCCGGCCCGGGCCCTTGCGTCCCGGGCTTAGCAGGTGCTAAACAATAGGTGGGTCGCGCTGGATGTCGTGTCCGCTCCACACATCCACCGGCCCTATTCTTATGCCCCGCGCGCTGGCCCACACTCCCCGCCCTGCTACACTCCACACCGATGAAGACGCGCCTCATCTCCGCATTCCTCCTCTCCTTCGTCCTCGCCCTCGCGCTCGTTGCCCCGGCCTTCGCTGATGACGGCCACGGTTCGCCGGACCCCATGGCCCAGGCGGGCGGCGGGATCGATGTCCTCCCCACCATCCTGTGGTCCCTCGCCGGCGTCGGCGTCTTTGCGGTGGTGCTCGGGGTGCTGTACCTCCTCAAGCGGCAGGTCGGCGGCTTCCCCGAGAACCCTGAATGGGTTGCGCCGATCTCCATCATGCGCTCGCGCGACCTGCCCGCCGATGACGATTCCCACGGCCACGGCGACGCCCACGGCGGCCACGCAGCTCCGGCGCACTGACGGGCCGCCCCCGGTAGCCAAAGCAAAAGGCCCCGGCCAGAATGGCCGGGGCCTCCTCGTCGGTGAAGGCGCTCCCGCCCGGGGTGCCCTCCCGTCTACGTGAGCTTCAGCGACAGCGTCTGCGCAAGGTCGAGGTGAATCCCCGGCCCCATTGTCGTCGTAAGCGTCGCGCTCCGGATGTACTGCCCCTTCGCCTCCTTCGGCTTGGCAGCATTCACCGCCTCGATCAGGGCAGCCATGTTCTCTTTCAGCTTGTGGTCCTCGAAGCTCACCTTGCCGAGCGGAACGTGAATGTTCGCGAGGCGGTCGAGCCGGAATTCGACGCGGCCCTGCTTCGCTTCCTGGACCGACCTCGCGATGTCCTCCGCGCCGACAACCGTCCCGGAGCGCGGGTTCGGCATGAGGCCGCGCGGGCCCAGGATGCGGCCCAGCCGGCCCACCTTGCCCATCATCTCGCGCGTGGCAATGGCCACGTCGAAATCGAGGAACCCGCCCTCGATCTGCTTGATGAGGTCATCGCTCCCGACATAGTCCGCACCGGCCTCGCGGGCGGCTGCGGCGGCCTCGCCTTCAGCGAAGACGAGCACGCGCATCACCTTGCCAAGCCCGTGCGGAAGCACCGTCGACCCGCGGATCTGCTGTTCCGCGTGCCGCGGGTCCAGTCCCGTCTTGATGTGGAGCTCCACCGTCTCGTCGAACCGCGCCGGGTGGATCTCCTTCGCCAGCGCAATTGCTTCGTCAACACCGTAGAACCGCGACTTGTCGACCCTGGCGGCGGCTTCGCGGTACCGCTTCCCATGCTTCGGCATTAGTCGACCACCTCGATCCCCATGCTCCGCGCCGTCCCTTCGATGATGCGCATCGCCTCTTCGACGGTGTTCGCATTCAGGTCCGGCAGCTTGGTCTCCGCAATCTTGCGGATGTCCTCGACGGTCACCCGGCCCACTTTGTTGAGCCGCGGGTTGCCGCTCCCCTTCTCGATGCCGGCCGCGCGCCGGAGCAGGTCGGCCGCCGGCGGCGTCTTCAGCACGAAGGTGAACGACCGGTCCTCATAGACCGTCAGCTGGGCCGGGATGATCAGCCCGATCTTGTCCTGCGTCCGAGCGTTGTACTCTTTGCAGAACTCCATGATGTTCACGCCGTGCTGGCCCAGCGCAGGGCCGACCGGCGGTGCCGGGTTCGCCTTCCCGGCGGGCAGCTGCAGTGTCAACACTGCCCGGACTTTCTTCGCCAATGGAGTCTCCTTGTGTCCAAGCGGCGCAGGTCGCGCCTCCACGAGTCCCGCCCCTGAAGAGCGGGCCAACTACCAAGTATCGCGCCGCCCCGCCTCTCGAACAATCACGGTCCCGCCGCCCGGCAGATCCTTCGCCCCCGGTAAAACCTTCGCCTCCGGTAAACCTCGATTTACCGGAAGGATGACTTCCCCGAACGGCCCCTGTGCGTATACTCCCCGAATCGCCCCTCCCTGTTGATGGAGTCGATGGGCTCCATCGAGGTGGGGCGACACCAGCAAGGGGGGAATTCACATCTCGATGTCCGATAACTACTGGACCAGAAAGCTGGCCCGCCAGGGCATTAGCCGGCGCCGTGTCCTCGGCGGCGCCGCAACCGCCGGCATCGGCGCGGCCGCCCTCGGCCTTGTCGGCTGCGGCGACGATGACGACGATACCGGCAGCGGCTCCTCGACCGCGCCCGCCGGTTCCGGGTCGCCCGCCGCGAGCCCCACGCCTGCAGCCCAGACCCCGCAAAAGGGTGGCGTTGCCCGCTTCGTCTCCGCCAACAACACCTGGGACACCTTCGACGTCGACCGCAGCCGCTTGTCGCCGGTCGCCTGGCTCATGGGCATGACCAACCTCGGCGTCACCCAGTGGAAGAGCTTCACCAAAGCCGAGCTCGAAGGCGGCCTCGCCGAGAAGTGGGAGCAGCCCGACCCCAATACCATCGTCTTTACCATCCGCCCCAACGTCTTCTGGCACGACAAGCCGCCCGTGAACGGCCGCCAGGCGAACGCCGAAGACGTCGCGTTCTTCATCAACCGCAACAAGAACGGCAAGCTCCTCGACGGCACCGAAGACCCAAACTTCTACCGCAAGTCGGCGTTCCGGAACGTCGACAAGGTCGAGGTCGTCGATGCACGGACCGTCCGGGTGACCTTCTCGAAGCCCGACCCCTTCTTCCTCACGACCCTCGCCGGCTCCTACGCCAAGGTCCAGGCCCCCGAAGCCGTCCGCGCCTTCGAAAAGGACTACGCCAACATGAAGCCCGAGCTCGTCATCGGGACCGGCGCCTTCGTCCTGAAGAAGTGGTCCGCTGAAGGCGACTCCGAATGGGTCCGGCACGAGAAGTTCCACGCCCAGGTCAACTGGGACGGTGTGAAGTGGCTCCCGCTCTTCACCGACCAGTCGGCCCAGCAGGCCGCCTTCGAGCAGAAGCAGCTCGATGCCTTCACCCCGACCCAGAACCAGGTCATCCAGGACCTCCTGAAGCGCTACGAAGGCAAGATCCACGAGGTCAAAATCTTCAGCGGCAACCCCCAGGCCGGCACCTACTACGGCGGGGCAGCGCCCTGGAACAACCCGAACCTCATCGGCGCCATCTTCCGCGCCTTCGACCGCCGCGCCCTCATCCAGTCCCTCCTCCAGGGTAAGGCCGTCCTCTCGGGCAACGTCCCGCCGACCCAGGCGGCGTTCGCGATCACCGAGAAGGAGCTCATCACCTACCCCGGCTACCTCGAGGACCGCGCCAAGGAAGAGTCCGAGGCCAAGAAGATGTGGGAAGCCGGCGGCGGTCCCGCGCTCGGGGACATCATCGTCGACATCCCCGACATCTGGGAGGGCGTCTACTCCGGCGGCGCCGCCCTCATCACGAACCAGCTCAAGAAGGTGCTGGGCAACAACTTCGTCGCCAAGATCGAGCCCTACGCCACCATCACCGGCAAGATCGTCAAGCAGGAGTACGGCAACGGGAAGAACAACATCTGGTTCGGCTGGATCACCGAGGTGTCCGACCCCGAGCCCACGCTCCTGAACTACCTCCAGTACAACTCCAGCCAGCCGCAGTTCCAGCAGTTCGGCGTCAAGATCGACAAGGTCGACCAGCTCACCGCCCAGGCCGTCGTTGAATTCGACATCGCCAAGCGCCAGGAGCTCTCGAAAGAGGTCATGCGCGAGCTCGTCAAGAACTACGGCGCCGGCATCCCCTACACCCTGGTCGCTGTGAACTCGTCCCTCCGCTGGAACTACCTCAAGTACCCGGAGGCCGTCGCCTTCGTCCAGCAGCACCAGTACGGCACCCAGTGGTGGTTCGACCAGAAGGACCCGACCTGGCAGGGCCGGCCGGCCTAGCAACTTGGTGCTCCGCTGCGGGCCGAGACGCGGTACAATCCGCGCTCGGCCCGCAGTGCACGTTCACAGGGAGATAGGAGAAGGGGGACACCGAGAGTGAGGACCTACATTCTTCGCCGGGTAGTGGTCAACATCCCGGTCATCTGGCTCGTCGCCACGCTCGTCTTCTTCGCTACGAGCGTGCTGCCCGGCGATTTCGTCGCCCAGCGCATCGCCGCCCAGGACCCGACCTCCACCGACCCGGCCCTCCGGCAGGCCCAGATCGACGCCGTCCGCAAGGACCTCGGCCTCGATAAGCCCGTCGTCCAGCGGTACTTCATCTACCTCGGGAACCTCCTCCGCGGCGACTTCGGCATCTCCTACCAGACGCGCGAGTCCGCCCTCCAGGGCATGAAGGAAGGCCTGCCGTATTCGCTCCAGCTCGCGCTCATGTCCCTGGTCATCTCCATCCTCACCTCCATCCCTATCGGCATCATCTCGGCCATCCGCCAGGACTCACTGATCGACTACGTCCTGCGCGTCTTCGCCATCCTCGTACTCGCCATGCCGAACTTCTGGATCGCCACGATGGCCCTCCTCTACGTGGTCCGCTGGAACCTCTGGGAGGTGCCCATCAGCTCGGCCCCGCTCCTCTGGGAAGACCCGGGGGCCAGTATGCGCCTCTTCATTATTCCTGCGGTTGTCGGCGGTCTCGCTTCCGGGGCGGGGGTCATGCGCCTCCTCCGCTCGCAGATGCTTGAAGTGCTCCGCCAGGACTACATCCGCACCGCCTGGGCAAAGGGCCTGCGTGAACGCGTCATCATCATCCGCCACGCCCTGAAGAACGCGCTCGTGCCGGTGGTCACCGTCCTGGGCCTCTCCTTTGCCGGCCTCCTGTCGGGCAACGTCGTGTTCGAAGACCTGTTCGCCATTCCCGGAGTAGGCCGGCGCATCCTCGCCGCTATCGTTGCCCGCGACGTGCCGGTCGTGCAGGCCTTCGTCCTCGTCATCGCTACCTTCATCGTCTTCGTGAATCTCGCGATCGACCTCCTCTACGGCGTGCTCGATCCGCGCATCCGGTACTCCTAAGGAGAAGCGCCATGGCCCAGGAACAGGCAATCCTCGATCGTCCCGGCACCCTTGGCGTGCCGCGCAGCCTCAGCGATCGCCCGGTGCTCGTCCGGGCGCTGGTCCACATTGGCCGCTTCTTCCGCTATAAGCCCCTCGGCGGCGTCGGCGTGGTCATCATCGGCCTCTGCGTCTTCGCCGCCATCTTCGCCGAAGCGGTCGACCGGTACGACCCCGAGGACATCTTTAAGGCCACGAACCCCGCCTACGACCCCGAGCTCGCCGAAAAGGCCCTCGTCGACCCGACCATCCGCCTCCAGTACCCGCCCGAAAAGTTTGAGAAGAGCGACCTCCCCATCCGGTTCGGCGGTCCCTCCTCCGCCCACTGGCTCGGCACTGACGGTCTCGGCCGCGACCTCTACTCGCGCATCGTCCACGGCTCGCGCACCGCGCTCTACGTCGGTCTCGGCGCAGCCCTCATCGCCACCATCAGCGGGACCATCGTCGGCCTCGCCAGCGCCTACTTCGGCGGCTTCGCCGACTTCTTCATCCAGCGCATCGTCGATACGCTCCAGGCCTTCCCGCCGCTCGTCCTCCTGCTCCTCTTCGGACAGGTCGTGGCCAACCCCACCCTCACCGTCAACACCATTGCGCTCGGCATTCTGGGTACCGCAAGTTCCGCCCGCGTCGTGCGGAGCGCCGTTCTCGCCGTCCGCGAAGAGGTCTACGTGCTCGCCGCCCGCACCATCGGCGCAAGCGACCTCCGCATCATGCTCCGCCACATCTTCCCCAACATCACCGCGCCCATCATCGTCACCTTCACGAGCTCCATCGGCATCTACATCCTCGTTGAGGCGACCCTCGCCTTCCTCGGCCTCGGCGACCCCACGCGCATCTCCTGGGGCAAGATGGTCGAAGAAGGCCGCCGCAACGGGCCGTCCGACCCCTGGATGGCCTTCATCGTCGGCATGGCGCTGACCTTCGTGGTGCTCGGGTTCAACCTAGCGGGCGATGCACTCCGCGACGTCCTCGACCCGCGCCTGCGCGGCCGCGGAGGGCGCGCAGGCTTCTAGCAGGCGCTGTCTCCCGGTGGCCTCTCCCCGGCGGCGGAAGCCGCGGCGCGCTCCCGGGTCACCGCAGGCTCTCCCTCCGCGGCGCCCGACCCTGGCGCGGTCGTACACGGCAGAAGCGAACCGCCCCGGCCGATTCGGCCGGGGCGGTGGTGCTGCGTTCTGGCGTCGGCAGCCCCCAGGGCTCCCACCGTTGTACCTTAGACGCGTTCCACCTGGAGGAAGTCCAGCTCGACCGGCGTCTCCCGGCCGAACATGTTCACGATCACCTTCACGCGGCCCTTCTCGGTGTTGATTTCATCGACCGTGCCGACGAAGTCTTCGAACGGGCCGTCAACGATGCGAACCGACTGCCCGGGCTGGAACGCCACCCGGACGCGCGGCTGCTCCATCCGCATCGCACGGAGGATATGGTTCACCTCGTCCTGCGACAGCGGCACCGGCCGCGTGCCTGAGCTCACAAACCCGGTCACCCCCGTCGTGTTCCGAATGAGGTGCCACACCGCGTCGGAGACGGGGTCGCCCTCCTTCAGCTCGATGGTCTGCACCAGGACATATCCGGGGTAGAGCTTCCGCTTCACGGTCCGCCGCTGGCCGTCGCGAATCTCAATCTCGTCTTCCGTGGGCACCACCACGTGGAAAATCTTGTCGCCGGCGTCCATCCGCTCCACGGTCGCCTTAATGGCATTGCGGACCTTGTTTTCGTGCCCGCTGTACGTGTGCACGAAGTACCACTTCCGCCCGGGCGCGTTGATCTCCTCGTCGGTGAGCTGCTCCTGCTCGAGCTCGTCCTCAGACTTGCGGCGCCGCGCCGGGCGCTTACTGGGCTGGTCGGGGCTGATGCCGGAGAGCGCGGTTATCGGCTTCTGTTCGTCGGTCATCGTTAGAAGAACAGCCTCTCGATGATCCAGCCGAAGAGCAGGTCCACCGCCCCCAGGAAGAGCCCCATCGCCACGGCGACGATTGCCACGACGATGGTCAGGTAGCGCGTCTCCTGGAAGGACGGCCAGGTCACCTTCCGCAGCTCGGCGATGATATCCGCCACGAACCGCGGCTGGAGCCGCTTAAGGAAGCCGAACGGGCTCCGCTTCGGCGCCTCGGGCCGCGCGATAGGCCCCGGCGTTGCCGGGGGCCGCGGCAGCGACGTCCGCGCAGGGCGCGGGCCTTCGGCTGGCTGGGAACCGTCCGGCGCTACGGTCGCCGCGCGCCGGCGTTGTGCTCGTGCCATTGGCGTTACCGCGTCTCCCGAAAGAGGACGTGCTTCCGCAGCCCCGGGTGGTACTTCTTGAGCTCAAGCCGGCCCGAATCGTTCCGGCGGTTCTTCTGGGTCGTGTACCGGTACACCGGCCCCTCCGTGCTCTGGAGGTGGATGATGATCCGGTCCCCCTTATTCTTCGCCATGTGGCTTCTCCCTCCTGCCCGAAGGCCCGCCCTCAGGCGAGGATCTTGGTGACGACGCCGGCGCCGACGGTGCGGCCGCCTTCGCGGATGGCGAAGCGGAGGCCGTCTTCGATGGCGACGGGCTGGATGAGTTCGACGGTCATGGTGATGTTGTCACCGGGCATGACCATTTCGACGCCCTCGGGGAGGTGGATGGTGCCGGTGACGTCGGTGGTGCGGACGTAGAACTGGGGCCGGTAGCCGTTGAAGAACGGGGTGTGGCGCCCGCCCTCTTCCTTGGAGAGGACGTACACCTGGGCCTCGAACTTCGTGTGCGGCTTGATGCTCCCCGGCTTGCAGAGCACCTGCCCGCGCTCCACCTCATCCCGCTCGATGCCGCGCAGGAGGCAGCCGACGTTGTCGCCCGCCTGGCCTTCGTCCAGCATCTTCTTGAACATCTCGACGCCCGTGACGGTCGTCTTCTTCGTCTCCCGCAGGCCGACGATCTCCACTTCGTCGCCGACCTTCACCACCCCGCGCTCGATCCGGCCGGTCACCACCGTGCCGCGCCCCTTGATGCCGAAAACGTCCTCGATCGGCATCAGGAACGGCTTATCGAGCGGCCGCACCGGCGTCGGGATGTAGTTGTCGACCGCATCCATCAGCTCCCAGATGCACTTGTACTCGGGCGCATTCGGGTCGGTCGAGGTCGACTCCAGCGCCTTCAGCGCCGAGCCGCGGATGATCGGCACTTCATCGCCCGGGAAGCCCTGCGAGGTCAGGAGCTCCCGCAGCTCCAGCTCGACCAGCTCGAGGAGCTCCGGGTCCTCCATCATGTCCACCTTGTTCAGGAAGACGACCAGCGCCGGCACTTCCACCTGCCGCGCCAGGAGGACGTGCTCCCGCGTCTGCGGCATCGGCCCCTCGGGCGCGGCCACCACCAGGATCGCCCCGTCCATCTGGGCCGCACCGGTGATCATGTTCTTGATGTAGTCCGCATGGCCCGGGCAGTCGACGTGCGCGTAGTGCCGCTTGTCCGTCTCGTACTCCACGTGCGCAATCGCAATCGTGATGCCGCGCGCACGTTCCTCCGGCGCATTGTCGATCGAGTCGAACGGCCGGTACTCCGCTTCCCCCTTCAGGGCGAGCACCTTCGTGATCGCCGCCGTCAACGACGTCTTCCCGTGGTCAACGTGCCCGATCGTCCCTACGTTGACGTGCGGTTTCGTCCTCTCAAATTTCGCCTTCGCCATGGGTTCCTTTTGCCCTCCGGGCCTGGTTTGGAACGGCGGCGCCGCCGCCGGGAATCCACACTGGAGCCCTCATCCGGGTTCGAACCGGAGACCTCGTTCTTACCAAGAACGCGCTCTGCCTGCTGAGCTATGAGGGCAGACACCCGGCGGTTGTGCCGCCGGTCGCAGGTTGCTGGTTGGTGGAGAGAGTAGGATTCGAACCTACGAAGCGCGAAGCGCGGCAGATTTACAGTCTGCTGCCATTAACCACTCGGCCATCTCTCCATGGCACCCCCGGCCGCTTGCGCCGCCGGGCCGTCTGTGTTGGAGCCCGAGAGGGGATTCGAACCCCTAACCGTCCGATTACAAATCGGATGCGCTGCCGTTGCGCCACCCGGGCGAATCCTCCCGGGAACCCCAGCGGATTCCAACACAAAAACGATCCGCCGCAGCGGATCAAGCTCTAAGTATGATGCCGCCGCCGGCCATTGGCAAGCCTTCCCTCCGGTTCCCGGTCCGGCTTGCAGCTTTAGTATACCCGGTGTACAAACCGACTGCAGGCAGCTCCTCCCGCAGGGTGCTCGTTGTCATCGCTTCTCCCCGCCATCCAGCTCTTCCACTACCGCTGGTCGGTGCCGACCGTCGCGCGGCTCTACCGCGATGGGCCCCAGCGGGTCGCCCGGCTCCAGGAAGCCTTCAACGCAGCGCGCGATACCCTCGCCGATACGATCCGCCGGCTGGAGCTGGCTGGCGTCCTCTGCCGCGAACCCGCGCCCCGCGGCGCTATCTGCTCGCTCACGCCGGCCGGGCAGGCCGTCGGCGCCTCCTGCATCGAAGCAGTTGAGGCCGTCGTCGCCATGGACCTCGTCCAGCTTGCCCTGAAGAAGTGGCCGATGCTCGTCCTCGTTGCAGCCGGGCGCGGCGCATCCCGCTTCAACCAGCTGCGGGCCGAACTCCCCGGCATTACCCCCCGGGCGCTCACGCTCGCGCTGAAAGACCTCCAGGCCGCCGGCCTCATCGAGCGCACCGTTGAACACACCTACCCGCCATCCTCGCTCTACCGGCTCACGCCTCGCGGACTCGAACTCTTTCCGGTTATGGACCGGCTGTGCCGGGCCGCAGAAGCCGCTGTCGCGCTGTAGCACCCATCGTGCTCCGGCTGGTATCCTCCACCGCCCATGAAGCGGCCGCTCCTCCTCACCGTCGCCGCCTGGGCTGTGGGAGCTGCCGTACTCCGCCTGACGCTCCTCGCGCCGCAGCACTGCCCACCGGTCACCCCCGCCGAAGCGTTCGAGTCGGCCCGGGCCGCCGCAGCCTGGATCGAGGCGAACCAGTACCCCGACGGCTCGTACGTGTACGAATACTCTCTCGCCGAAAACACCGACCTTTTCGGCTACAACGTCGTCCGCCATGCAGGCGTCACGATGTCCCTCTACCAGCTCGCCGCGGCAGGTGACCCCTCCGTCCTGCCTGCTGCCGACCGCGGCCTCGGCTGGATGCTCCGCAACCTCTACCGCCACGCCGACTGGGCCGGCCTCCGGGACCCGGCCGGCGGCAGCGTTCCCCTTGGCGCTACCGCGCTCATGCTGGCCGCCCTGGCGCAGCGCCGCATCGCCACCGCGGATCCCGGCTACGATGCCCTCATGCGCGACCTCGCCCGTGGGATGCTCGCCCTCCAGCTCCCCGACGGCGCTTTTCTCAACCGCTGGGACCCCGGCACCCTCCAGCCGGTCCCGGGAGAGCGCTCGAAGTACGCCACCGGCGAAGCATTCTGGGCGCTCACGCTGATGCACCGGCTGTTCCCCGGCGAAGGATGGGATGCGGCCGCCCGCCGCACGGCCCGCTACCTCGCCGAAGACCGCGACCGCGTCGAAGGCCTCGAATTCCCGCCCTGGGCCGACCAGTGGGCCGCCTACGGCTTCGGCGAAATGGCGTCCTGGGGCCTCGCCGAATCGGAGATTCGCTACCTGGAATCGCTCGCAGCCCGGTTCGGCCTCCTCGTGCGCGCTGAATCGGCCCGCCGCGACACCGCCCTCTCCCGCCTCCTCCATGGCCGGCAGGCGCGCGCCGCCGGCATGGGAACCTGGGGCGAAGGCCTCGCCGGCCTTCGCCAGGCCGCCGACGCCGACCCGCGCCTCGCCCGCCTCCGTCCCGCCATCGACGAACGCCTCGCCTGCGTCGCCGGGATGCTCCGCGACCGCCAGGTGGCCGGCACTCGCGCCGCGGCAGCGCCCAACTCCGTCCGCGCGACGGGCGCCTGGTTCACCGAAGGCGTCACCCGCATGGACGACCAGCAGCACGCGCTCTCAGCGCTCCTCCTCGCATCCCTGGTTCTCTCCGGCAAGGATCCGCCATGACTCCCTTTGTCGCTGTGATTGCAATTGTCGCCGCCCTGAATCCCTTCGCCGCAGCCGCGCGCCTTGGCGGCGAAAGCCCCGCGCCCCGCCAGCTCATCGCTGCCGGCGCCCTTTCCGCCGCCTGCTACGCCCTCGCTGCCGCCTTCGCCGACAGCATCCTCGATGCGCTGTCCGTCGAACCGGAGTCGTTTCTGGTCGCAGCCGCGGTCGTCATCGCCGCCTCCGGCGCAGCCACGATCGCGTTCGGCCCCCTCCGTCTCCCGTTCGACCCCGCCTCCCGTTTCGCCGACCTTGTGCCCCTCACCGTGCCGGTCCTGCTCGGCCCCGCAGGCCTGGCTGCCGTCCTCGTCATTGCTGCGCGAGAGAGCGCCGGCTGGGCAATCGCCGGGGCGCTCGCCGCAGTCGGTGGCGCCCTTGCACTCGCCGCGGCACGCTTCGGCGCAGCAGGTCAGCTCGCCGACGGACTCGCGCGCCTCGCGGCGGGGCTCGCGGTGGTCATCGCTGCCGGGTTCGCTGTCGACGGCGTTCGCTCGATCTAGGCTCCGGACCCGGCGCCCGGCGCCGCTCCCCGCAGCCCGATTTCGCCGCAACCTGCTCGCCTCGGTACACTCGGTGCAGACCACGTCACCCCACCACCGGAGCACGACCGATGGCAGGCCATTCGAAGTGGGCGCAGATCAAGCGCCAGAAGGGCGCCAACGACCAGAAGCGGGGCGCCCTCTTCACCAAGCTCACCCGCGAAATCATGCAGGCGGCCAGGCAGGGCGGCCCCGACCCGGCCGCGAACTTCAAGCTGCGGCTCGCGGTCCAGCGCGCCCGCGCCGCCAACATGCCGAACGACAACATCGAACGCGCCATCGCCAGGGCCACCGGCAGCGCGAGCGAAGACCAGCTCGACGAGATCACCTACGAGGGCTACGGCCCCGGCGGTATCGCCATCCTCGTCTCTGCCCTCACCGATAACCGCAACCGCACCGTCTCCGAGGTCCGCCACCAGTTCAGCCGGGCCGGCGGCAGCCTCGGCGAAACCGGCTCCGTCGCCTGGCAGTTCGAACCCCGCGGCATCATCACCATCCCGCTCGAAGGCCGCGACCCCGATGAGGTCGCACTCCAGGCAATCGACGCCGGCGCCGAAGACGTCGACGTCCAGGGCGATGTCATCGAGGTCCGTACCGACCCCGCTGCCCTCGAATCCGTCCGCAGGCAGCTCGAGGCCGCCGGCTACCAGGTCGAAAACGCCGACTTCGCCATGATCCCAAAGACGACCATCGAGCTCGACGAGAAAACGGCGCACCAGGCACTCCGCCTCATCGAAGCCCTCGAGGACCTCGAGGACGTCCAGCGCGTCTACTCCAACGCCGACTTCAGCGACGAAGCCATCGCCTCCTACGCCGGGTGATGCGGGCTCGGCTCAGTCGACCACCCGCATGAGAATCACCGCTGCGTAGAGCGTCGCGAACAGCGCGAGCGCATTCACGGTCCGTGCCATCGAACTGTGCCCTCCTGCACAGGGAAACGCCCGCAGCTGACCGAAGGTTCCTGGCGGCACAGAGAAATCGGGGAATGCCCCTGGGCGCTCCCCGGAGTCGGGCCGCCGTTCCTACCTGCCCTGCTGCGCCTTTTCCCGTCCCGGGATCGGCTGAAGCTTCGCAGCGCACCCGAATACCCGCCCGAAGTGGAAGACGAACGCCTCCGCCACGTCGTCAAGCGCTACCTGGCGGCCGACCTCTGCCGCCATGGTCGTCATCTCGACGTCGTTCATCCCGCAGGGGTTGATCAGCTCGAAATGCCCGAGGTCGGTATCCACATTCAGCGCGATCCCGTGCATCGTGACCCAGCCCCGGACATTGAGCCCGACCGACGCAATCTTCCGGCCTTCGACCCAGACGCCCCGGCCGCGCTCCGACCGTTCGCCCCTGAGGCCCCAGTCCGCCAGCACGCCGATGACGGTCTCCTCGAGCCCGCTCACGTACTCGGTGACGCCCATCCCCCAGCCCTTCAGCGCGATGATGCCGTACGCCACCAGCTGCCCCGGCCCGTGGTACGTGATGTCCCCGCCGCGCTCGGTCGGCACAATCTCGATGCCGTACTGCCGCACCACCTCCTCCGCCACGCGGAGGCTCGGCACCGGGTGGCTCCGGCCGAGCGTAAACACCGGCCGGTGTTCGGTCAGCAGCAGCGTATCCACCCCGGACCCCGCCCTGCGGGCGGCCTGGAGCCGCTGCTGGAGCCGGTGCACTTCCCCATAGCTGGTCGTCCCGAGGTGGTAGACCGCCACGCTGCGTCCCGGTGGGTCTGCGGTTGCCACGGTTCTCCTACCCCCAGAGCCGGTACGGGTTTTCCACCAGTGAGCGTACCCGAGCAAGGACACGTCCGGCGTCTCCTTCCCCGAAGAGCATGCTGTCGTAGCGCATGGTGATGGTCCCCTGCCCCTCAGGGCCGGCGCCGAGCCCGAACGCCAGCCGCCCGCCCGAAAGTCGCGGTTCCAGCCGCTCGACACCCAGCGGCATCAACGAGACCACCACCCACTCCGCCCGCTCAAAGGAGCCCCCGCCGTCGGCCCGCGCCTGCACCATCCGTCGGAACTCCTCGTCAAGCGGGTTCTCGACCGCGAACGACCGGTCCGCATTCGGCTCCACCACCACCACGCCGGCGGGCCCGGCGTTGAGCCCCGCCTCGGCAAGCGCACGTGCAATCGCGCGGACGGCCAGGTCCTCGACCGTCGGCTTCGGCCCGAACGGGTGCCACTCGTCGGCGAGCGCTGCCGCCGCCTCGCGCGCACGCGCCCACGAAACGCACACGTGGGCGCTGAGCACCTCTGCGGTCGCGGCGGCCTCCTCGGCAATCCGCGCAAACCGGCTGGCAGGCTCCGGCGGCATCCCGTCCTCCTCCCGCCCTGTCGATGCCTCGGCATCGGCCCGCGCGGTCGCTTCTTCCTCTTCCCAGAGCGGCAGGCCGGGGATCGCCCCGCCCGGTTCTGCGAGCGGCTCGGCGCGCCCGTCTGCTTCTGTCTCACTCCGCGCGCCACGCGCCGGGAACGGCACCACCACGGCCGCCGGCTCGGTCTCGGCCGTGCCTCCTCGCCCTGCCGCGGCGGCCATCCGGTCCGCCCCCGGCGATGCTGGCGCATGCTCGAACGGCGCTGCGACCCGGCCGGCAGGCGGGGGCGGCGCCTCGACCGCCGCCGTTGCACGCGCCTCCAGCGCCCGCAGCTCCTCGTCCGGCGGAAGCCCTTCGCCCCGGGAGACGATCACCCCGAGGATGGTGCCCTTCCGCTCGATACTCCCGGCCGGCCGGCGGTGCCGCAGCACCCCGGCGCCCTCGGCCTCGATGTCGAAGGCGATGAAGTCGCATTCCAGCCTGCAGACCGGCTCGCCTGGCGCAACCTCCGCGCCGTCCGGCCGATACCACTCCGCGACCAGCCCGCCGACCATCTCGCGTCCAAGGTCTGGAACAGCCACGAGCGCGACCACAGGGCACTCCCGGGGGCTCAACCTCCCGCATGCTGCGGACCCCCTGTGTTCAGGATCGGCCGCTCCCGCACCGCCGCCTACGTGCGCCGGCCGCCGCGCTGCTGCCGGTGTCGTGACGATGTTGTTGCCGTCCGGTTGCGCATTCCCTACCGCTCGGGGCCGTCAGGTCCGCCCTCTTCCCCGCCATCAGCCCGGCGCCCCAGCTTCCCGGTCCCGCCGGCGACCGCCGCACCGGCCAGCGCCACTACGCCAATGACGACCAGGCCTTCCCGACCGGCGAGGAGCCCGGCACCGACGGATACCGCGCCGAGCACCCCGAGCACCACCGGCCCCAGCCTCCCGAACCGCGGCCCCCGGGTCACCCGCCCCCGCCGTCAGCCGGGCGGCCGGTCTGGCTGCGGCTCCGCGGCGGACTCGATAGTGCGGAAGTCCTCATCCCTGAGCGGCTGAAGCTCGCCCCGCCGGTACGACTCATAGACCTTGAACAGCACCTCTTTGTGCGGGCGGACCCGTCCAATCGGGCAGGCCTCCCACGCCTCGTACTCCTCGTCGCAGTAGCCGAGCCGCCGCTCCCCGCACTTCGGCTGGAGCATCCGCCCCAGCACCGGCTCGACCTTCATCACCTCGGCCCGCATAAGGGCCGCAACCTTGCGGAACTCCCACTGTGCCCGGGTGCAGAGCCGCAGGTCGCAGATGTGCAGCAGCGACTGCAGATTGACCGTCACCTTGAAGTTCGTGTTCGTCGCATTAGGCAGGAGAAACCGGGCATCCTCGGCGGGCACCCCGGCGGCGACCATCCGCTCGTACAGCGCACCCGCTTCTTCGAACAGCCGCTCCATCTCGCCGGCCAGCCCGGCCTTTTCAACCGTCTCCGGCACGGTGTAGGGGAACCGGCCGCCCTTGTAGGTCACGTACCGCTGCGACTGCTGTTCGAAGCTGATGCCCACGCGGTGGCGGACAAACTGGTGCGAGAACGCCCGGCTCACACCCGAGATGGCGAATTCGAACCATACCTGTTCGAGCGGCGAGGTGTGCCCGGTCTTCAGCCGCTCCTCGACAAACGCGAGCATCGTCTCCCTCGAAATCCGCTCGTCGGCGATGCGCGCGGCCACCTGCTGCGGCGTCAGCGACGAGTAGCACGTCCGGTACGCCATGTACAGCGACCGGATCGGGTCGGGACTGTGCGAGAGGAGCGTGACGGCAATCGCCATGGTTGCACACGCATCGTGCGGCAGGCCGCGCCCCGGCGGAAGCCGTTATCGTCGGGTGGGACGCTTCGTCGCAAACAGAATAGCAAAAGCAGATAAAAGCGCCCGTGAGCTCCCCGTTTCGAGCGGCCGGTCAGATCGCAAAATTCAGCTTGAGGCCCCTCGTCGGCCAGGTATCGAACACGCCCAGCCGCCCGGTCGAGCTCAGGGTCACGTACAGCGACGTCAGGTTCGGGGCGAAACACGCGTTCGTCGTCAGCAGGTCGGGGCAAGGGAAATGCCGCACCGTTGACCCATCGGGCGAAAACATCGTCAGCCCGCCGTTCAGGATCGTCGCCACGATCACATTGCCCTCCGCGTCGACGCACATCGAGTCGCAGAACGAGTAGCCGAACGGTGGCGCACCCGGCACCGTCCCAATCACCCGGCCGTTCGCCACCTGCCCCGGCGCCTGCACGTCGTACGCCCACACCCGCCCCGTCGGCGTCTCGGCCACGTACAGCGTCTTCTCGTCGGGGCTCAGCCCGATGCCGTTCGGCCCTTCCATCGGAAAGATAATTTCCCGGATGAACTTCCCGTCCGGCGAGGCGTAGTACACGCCGGTCCGGTCCTTCTCGCGGGGCCGGTTCTTCCCAAGGTCGGTGAAGTAGAAGTTCCCCTCCCGGTCGAAGACGAGGTCGTTCGGCCCCTTGAGCGGGATGCCGTTGCACTCGGTGTACAACGTGCTCACCTCGCCGGCGAGCGTCACCCGCTGGATCGCCCCGCCCGTGTAGTCCGCGGGCTGCTCCCCGGGGAAGAGCCCCATCGAGCCGTCCGGCAGCGGCCGGCGGTGCCACTGGAAGCCGCCGTTTTGCGTGACGTACAGCGCACCGTCGGGGCCGAGTGCGGCGCCATTCGGCCCGCCGCCGGTCACGGCCAGCACCTCGACCGTCCCGTTCGGCTTGACACGGCTCAGCCGCCCCGCCGCAATCTCCGTCACGATGACGTCGCCGTTCGACAGCGCCACCGGCCCTTCGGGGAATTCAAGGCCGGTCGCCACAATCCGAGGCTCCACGCATGCACCCTCCGTCGAGATGGCCGCATCCTACGCCGCCCCCGGTGAACACTGCCAGCCCGCGCTGCCGCCCGCCCTTGCTGCCTGCCGCGCGTGCCGCCGCTGCCCCGGCGTCGTCCCGGGCTCGGCCGTCCTCGACCTCCCCGGCGGGCCGAGGCCCGTCCTCTTCGTCGGCGAGGCCCCCGGGCGGCTGGGTGCGGCCCGCAGCGGGCGGCCCTTCGTCGGAGATGTCGCCGGCGCCCGCTTCGCTGCCCTCCTCGCGGCATCCGGCCTCGACCCATCCGGCGTCGCCGTTACGAACGCGGTCCTCTGCCTCCCGCTGGATTCGCGCGGCCGCAACCGCCGGCCTTCAGCCGGCGAAATCCGCGCCTGCGCATCCTGGCTGGCGACAGCCATCGACCACGTCCGCCCTGCGGTCATTGTCCCGCTCGGAACCACCGCGCTCGCGGCGCTCGAACAGCTCCGGCCCCACGGTGCGCGGCTCCGCGACGCTGTGGCCCGCCCGCGCGACTGGGGTGGCCTGGTGCTCTTCCCGCTGTACCACCCGGGCGCCCGCGCGGCGATCCACCGCCCCCTCGAGCGGCAGCTCGACGACTGGCGCACCCTCGGCGACTTCGTCCGCTCGCTTGCCGCTGCCGATATCGAACATTCCCGTTGACAGCGGTGACATCGAAAAATTACGATAACACCATCCTTCTCTGGAGGCACCCCGTGTCCACACCCGGCCCCGACGAAATCCGCGAACAGGTCGCACGCGCCTACGCCAGCCGCGTCCTGCCCGTCCTCCAGCGCGCCGAGACGGTCGAGGAGCTCCCGCTCGTCGATTCCGCCTCCTGCTGCTCCCCCGCTGCCCCCGCCGAGAATTCCTGCTGCGGCGAGGAAAGCCTCGCCCAGGATGACGTCGTCATCTCCCGCATCGCCGACCTCTACAGGAACGCCGACATCTCCGACCTGCCGGCAACGGTCACCGATGTCGCCTTCGGCTGCGGCAATCCGACTGCTATCGCCGCCCTCGAACCCGGCCAGGTCGTGCTCGACCTCGGGTCCGGCGGCGGCATCGACTGCTTCCTCGCGGCGAAGATGGTCGGCCCCGCCGGCCGCGTCATCGGCGTTGACATGACCCCCGAGATGATTCGCCTCGCCCGCAAGAACGCCGAGAAGGTCGGGGCGTCCAACGTTGAGTTCCGCCTCGGTGAAATCGAAAACCTCCCGGTCGCCGACGAGTCGGTCGA
Organism: Tepidiforma bonchosmolovskayae; assembly: GCF_008838325.1. Taxonomy (GTDB): domain Bacteria; phylum Chloroflexota; class Dehalococcoidia; order Tepidiformales; family Tepidiformaceae; genus Tepidiforma; species Tepidiforma bonchosmolovskayae. The sequence continues at coordinate 261,115 of NZ_CP042829.1, read as the reverse complement.
TGTCATCATCTCCAACTGCGTCATCAACCTCTCGCCCGATAAACCCCGGGTCTTCCGCGAAGCCTTCCGCGTTTTGAAGCCCGGCGGCCGCCTCCAGGTCTCGGACATCGTCTGGACCCGCCCCGTCCCGGAGGAGATCCGCTCCGATATGGAAAAGTGGGCCGGCTGCATCGCCGGGGCGCTGCTCGAATCGGAGTACCTCGACCACATCCGTGCCGCCGGCTTCGTCGACGTCGCCTCCGTGGCCACCGAGTACCCCGGCGGCAAAGGCATCGCCTCCGCGGCGGTTACCGCACGCAAGCCCGCAGCGTCCGAAGACGGGTGCGGCTGCGGCATCTGCTGACCTTCCGGCACGCACCCGGGATGGCACGCGGCCGCTCCCCCACGGGAGCGGTCGCGCTGTCGTTCCCGGGACCCGGCGGAGTGCCTACCCCACCACCCCGCGGCTGCGGAGGTCGGCGATCTGCTCGGCCGTGAAACCGAGCCCGCCGAGGATTTCGTCCGTGTGCTGCCCGATGAGCGGCGCCGTCGAACGCGGCATCCCGGGCGTATCGCTCAGCTTCGGCGCAACGCCGATCTGTTTCACCTTCCCGACGGGCGAGTCCAGCTCGATGACCATCCCCCGGGCGAGGTTGTGCTCGTTGGTTACCACGTTCTCCATCTCGAGCACCGGCGCCGCGCAGATGTCGTACTGCGACATAATCGCCATCCACTCGTCGGCCGTCTTCGTCGCGAAGATCCCCGCGAACCGCTCGATCATCTCGGGCCACTTCGGCTGGTCGAACTGGTGCGGCAGCAGGTCCTCGGTCCCGAGCACGCGGCAAAGGTTCTCCCAGAAGTGCGGTTCAATGCTCCCGATCGAAAACCACCGTCCGTCGCTGCACCGGTACGTGTTGTAGAACGGCGCTGCGCCGTTCAGGAGGTATTCGCCCGGCCGGATCGGCTGCCCCGTCGAGAAGTAGTGGCTGAAGGCGCTCGTCATCAGCGACAGCACCCCGTCACTCATGCCCACGTCGATGTACTGGCCGCGGCCGGTCTTCTCCCGCGCGATAATCGCCAGGCAGATGGCGAACGCGGCGGTCAGGCCGCCTCCGGCGAAGTCCGCCAGCAGGTTCACCGGGATCGCCGGGGGCTGCCCCGGCCGCCCCGTCACCCCAAGCGCCCCGCCAATCGCGATGTAGTTAATGTCGTGCCCGACCAGGTTCGCGTACGGCCCCGTCTGGCCGAACCCCGAAATTGAGCAGCAGATGATCCGCGGGTTGATCGCCGACAGCGTGTCGTAGTCGACCCCAAGCCGCTTCACCACCCCGGGCCGAAACCCCTCGATCACCACATCCGCGCCTTCGACCATGCGGTAGAAGATCTTTCGCGCCTCCTCTTCCTTCAGGTTCAGCGCGATCGATTTCTTCCCGCGCCCGAGGGCATTGAACGCCGCCGCGCGCTCCGCAGCCTCGCTCCGCCGAACTCCCGTCGTGCCGAGCTTCGCTGAAGCGCCGGGCACGGCCTCCACCAGCGTCACGTCCGCGCCAAAATCCGCCAGCAGCATCGAACAATGCGGGCCCGGCGCCAGCCGGGAAAGGTCCAGCACCTTGATGCCGTCGAGTGCCATCACCATGGGTCGTTTGTCTCCTGCAGGGGCGAAAGCTGTGCCGGTAGCATGCTGGCGCCGGCCCGCCCGCGCAACCGCTTGCACCCGCGCTCCGCTGCGGGTAGACCTCGCGTAAATCCGCCCCGGAGGCCGTCATGCCGCGTCTCAGCCAGCTCAGCCGCTCCATCGAAGGCAAAGTCGCCCTGGTGACCGGCGCCGGCAGCGGCATGGGCCGCGCCACCGCCATCCTCTTCGCCGACGAAGGCGCACGCGTCGCCGCAGTTGACATCAACGAGGCCCCGGTCGAGGCCGTTGCCGCCGAGATCTGCGCCGCCGGGGGCACTGCCCGGGCGTGGGCCTGCGACGTCGCGGACCGCACCGCCGTCCAGCGCCTGGTTGACGATGTCGCCGCCGAATTCGGCGGACTCGACATCCTCGTCAACAACGCCGGCATCTCCGCAGCCGTCCCGTTCGAAGCAGAAAACTACGACGAGGTCTGGGCCCGCACCCTCGCCGTCGACCTCACCGCGATGACGTACACCATCCGCGCCGCCCTGCCCCACCTGCGCCGGTCGTCCAGCCCGCGCATCATCAACATCGCGAGCACCGAGGGGCTCGGCGCCACGCCCGGCCACAGCGCCTACACCGCTGCCAAGCACGGCGTCGTCGGGCTCACCCGCTCGCTCGCCCTCGAGTTCGGCAAAGAGGGCATCACGGTCAACTGCATTTGCCCGGGTCCCATCCGCACCGGCATGACCGAAGCCATCCCCGAGGAGGACAAACAAAAGTACGCCCGCCAGCGCACCGCCCTCCGGCGCTACGGCCTGCCCGAAGAGGTCGCGCACATGACCCTCTCGCTCGCACTCCCCGCAGCATCCTTCGTGACCGGTGTCGCGCTTCCCGTTGATGGCGGCCTGTCCATCCGCCGCGCCTGAACCGTTGACGCACCTCCGCAGGCCCGCGGGTATCATGGCCCGGTGACATCCTCGTCCCTCGAAGTCGAATGGCAGTTCGCCGCCCTCGATACCCGGCCGGTGCTCCGCTGGCTCCAGTCGCACGTCGCGCCCGGCTACACCGTCGAGCCGCGCGGCACCCAGTCCCTCGACGACACCTACCTCGATACCCCGGACTGGCGCATCCACCGTGCCGGGTATACCTGCCGCGTTCGCTCGAGGGGCGATGGCGCCGAGCTGACGCTCAAATCGATGGCCGAAGCCCGCGATGGCATCCGCACCCGGCGCGAGATCACCGCCGCGCTGCCCGCGCCCGACGCTGACCCGAAAGCGGCGCCCGGCGAAGCCGGCGAGGCCCTCCGCGCCCTCTGCGGCCGCCAGCCGCTTGCGCCGCTCTTCCGGCTCGTCACGACGCGCCAGAGGTTCAGCCTCGCCGACGCCGACGGAACCCTCGGTGAAATCGCCCTCGACGACACCACCATCCCCGTGACGGACGACGAGCCCGTGCGCCTCGCCCGGGTCGAGGTCGAAGTCGATGCCGCCGCTCTCGACCGCGCCCGCCCGTTCGTCGATGCGCTCGTCGCCGCGTGCAGCCTTGGCCCTGCCGCGACCTCCAAATTCGAAGCCGCACTGGTTGCGACCGGCCAGCGCCCGCCTGAGCCGCCGTCCTTCGGCCCGGAAACGGTCGAACCGTCGATGACCGTCGGACAGGTCGCCTATGCCGTGCTGCGCCGCCAGTTCCGCGTCTTCCTGCTCAACGAGCCCGGCACCCGCCTCGGCGAGGACATCGAGGCGCTCCATGACATGCGCGTCGCGACCCGCCGACTCCGCGCTGCAATGGCCGTCTTCCGCCCGTTCCTCACCGCTCGCATGCTCGCCTTCCGCGACGAATTCGGGCAGGTCGCCCGCGCCCTCGGCGAGGTCCGCGACCTCGATGTCCAGCTCGAACGGATGGAAGAGTGGCGCGCAAGCTTCCCGGCCGACCGCGTGCACCTGCTCGACGGCATCGAGGCGCTCCTCCGCAAGCGGCGTGCCGCCGCCCGCCGCCGGATGCTGCAGGTGCTCGATTCGCGCCGCTACGAGCGGCTCTGCGCCCGGTTCGCCGCTGTCCTCCGCGCAGGGCCGCCGAAATCGTTCGCCCCGGGCCGCACGCCGGTCCTTGCCGTCGCGCCCGACCTCGTCGAGCGCCGCTACCGGAAGGTCCGCAAGCTTGGCGACCGCATCAAGAAGACCTCCCCGCCGGAGGCGTACCACCTCCTCCGCATCGAAGCCAAGAAGCTCCGCTACGCCCTCGAGTTCGTCGGCAACGGCATCTACGGCAAGCCAGCGCTCGAATTCAGCGCCCGCGTGACGGCGCTCCAGGACCTGCTCGGCCTCCACCAGGATGCGTACGTGGCCATCGAGATGCTGGAAGAACTTGCCGCCAGTGCAGGCCGCCGCCTCGAACCCGGCACCCTGATGGCCATGGGCGTGCTCGCCGAGCGCTATCGCGCCCACGCCGAGGAGCTCCGCGCGAAGTTCCCGTCGGTCTACCGCCAGCTTGCCGGCCCGGAATGGAAGAAGCTGCTCCGCCTGATGGAAGCGCAGCGCCCGGCGTCGCCTCAGGCGGCCCCGGCCGCAGCCGCCGGTCGCTCCTAGCAGCGGCAGTCGGTATGCTTTCCCGGGCATCCGAACCCACCCTGAGCCGGCGTCGCGTCGCGCGGACGGAAATCGGAAATCGCGTCACCCGGGAATTCGCCACATGGCAGTGCTCGTCGATCAGAACACCCGCCTGCTGGTGCAGGGCATCGGCACCGAAGGCGCCAATCATATGCGCCGCTCCATCGCCTACGGCACCAATGTCGTCGCCGCTATCCACCCGAAGCGCGGCGGCGAACAGCAGGACGGTGTGCCGATCTTCACCACGGTCGACCAGGCCGTCCGTGAGACCGGCGCCAACGTGAGCATCATCTTCGTCCCCGCGCCCGGCGCCGCCGACGCAATCCTCGAGGCTGCGGCCGCGAAAATTCCGCTCATCGTCTGCATCACCGAGGGCATCCCGGTCCTCGATATGGTCCGCGTGAAGGCTGCCCTCCAGTCGACGGGCAGCATCCTCATCGGCCCCAACTGTCCCGGCGTCATCACGCCCGGTACAAAGACCCGCGTCGGCATCATGCCCGGCGATGTCTTCATGCCCGGGCGGGTCGGCGTCGTCAGCCGCTCCGGCACCCTGGTGTACGAGGTCGTGGCGCAGCTCACTGCCGAGGGCATCGGCCAGAGTACCTGCATCGGCGTCGGCGGCGACCCCATCATCGGCACCCGCCAGGCCGAGGCCGTCCGCATGCTTAACGAAGATCCGGATACCGACGCCATCGTGCTGGTCGGCGAAATCGGCGGCTCCGCCGAGCAGGAAGCCGCCGCCTACATCAAGGAGCACGTGAAGAAGCCCGTGGTCGCCTTCATCGCCGGCGCGACCGCGCCTCCCGGCCGCCGCATGGGCCACGCCGGCGCCATCATCTCCGGCGAGGACGGCAAGGCGGAGAACAAAAAGGCGGCCCTCCGCGCCGCCGGCGCCGTCGTCTCGGATTCGCCCGCTGATATCGGCGCCACGATGAAGCGCATCCTCGCGGAGCGCGGCCTGCTCCGCTGACGTCTCCGGCGCTCTCCGTCGGAAAGCGGCGCCCGCGACGGGGCCGTTTGTTCCAGTTGTGTTACGTTTTCGCCGCCGGCCGCCTGCCGCTCACACGCTGGCCATCCCGGTCGGCTAGCATCGTGCCATCCCGCCGTACCGGCCCGCTCCGGCCTATCCGGCGCCGGGGCCGGGCCTTCCGGTCTTCGAGGAGGCACCATGGCTGCGTCCGAATCTGCCGCCCCGCGCATCGTCGACTCGCTGCTCGGCGCCGTGCGCCGGCTTGAATCGGCCCGCGACCCCCGGGCCGTCCGCGAAGCTGTCCGCGACTGCGCCCTCGCCATCGAGTTCCGTCTCGATACGCTCGCGCGCGAACTCGAACCCGGCGGAGTGCTCGAACCGGAACTCCTCCCGGCAGGCCGCGCAATTGAGCAATCCCTTCGGGCGGTGCTCGTCGAAGCGTGGGAGCTTCTTCGTGCCGCCGACGACGCGCTCGCCGACCGCGCCCGCCTTGCGCGGTTTACCCGGGAGATCGCCCGCGCCGCACGCCAGGAGGCCGAGTTCGCCTTCGCCCGGCTGTCACTTCCGGAAGCGCTCGACTAGGTCGCGCCATTCGCGCCGCCCAGGGACTTCCAGAACGTCAGCCAGTTCCCTGCCGGGTCTTCCACGGTGAACTCCCGCTGTCCCCACGGCCGTTCAGCGAGCGGGTCCAGTATCCGCGCCCCTGCCGAGGCTGCCCGTTGCGCCAGGGTGTCTATTTGTTCCGCTTCGATGTAAAGGGCGTTCGGGCCCGCGGTTCCTGCCCGCTGGCGGATCGCCTGGTTGTACGCCGTGCCGTAGAACTCTGCTGCTGCTGATTCCAGCATCAGCTGCGCGGCGCCGAAGCGTACTGAGATATTGCCCTCCGCCAGGTCTCCGCGCCGGATTTCGAAGCCGAGCACATCGACGTAGAACCGGACCGCTTCCTCGAGGTCGCGAAACCGGAGCGCGGGAATCACACCGTATCCGGGCATGGAAACCTCCGGCCCACAAGGGCGTCCGGGCAGGCTACCTCCGGGCGCTCACGAGCGTCAACGGGCCGAGGGCATCCGCCAGGAGCCGCCTCCCGGTCCTGCGATGGCGACCCAGTATGCCTTCCCCGGCTCGAGCGACGTGAGCGTGTTCGCCCCGGGCACATTCGCCCCCGCCGGGAAGTACGCCAGCCACGCCTGGCTCGCCGTCTCCCATCCGTAGATGGCGGTCACCTGCGCGCCGCTCACGCCCTGGAGCGCCTGCGCGGGCGCTGTCGCCGGGCCGGTCCAGGTCACCAGCGTCCACCGGAACTGGAGCGGCACCGTTGTCGCGGTCTCCCGGCCGGCCTCGGCCACCCAGCCCACCTGGCCGCCGCCGTCGCCCGGCGCCAGGACCAGCACCCGGAGCGGGCCAGGAATGCTCTGCGAAATCCGCACCCACGCCTGGCACTCATCGGCGACGCCGTCGCGCAGCGGCGGGAAGCTCCGTACCGGGCTCCCGGCCGCGGCGTTCGCCGCAGTCGAGAAGGTGCGGACGCCCGTTGCCTGGCGTCCCGGGGCAATCCCGCCCGAGCTGGTCTCGATGATGACCCCGTCCCCCGCCTCGATGATGAAATCCACCGGCATATTGAGGACCGGGTGCAGGCTGACGGCGCCCGGGGGCGGCTGACAGAACCCGTCCCGGTCGAGCGCGTGGAACACGACGGTGACGAACTGGCTGCCATCGAGCTGCGGCTCGACCACCATCGAAACAGGGCCGTCCTCGGCCCGGGCAGTTCGCCACGGCGCGCCGGGCGCCGCAGCGAGCGCGCCAATGACTGCAGCGAGCATCAGCAGAACAACGAACCGGTGCATGCCCCCGAGTCTACCGCGCCGCTCCGTCAGGCGCCCCCGGGCACGCCTCATCGTACCTCGTACCCCTCCGATGGTGCCCGGGCCCCAGGGCGGCCGCCGCCGCTCAGCAAAACGCCGGCGCGTGTGGCGCCGGCGAAGCGATGAGAGCGTGGGCTGGTGGGCGATACTGGATTCGAACCAGTGACCTCTGCGATGTCAACGCAGCGCTCTAACCATCTGAGCTAACCGCCCACGCTGCCGATAGCATACGCCGGCACCGGCCACGGCGCCACTCCGGCGCCGCCCCGGCCCGCCCTCGCGCGTGTCCCCGGCGGCCCCTACCCTGACCATATGCCTCGCCGCGGTCACCGTTGGAAGACACCGCCGGAGCCGACCACGCTCACGTTGCGTGCCGAAAGCCTCGTCTTCGGCGGCGCTGCCCTCGCCCGCGCGCCCGATGGCCGGGTCGTCTTCACCTGGTTTGCAGCCCCGGGCGAACTCGTCGCAGCCGTCGTCGAACGCGAGTACCCCGATTACCTCGAGGCCGTCACCACCCGCGTTATCGCGCCCTCGCCCGACCGGGTCGAACCCCGCTGCCCGCTCTTCGGCGAATGCGGCGGCTGCCAGCTCCAGCACATGGCCTACCCCGCCCAGCTCCGCGCGAAGGAGGCCGTCGTCCGGGAACAGCTTCAGCGCATCGGCGGCCTCGACGACGACGTCGTGCGCCCCATCGTCGGCGCGCGGGAACCCTGGGGATACCGCAACCACGTCCGCTTCTCGACCGGCAAGAAATTCGGCGATGTCGGGTTCATCTCCCGCCGCGGTCACGGCCTCCTGAAGGTCGAGCACTGCCCAATCGCCGACCCCTGGGTCAACGAAATCCTCCCCCAGCTCCAGGGACACGGCGCTGGTCTGCATCAAATCCAGGTCCGCCACTCGGCAGCCACCGGCTCGTTCCTGGTCAACCCCGCGGTCCCGGGCGTCCCGTTCCCCACCGGTCAAACCAGCTATCTTGAGCGGCTCGCCGGTCACGACTTCGTCGTCAGCGCCTCGGCGTTTTTCCAGGTCAACACCGCCCAGGCCGAAGAGATGGTCCGCCTGGTCGGCGAGGCCCTTCCCTCCCGGGGCCGCCTGCTGGTGGATGCGTTCGCCGGCGTCGGCACCTTTGCGCGTATCTTCGCTGACCGCTTCGACTCGGTGATCGCCATCGAGGAGTCGAACAGCGCCGCCCGCGACGCGAAGGTGAATCTCGGCCCCGTGAAGAACGCCCGCATCCGCATCGGCAAGGTCGAGGACATCCTCCCGGCGTTCGAGGACCACCCCGACGCCATCGTCCTCGACCCGCCCCGGCCGGGGTGCGCCCCGCCGGTCCTTGCAGCGATCACTGCCTTCCGGCCGCGCGTTGTCGTCTATGTCTCGTGCAACCCGGCCACCCTCGCCCGCGACCTCCGTGTCCTCGTCGATGGCGGCTACCGCCTGACCGACGTTACCCCGCTCGACATGTTCCCCCAGACCGGCCACATCGAATGCGTCAGCCGGCTGGAGTGGCCCGCCGCATGAGCCGGAACGTCGTCCTGGCGTCCGCGTCGCCGCGCCGCCGGGAGCTGCTTGCCGCCCTGCTCGACGACTTTACCGTCGATGCCGCCGACATTGCCGAGGACCTGGCCGGCGATGCTGTCGATTGCGCCCGCCAGCTGGCGTACGCCAAGGCCGAGGCCGTCGCCCGCCGCTACCGCGATGCGGTCGTCATCGGCTGCGATACCGTCGTCTTTCGCGGCCTGCACCTCTACGCCAAGCCCGCCGATACCGCCGAAGCCGTCGCCATGCTCCGCGAACTCCGGGGCCGGCCTCACCAGGTCGTCACCGCCGTCGCCGTCGCAGCGCCCGAAGGCACCGCCATCGACCACGAAATCTCGACCGTCTTCATGGCCGACCTCCCCGACGACGTCGTCCAGGCCTACGCAGCGTCCGGCCGCACCCTCGACAAGGCCGGCGGCTACGCCATCCAGCATGAGGACGTCCGGCCCGTTGCCCGCCTCGAAGGCTGCTACTGCGGTGTCATGGGCCTCCCCCTTTGGACCCTGTACCGCCTCCTCGACCTCTTCGGCTGCGCACCCGCACCGCCAACCCGCCGCTTCGACCGCTGCGCCGACTGTCCGGCCCGGCCCGCTGCTGTGCCCCCTTGGCAGGCAACACAGACGGAGTAGACTGGCGCTTTGCACCCGGGGCGTATTCCCGCCCCGAAGGAGTCGCCCGCATGAGCACCAACCGCTCGACCGGGAGGGGGAGCCCCGCCGGCGGTTCGCGGCCTGTACGCGTGCTCGTCGTCGATGACCATGCCGTCATCCGGCAGGGCCTCCGCATGCTGCTGGAAGCGCACCCCGGCATCGAAGTCGTCGCCGATTGCGAAAACGGCCGCGAAGCGCTCCTCGCTGTCGAGCGGCTTCGCCCCGACGTCGTCCTGATGGACGTTGTCATGCCTGGGCTGAACGGTATCGAAGCGACCCGCCAGGTCAGGCGCGCATCGGCGTCAACGAAGGTGGTCATCCTCTCCGGCTTTGTCGATGAAGAGCAAATCACCGGCGCCATCCGTGCCGGCGCCTCCGGCTACCTCGTCAAGAACTCCGACGTCTCCGAGCTCATCCTTGCGATCCAGACCGTCCACCGGGGCAACCAGTACTACTCCGCAGCCCTCTCCGAGGGGTTCGATATCGCCGAGCTTCAGCTCCAGGCCCGCCGGCCCGAGCGGAAGAGCTCGCTCGACACCCTTACGCCCCGCGAGCGCGAAGTGCTCCAGCTCATCGCCGAGGGGCGCACCAACCAGCAGATTGCCGATGAGCTGGTCGTCAGCGTGAAGACGGTCGAGGCGCACAAGGCCCACATCATGGAAAAGCTCAAGGCGCGGTCCCGCACCGACCTGATCCGCTACGCCCTCAAGCGCGGGATTGTGAAGCTCGAAAGCGTCGACGAAGCCGAGCGGAGCCTCTCAAACCTCGGCGGAACTGGCGACAGCTGACGGCCCCTGCCTTCGCGCGAAGTCGAGCGCCCGGCGGTACGCAGCCGCCGCACGCTCGAAGCTCTGGAAGACCGGCACGCCTGCGTCGTTGAACTTCGGCATGATGCTCGCCACGTACTCCGCTTCGTGGGCCGGGTGGAGCACTGCCACAAACGGCTTCTCCGAGCGTGCCATGTGGTCTGCCAGCGTCGCGATCGTGCGGTCCAGCGTCTCCGGCTTCGCTTTCCATTGCCGGGCGGCGAACAGCGCCGAGAGCTCCATCGCCATGCCGTCGACGTTCGGATCGGCATCCACAATCCGCAGGATGCGGTCGAGCGTCTCCATGTTCCCCTGGATCGTCCCGGCCATATCCAGCGGGTTCTGGTAGCTCCCCCCGACGATGTTGAAGAACTCCCCGAGCGCGGCGTACGTGGCGTCGGTGAATCGCGGCACCCGAAGGCCCGCCTTCGCGAACGCGTCGGTCATCGAAACGGACTGACCGCCGGTCTGCGCCAGCAGCGCCATGCCGTCGCCACGCGGCGTCTTCGACCGCAGCAGCATCTTCATCGCATCAATCGTCTCGTCGAGGTTGTTCGTGGTGATGGCCCCGCACTGGCGCATCATCCCGTCCCACACCGCCTGCGGCGCGGCCAGCGAGCCCGTGTGCGACATCGTCGCCCGGGCGCCGGCCTCCGTCTGTCCGCCCTTCCAGACCACCACCGGCTTCCGCCGGCAAGCCTCCTTCAGCGTCGCGAAGAACCGCCGGCCGTCCTTCACCCCCTCGACGTACATCCCGATGACCTTTGTCTCGTCGTCGAGCATCAGGTACTCGAGGTAATCCGAGACATCGAGCACGATGGCGTTCCCGAACGAGGCGCACTTGCTGATGTACATCCCGTTCGCCGCCGCCACCAAACTGAACATAATTCCGTGGGTCCCCGACTGGCTCAGGAAGCCGATTTCGCCCGCGTCGGTGACCGGCGCGTCGACGTTGAACCGCACCCCGGCCTTCGGCAGGTAGAGGCCCATGCAGTTCGGCCCAACCAGGTTGAAACCGGCTTCCCGCGCCATGCTCGCCAGCTGCTCCTGGAGCCGGATGCCAAGCTCTTCGCCCGTCTCGGCAAACCCCGAGGTGAAGAACCCGGCGCCGCCCGCCCCTGCAGCGATGAGGTCCTTCAAGACGTACGGCGAAACCTGCCGCGGAACCGCGACGAGTGCATAGTCAATCGGCTCCGGGACCTCCAGCACCGATTTGAAGTTCTGCACCCCGAGCGCCTCAATCCCGGGGATCTCCTTCTCATCCAGCTGGACCGAATAGAGTCGACCGCCGCGCTCCTTGAGCGGCAGGTTGTTGTGGAGCCACATGTAGCCCGGCCCCTTATCGCCAATCACGGCCACGACCTTCGGGTTGAACATCCGGTCGAGCCGGTGCCCCGGAACCGCCATGCTGCTGCCCTCCCGGCAGGCCCCTGCCTGCCTATGCCTCGCCGATGATGATGCGGGCGTCCACCGCGAGCGCCCCGTCCGGGTAGGCGAACACCGGGTTGAGGTCCAGCTCCTTCACCTCCGGGTGCTGCTCGACGAACTCCGAGACCTTCAGGATCGTCCGGGTCAGCGCATCGATGTCGGCCGGCGGCTGCCCGCGCACCCCGGAAAGCACCGGGCGCCCTTTGATCTCGTCGATCATCTCCCGCGCATCCTTCTCCTCGAGCGGCACCAGCCGGAAGGAGACATCCTTCAGCACTTCGACCATGATGCCGCCCAGCCCGAACATCATGACCGGCCCGAATTGCGGGTCAGTCGTCATGCCGACGATCACCTCGGTGCCCTGGGGCGCCATGTGCTGGACCGCCACCCCGGTGATGCGCGCCCCGGGGACAGCCTGGGCCGCGCTCGCGAGAATCTCATCGAAGGCCTGGCCGACAGCTTCACGGCTGGCCAGGTTCAGCTTCACGCCGCCGACGTCCGACTTGTGGGCGATGTCTGGCGAGACGACCTTCAGCACCACCGGGTACCCAAGCCGTTCGGCCTGCTCCTGGGCCTCCTCGCGGGTGCGGGCCAGCGTCGTGGTGGCCACCGGCACGCCCGCCTCCTCCAGCAGCGACTTCGCCTCAACTTCGGTCAGCAGGGTGCGCCCCTCGGCGCGCGCCTGCGCCAGCACGGATTCGAACGACATGAACGCCTCGCGGAAACGGATGGTGTGCGGATTGTACGGGAACCGGTCCGTGCATCCCACCCGCCCGGCCGGTACAGTCCCTCGCCGAGGAGGCCGCCATGGATGAACCCTTCGATATCATCGTCGTCGGCGCCGGCTCGTCCGGGGCCGTCATCGCCGCCCGCGCCGCCGAAGACCCGCGCCGTTCGGTGCTCCTGATCGAGGCCGGTCCCGATTACCCGGACCTCTCCCGGCTCCCGTTCGACCTCGTCAACAGCCACAACAACTCCTACACCGCCCACGACTGGGGCCTCACCTACCAGCCGACCGTCGCCGGGCGAAGTCAGCCCTTCCCTCGCGGGCGCGTGACCGGCGGCTCCAGCGCCGTCAATACCACGATCGCCCTTCGCGGAGTCCCCGAGGACTACGACGGCTGGGCCGCCGCCGGCAATCCCGAATGGGCCTGGGAGAAGGTGCTTCCCGCGTTTCGGCGCCTCGAGCGCGACCTCGATTTCGGCGACCGCCCCTACCACGGCGACGCCGGACCGATCACCATCCGCCGCTACCGCTGGGACGAACTCACGAAGGTCCACCAGGCGTGGCTCGAAACCGCCGACGAGCTCGGCTATCCCCGCTGCGACGACGCCAACGCGCCCGATTCCTGGGGCGCCGGCCCCCACCCGATGAACAAAATCGGCAGGCTGCGCATCTCCACCGCAATCGGCTACCTGGCGCCTGCCCGCGCCCGTCCGAACTTCCGCATCCTCCCGCTCGCGCTCACCCGCCGGGTCCTCTTCGAGGGCCGCCGGGCGGTGGGAGTCGAGGTCGAACGCGATGGCGCGGTCGAGACCCTGCGCGGCCGGCTCATCGTCCTCAGCGCCGGCGCGATCCATTCGCCGGCTATCCTGCTCCGCTCCGGCATCGGCCCTGCCGCGGAGCTCGCCCGTCTCGGCATCGAACCCGTCCGCCTCGCCCCCGGCGTGGGCACCCGCCTGAGCGACCACCCCGCGCTCGCTGTCGTCGCGACCGTCCGCAACCCCGCAATCCTCGACCCCGACCAGCCGATCGTGCAGACCATCCTGCGGTACACCGCCCCCGCCAGCCCGTACCGCAACGACCTCCAGGTCGAAGCGTTCTCGTTTTCACCCCGCGGCGGCGGCCCGCTCCAGGCGATCGCCGTCGCCGCGGTCCTCGAGCAGGTCAACGGCACCGGCACCCTCCGCCTCCCGTCGGCGGACCCGCACGCTGCCCCGATCATCGAAAATCGCTTCTGCGAGGATGCGGAAGACCGCCGCAGGCTTATCGCCTGCTTCCGCGATGCCCTGCGTTTCGTCACGACCGGCCCGCTCGGCGCGCTGGTTGACCGCATCGTTTTCCCGGACGTCACCCGCGACCTCTCCGATGAGGTCATCGGTCAGCTGCTGCTCCGGTTCGCAGCGAGCGGGTACCACCCCTGCGCAACTGCCCCCATGGGCCCCGCGGACGACGCCGGCGCCGTCGTGGACCAGTACGGCCGCGTCCACGGCACCGAAGGTCTCGTTGTCGCCGATGCCAGCATCATGCCCACGGTGCCCCGCGCCAACACCAACCTCACCAGCATCATGATTGGCGAGATGGTCGGCGAATGGCTCCGGACCCGGCCAGACCGCTACGGGCTCTGACCCGCGCCCCGCACCGGCGGTTCCCGCGTCCCGCTATTCGACCACGATGCGCCCGGTCATCGGCCCGCACTGGTAGGGGAAGCTGACCCCGCCCTGGTCGAAGTCGCGCTGGTACTCGCCGGTCGTCTGCTCCGGCGACTTCTGCCCCGCCAGGAGGATAGCGATCGGCGTTGACGTGTTCTGCCACTTCCAGATGACCCGTGTCCGTGCCTTGATCGTCACGTTCGCCGGGTCGCAGCCCTGGTCGGTGACCTTGATCTCCTGGACCGGACGCTCGGCGGCCGCAGCGGGCGTCGAGACGTTCGGATTCACGTTCTCGAGTTTCACCTCGGTCTTCTCGCTGCCGCCGCCTCCGCAGGCTGCGGTGGCCAGCAGTACTGTCGCCGTCCCTGCGAGCCACGCCCGGCGACCCCATCGACCCCTCATGGTTCGGCCTCCTTCTCGGTGCTATCGATGGCGCCGAATCCTACCATCAGCCCTGTATATCCGGGGAAGGTCGTTCGAGCGGGGCTCGCTATCTGGCACGAAAACGGCGCAGCCCCAGGGCGCGGGCTGCGCTACCCCGCCCGGTGCCGCTGCACAAACCGTCCGATGCGCTCCAGCGCCCGCTCAATCTGCTCAAAGCCGCTGGCGTAGCACGCCCGCACGTGCCCTTCGCCGCACGCCCCGAATGCACTGCCCGGCACCACCGCCACGCGCTCCTCGGTCAGCAGCAGCTCGCTGAACTCGAGGCTGGTCAGCCCGGTGACCCGAATGTCCGGGAACGCATAGAAGGCGCCCCGCGGCTCGAACGTCGGGAGCCCGACCGCCCGAAACCCGTCGACGATCAGCCGGCGCCGCCGGTTGTACTCCGCCACCATCTCGGTCACGAACGCCTCGCCCTCGTCCAGGGCCGCAATGGCCGCGTACTGCGACGCCGTCGGTGCTGACATCATCACGTACTGGTGCACCTTCATCAGCGCTTCGGCGATTGGTGCCGGCGCCGCCACCCATCCGAGCCGCCACCCTGTCATCGCGTACGCCTTGCTGAACCCGCCGAGGAGCACCGTCCGCTCGCGCATCCCCGGCAGCGAGGCGAAGCAGGTGTGCTCGCCCTCGTAGGTCATCCGGTCGTACAGCTCGTCGCTGATCACCGCAAGGTCGTGCCGTTCCGCAACTTCGGCGACCGCGGCGAGGTCCTCTCGCGACATCGTTGCCCCGGTCGGGTTCGCCGGGTAGCCGAGCAGCAGCACGCGCGAGCGCGGCGTGACCGCCGCTTCAAGCGGGCCCGGCAGCAGCCGGAAGTCGTCCTCCTGCCGCGTCGGCACCGGAACGAACACTCCCCCGGCCATCACCGTGACCGGCATGTACGCCACGTAGCTCGGGTCCGCGCAGAGCACCTCGTCGCCGGGGTCGATCAGGGCCCGCATTGCGATGTCGAGCCCCTCGCTCGAACCGGACGTGACCACAATCTCGCTCCTCGGGTCGTACCGGACGCCGTACAGCCGCTCGATGTGGGCGGCGAGCCGCTCCCGCAGCTCCAGCAGGCCATAGTTCGAGGTGTAATGCGTGTCGCCCCGCTCAATGCTCGCAATTGCGGCCCGCCGGAACGGCTCCGGGGTGACGTAGTCGGGCTCGCCCACGCCCAGCGAAATCACATCCTCGATCGTGCTCAGCAGGTCGAAAAACCGCCGGATGCCGCTTGGGGGAACGGCCTGCATGCGGCGCGAGATATACCGGTCGGGGGATGTTCGGGTGCCGGTTTCAGCGGTCATCGGCGACTGCTCCTCCTTGCCCCCGCCAGCCTTTCATACCGGGAAAGGCCGCCCGGGGGCGGCCTTCCTGTGCGTTTCTCGACGTGCTGGCTCGACCGCCACCCGTTACCGGCGCGCACGCGCAGCCGCAGCGGCAGCAGCAGCAAGGAGCGCGGCGAGCGTTGTAGCGTGAACCATGCCTGCTAACTCTCCCGGCTCCCGTTCATAACGTCAATACCGGGCGTTCCCCGATTCTTGCCCGTCTCGCGCCCCGGTTCCCGGCCTGCGTACACTGGTCGTCGAGGTGCCAGTCATCAGCTACGACGCCATCCCCTACGAGGGTACCGCCGTCGAAGCCTCCCACCCCCGGCGTCTCGCCGCGATTGGCCGGCTCTTCGGCCTCGATGCCCCGCCCGTCGCCTCTGCCCGCATCCTCGAGTTCGGTTCGGCCATCGGCGAAAACCTCAATGCCATCGCCGCCGGCCTCCCGGGCGCCGCCTGCATTGGCATCGATAACGCCCCCCGCCAGGTCGAGTTCGCCCGCAAGGTCGCCGCCGACCTCGGCCTCCAGAATGTGCGGTTCGACCTCCGCGACATCCTGGAGGTCGGCCCGGAGCTGGGAACGTTCGACTATATCATCGCCCATGGCGTCTATTCCTGGGTCGAAGCCCCGGTCCGCGACCGCCTCCTCCGCCTTTGCCGGGAACTCCTCGCGCCGAACGGCATCGCCTTCGTCAGCTACAACTGCTACCCGGGCTGGTTCCTGCGCCAGCCCCTCCGCGAGCTCATGGTCTTCGCGACTCGCAACCTCGACGCCCCGCCCGACCGTCTCGTCGCCCATGCCCGGGCCATGGCCGAGATTGTGGTCCGCACCTCCCTCGACCTCGAAGCGCGGCTCCCCGGAGGCCCCCTCTACGCCCGCGTCCTCGCCCGCGAGCTCGACTTTATCGCCGACCGACCCGATGACTATGTCGCCCACGAGCACCTCGAGCCAACGAACACTCCGGTGTTCTTCGCCGACTT
The DNA here is from genome assembly GCF_008838325.1 of Tepidiforma bonchosmolovskayae. Taxonomy (GTDB): domain Bacteria; phylum Chloroflexota; class Dehalococcoidia; order Tepidiformales; family Tepidiformaceae; genus Tepidiforma; species Tepidiforma bonchosmolovskayae. The sequence goes on along the minus strand of NZ_CP042829.1, from coordinate 244,555 downwards.
CGTCGCCCATGCCGCCGGTGCCGGCCTCCAGTATCTCGGCGACGCCTGGCCGCTCCGCATGGCGCTCCCTGACCTCGCCCCCGGCATCGCCCGGGAGTTCGCAACCCTCGCACGGGGCCACATCGAGCGGGAGCAGCTCCTCGACTTCGTCCACGGGCGCACCTTCCGGGAGTCCCTGCTGTGCAGCAAGGGCATCCAGCTCGTGCGGCCCCCGCACCCCGACGCCCTTCGCGGGCTCAGTCTCCGCCTGCTCGGCGACTTCATCGGCCCCGGAGAGGAGCGGTTCGACCCCGCGTTGCCCAAGCTTGCCCACCCCGGCGGCATCCTCGCCCTGCGCGACCCCGACCTCCTCGAAGCCGTCCGCTACCTCGCCGACCGCCGCCCGGCTGCCGTCCCCGCCGAAGAGCTCGCCGCAGCGGTCGACCCGCGCCGCTTCTGGGAGCGCACCGCCCCGAAGCTGCTGAGGCTCTTCTTCCACGGCGGCCTCCAGCTCGAAGTCGAGCCTGCCAGCCCCGTTTCCCGCCCCGGTCCGCAGCCGCGGGCATTCGCCATGGCCCGCCACCAGGCCGCCCGCGACGGCACCATGCCCGTGGCCCTCACCCACGCCGTCCACGAGGTGCCGCCTCTTCCGCTCGCGCTGCTCCCTTACCTCGACGGCACCCGCGACCACGACCAGCTCGCCCGCCTCATTGTCGAAGAACTGGCCCCGGCCGCCCGGGATGACGCCGTTCGCGCCGCCGGCGTATCCTTCGCCACCGCGAGGGTCGCGCTCGCCGCCGCCCTCCAGTGGCTCGCCCGCCACGGCTACCTTGAGGCCTGACTTCCAGGCCCCATTCCCCAATCGCAGGTTCGCGCCGATGACCGACCCAGCCAGCCTGACCATCGCCGAGGCCGCCCGCGCCATCCAGCGCCGCGAACTCGCCCCTACCGAGCTCACCCGCGCCTGCCTCGACCGAATTGCGCGGCTCAATCCCCGGCTGAACGCCTTCGTCCTGGTGACGGCCGAGCGGGCCCTTGCCGACGCTGCCCGCGCAGAGGAAGAGCTCCGGGCCGGCATCTACCGCGGCCCGCTCCATGGCATCCCCGTCGGACTCAAAGACCTGTACGACACCGCAGGCATCGAAACGGCCGCCGGCTCGGCCGTTCTCCGCGGCCGTATCCCGGAACGCGATGCGGCCGCCGCCACCATGCTCCGCGAGGCGGGCGCGGTCCTGCTCGGGAAGACGAACACCCACGAATTCGCCTGGGGCACCACCACCAATAACCCCCACACCGGCCCGACCCGCAACCCGTGGGACCCGGAGCGCATACCGGGCGGCTCCAGCGGCGGCTCCGGGGCGGCCATCGCTGCACGGCTCGCGCTCGGCACCCTCGGGACCGACACCGGCGGGAGCATTCGCATTCCTGCCGCCCTCTGCGGCTGTGTCGGGCTCAAACCGACATTCGGCCGGGTAAGCCGGGCCGGCATCATCCCGATGTCCTGGCAGTTCGACCACGCCGGGCCCATCGCCCGGACCGTGGAGGACGCCGCGATGCTCCTCCAGGCGATCGCCGGCTACGACCCCGACGACTTCGCTACCGTCCCCGTCCCGGTGCCAGACTACCGCGCAGCCCTCGTTCCCGACGTCCGCGGCCTGCGCATCGGCGTCCCGCGCGACCAGTTCTTCGGCCTGCTCGACCCCGAAGTCCTGGTTGCCGTCGAAGAGGCCCTCGAATGCTTCCGCACCCTCGGCGCCACGGTCGAGGACGTCGACTCCGGCTTCACCCGCGAGCAGGTCATCTCCGCCTGGCGGCTCGTCAACGTCGAAGGCCGCCTCTACCACGCGCCATACCTCGAACAGCAGCCGGAGGCGTACAGCGAGGAGCTCCGGAACATCCTCCTTCAGCCGCCGCCCGAGCCCCTCGACCTCGCAGCCGCCTACCTCGACAGCTACCGCATCAAAGAAGGGGTGCGGCGCGCGCTCCAGTCGGTCGACCTCCTCGCTGCGCCGACGACCATGCGCCCGGCCTCCCGCATCGGCGAGGACCCGGTCGAGGTCGAGGGCGTCCAGCTCAGCACCGGTGCCGCCTTCGCCTCCCTGACGATGCCGTTCAACCTCGCGGGCGTGCCCGCCATCAGCATCCCCTGCGGCTTCTCCTCCGAAGGTCTTCCCATCGGCCTCCAGCTCGCCGCCCGCCCGTTCGATGAGCCCACCCTCCTCCGGGCCGCGTTCGCCTACGAGTGTGCGACCGACTGGCACCGCAGGGAGCCGCCGCTCTGACCGCTGGTTACAGCCGCAACCGCCCGGCCCGCGCGGCCGCGGCGGCAGCCTCCCCGTCAAGAAGCACCAGCTTCGGCTCGCCGTCCCGCTCGGCGGCCCACTGCCGCGCCGCCTGCGAGACCCGGCCGGTCGTCACGAGCACCGCCGCGGTCGCACCTGCCGCCACCGCTGCACCGTACAGTTCGCGGACAACCCCCGCGCCCACCGTTCCGCCGGCAGCCAGCCGTTTGCACTGGACAGCCGCCACGGCGCGCCCTTTCCGCGCCACGAGGTCAACCCCGCCGTCACCGGGCCGGCCCACGACTTCAACCTTCCATCCGGCCCGCCGAAGCCACTGTGCCACGCGCTCTTCGAAGGCCCCTGGGGGCAGCCCGCGCAGGCCCTCCAGCGTCCGCAACGAGGCGCGCCGCTCCGCCCGGCGGGCAACGCCGTACAGCACAACCACCAGCCCGAGTCCGGCAAGGCTCCACCCGAGCCAGCCGAGGCCGCCCGCGTCGAGGGCTCCCGCCGTTGCACCCGCAGCGATGGCTGCCACCCCGGCGCGCATCATGCCCGGCCCGCCCCAGCCTGGAGGAAGGTCACCGGGAGCACGCGTGCCCGGGCCCGGACTCCGCTCCGGGGAGTTCGAGCAGTGCTCCGGTCACTGCATCGGCGCGAGCAGGTTCCGGTAGCCCGACGCCTGCTCAAAGGCGTGCGCCACCTGGAGAATGCGGCCTTCATCGAAAAAGTTGCCGATAATCTGCATCCCGACCGGGAGCCCGTCGCTGAACCCGCACGGCACGCTGATCGCTGGCAGACCCGCCACCGAAGCCGGCAGGGTGTAGATATCGTTGAGGTACATCGCGAACGGGTCGTCCACCTTGGCGCCGAGCGGGAAGGCGACGGTCGGAGACGTCGGCGTCACCAGCACGTCGTACTTCTCGAACGCTTCTGCGAACTCCCGGCTGATGATCGTCCGCACCTTCTGCGCCTTCAGGTAGTACGCGTCGTAGTACCCCGCACTGAGCGCGTAGGTGCCGAGCATGATGCGCCGCTTCACCTCGTTGCCGAAGCCCTTCGCGCGGGTCTGCTCCATGTTCTCCCACATCGTCGGCGCTGAGCGGTCGCTGAATCCGTACTTCACCCCGTCGTACCGCGCCAGGTTCGCCGACGCCTCGCTCGGGGCGATGATGTAGTACACGGCAAGGGCATGCTCGGTGCTCGGCAGCGAAACCTCCCGGTCGACAACCGCGCCGAGCGATTCGAAAAGCGCCAGCGCCTCCTCGATCCGCGCAGCGACCCCGGGCTCCATCCCGCTGATGAAGTACTCCTTCGGCACCCCAATGCGGATGCCCCGGATATCCCGGCCGAGGTAGTGGCGGAGGTCCGGCATCGGCTCCGGGTTGGTCGTGCTGTCGCGCGGGTCGTGGCCCCCGATGCAGTCGAGCATCGTCGCCACATCCTCAACGTCCCGCCCAATCGGCCCGACCTGGTCGAGCGAACTCCCGAACGCGATGATCCCGTAGCGGCTGACGCGGCCGTAGGTCGGGTCCAGCCCCACCTGCCCGCAGAGCGCCGCCGGCTGCCGAATCGACCCGCCTGTGTCGCTCCCGAGCGCGACAAGGCATTCGCCGGCTGCCACCGCGGCTGCCGACCCCCCGGACGAGCCGCCGGGCACCAGTTCCGGGTTCCACGGGTTGCGCGTTGGCCCGAAGGCGGAGTGTTCGGTCGACGAGCCCATTGCGAACTCGTCCATGTTGCACTTGCCGATCATCACCGCGCCGGCCCGCCGTAAGTTCTCGTAGACGTGGCTGTCATATGGCGGGATGAAGTTTTCGAGCATCTTCGAACCCGCCGTCGTCCGCACCCCTTTGGTGATGATCAGGTCCTTCACCCCCACCGGGATGCCCGTGAGGGGGGTGGCGGTCCCTGCTGCCAGCTTTGCATCTGCTTCCCGCGCCTGCTCGAGCGCAAGCTCAGCGGTGAGCGTGATGTACGCGTTGATGGTCGGCTCGACCCGGGCCACCCGCTCCAGCACCGACTCCGTCAGCTCCACGCTCGTGAACTCCCGCCGGCGCAGGCCTTCGTGCGCTTCATGGGCCGTGAGCTTCCACAGGTCGCTCATTCCAGCACCGCCCGGACCCGGAAGTAGCCGTCCTCAGCCAGCGGCGCATTTGCCAGCACGTCATCGCGCGGAAGGGAGGGCTCGATGACGTCGTCGCGCATCACATTCGCCAGCGGCAGCGGGTGCGCGGTCGGCTCGACGCCGTCGGTGTCCACCGCGGCCAGCGCCGCGAAATGGTCGAGGATGCCGGAGAGCTGTGCCCTGAATCGTTCGACCTCGTCATCGCTGAGGGCGATGCGGGCGAGCCGGGCGACATGCAGCACGTCGTCACGGGTGAGCGCCATGCCGTCAAGGATAGGGGAAGCGGCCCTTACCCGCGCCCGTGTTGCCAGCCCCGGCCGTCTGGTACCCTCGGGTGCGATGCAGGGCATCTGCCTCCTCCCCGCAGGGGGTGCCTCGCGATGAACAGCATCGTTGTGCGCCGCCGCCTCCGTGAGCGCCGCCGGGGCGACGGGAGCCGCGCGCGCCCCATCCTCGTCGCGCTCCTCGCACTCATCGGCTTCGGCGCCGTCTGCGCCGCGGCCGGGCTCGGCGCGCTCTTCACCATCTACAACTCCTACGCGAAGGATTACGTCCCCATCGAGCAGAAGCTGCTCGAAGTCTCGTCGGTGCCGACGGAAATCTACGACCGCGGCGGCCCCGAAAAGGGCGTGCTCCTCGCCACGCTCTCGAATCCGAACGCGCAGCTCCTCAACCCGGTCACCCTCGACCAGATTTCGCCCTGGATGGTCGAGGCCACCGTCTCGACCGAGGATAACTCCTTCTGGACCCATCCCGGCGTCAACCTCAAGGGCCTCATCCGCGCCGCCTACGAAAACTACGTCCTCAATAGCTTCGGCGCCGGCACGGGCGGGTCTTCCATCACCCAGCAGCTCATCAAAAACGTCTACATCTGCCCCTCGGTCGCCGAAGACGGCGACAACCGCAACGCCTGCGTCACCGCTGAACGCACCCTCGACCGCAAGCTCCGCGAGATCGCGTACGCCATCGAACTCGAACAGGACTACACAAAGGAGCAGATTCTCACCTGGTACCTCAACCAGATCAGCTACGCCGACCGCTACATCGGCGTCGAGGCCGCCGCACAGGGCTACTTCCGCAAGCCGGCCAAAGACCTCACCCTCGCCGAAGCGGCCCTCCTTGCTGGCATTCCGCAGGCGCCCACCGCCTACCACCCCCGCCTCAACTGTGTGAAAGATAACCGCGGCGAATGCATTACCGATGAACTCGGGCGGGCCGTTGTCGGCGGCGAGGCCAAGGCCCGCCAGGAGGACGTCCTCGACCTCATGGTCCGCCACGGCCGCATCACCCCCGAGCAGGCAGCCGCTGCCAAGGCGGAAGAAGTGCGCGTCTATCTCGGCTCCAACCCCCAGCGCGCCGAGGCGTTTGTCGACAACCAGGTCGAACCCCGCCTCGTCCGCATGTGCGAGGCCGGCATCCTCCCCAAAATCCCCTCCGCTTCCGACTGTAAATCCAGCGTCCACATGGCCGGCTATAAGGTGGTCTCGACCCTCGACTGGGAGCTGACCGCAAAGGCCATGGAGATGGCCCGCGGCTTCATCGCCGCCGGTCTCGAAGCCGGCTGCGAGTGCCACAACGCCGCCATCGTCACCATCGAGCCGTCCACCGGCCAGGTGATCGTCTACGCGCCGAACCGCGACCCGTCCTTCCGCTCCGACCGCCGGGTCGCCGGTGAGATCGACCAGCTGAACGAGATCAACCAGCCGGGCTCGTCGTTCAAACCTGCCGTCTACCTCACCTGGTTCGATGTGCTCAACAAGGCCCCCATGAGCATCTTCTGGGACACCAGCCCCCTGACCATCGAGGGCACCGCCATCGAAAACCCGCGCAGGGATGCCGACAAGTCCGAAGGGCTCATCTCGGCCCGGGCCGGCCTCGGCGGCTCACAGAACGTCCCGGCCTTCCGTGCCGCGCAGGAGGCCGGCGTCGACAACGTTATCAAGATGGCCAAAGCGCTCGGTATTACGACGGTGGATCAGCGCTTCGACCCGACCTTCCGCTCGCATCCCGACGTCACTTATGGCGCCTCGATCGCGACCGGCGGCGCCAACATCCGCGCCATCGACATGGCCTACATGGATGCGACCATCGCCAACATGGGCAGGATGGTCGGCGTCCCCACCCTTGCCCGCTATGTGAAAGTCAGTGAGCTGAAGAGCACGGCGCTCGATACCGGCGCGAACTACGAACTCGCCCTCGAGCAGAAGCTGCAGTTCGAGAAAGGCTACCTCCGTATCGAGGGCACCCGCGAACTCGACCCCGTCGTCATCCTCGAGGTCCGCGACAAGGACGGCAACGTCATCTTCCGCCAGGGCGAACCTGAATCCCGCCAGGTCGTCGATGCCGGCTCTGTCTGGCTCCTCCACACCATCATGTCCGACTGCACCGCCCGCTTCATCATCTGGGGGTGCGGCGGCAGCAACAACGACCTCGGCCTCGACTTTTTCGCCAACGGCAAGCGCATCCCCTCGGGCGTGAAGACCGGCACCCAGCAGGGGCCTGCCTCCGCCGCCGATACCCTCGAAACCTGGATGACCGGCTACTCCCGCCACGCGGCCACGGCCGTTTGGGTCGGCAACGCCACGAACGAACTCGTGAACGACCGCCAGTTCGCGGCAGCGAACACGACCGTCCGCCTTTGGAAGAACTGGATGGGCTACTACCACGAAGCCCTCGCAGCCCGCGGCGTCCCCGATATCGGCAAGGATTTTTCCGACCTCCAGCCGCGGAACGTCGCCCAGCGCGAGTTCCAGACCCCGGCAACCGACCGCACCCTTGGCCCCGATTTCAAGTACTGCGACCAGGTCGTCGTCGCCTGGGTCCGCACCGATGTGACCTACGAATCCCAGTGCGAAGAGAAGGAGATCGACAGCCGCAACGGGCTCCTCGCCACCGAACAGACGCCCGCCGAGTTCCGCAAGGTCCAGAAGTTCGTCAAACTGCCCGCGTTCAAGCCCGAACTCGCCGAGGAGCTTGCGCAGAAGCGCAACATCCCGATCGCTCCGAAGGAAAAGAGCACCGGCCTGGCCGCCATCGCCATCAACAACATTACCACCGGCCGTACCATCTCCGGCGATACCGAGGTCATCGGCACGGTCAATCCGCCCAACCTCAAGAACTGGAAGCTCGAACTCGGCAAGTCCTCCACGCCGACGGAGTGGACCACCATCGGCCAGGGCACGGCAAAGGTAGAGAACGGCCCGCTCGGCACGATCCGCATCGCCGGCCTCGATGATGGCGTCTACACCCTCCGTCTCTCAACCAACGACGGCAAGGGCCTCTCGCTCGTCGTCTACATCAACGTGCGCAAGACCGGGCCTCCGTTCCCGGGGGCGACGCCGACCCCCTTCGGCGGCGCGCCGAACAACCAGGTTACCCCGACCCCTGCGCAGCGCCCCTGACGGTTGCCTGGTGGCCGCGTAGACTGCGGTCCACCGTTCACCGGAGGAATTGCGCCATGGAGTACGCCCGGCCTGAGCTGCTCGTCGAGCCCGACTGGCTCATGGATCACCTCGACGACCCCGGCGTGCGCATCATCGACTGCGCCGTCCTCGAAGCCTACCGCCGCGCCCACATACCCGGCGCGGTTCACCTCCCGGTCCACTATTACATCAAGGAGTCCGGTCCGCCCGGTGCCGACCACGGTACCTTCGTGATGCCACCGCGCGAGTTCGAAGCGCTCATGGGCCGCCTCGGCGTCTCGAACGAAACCCTCGTCGTGCCCTACGACGACAACAACGCACTCCTCGCCGCGCGGATGTGGTGGGTGCTCAACTACTACGGCCATCCGAACGTCCGGGTGCTGAACGGCGGCTGGCACCGCTGGCTCACGGAAGGCCGGCCGGTCACCTTCCACGCCACGCGCCCCGCCCCGGCCACCTTCGTTGCCCGCCCGAACCCCGACCTTATCGCCGACGCGGAGTACCTCAAGGCGCACATCGGCGACCCCTCCTGTCAAATCCTCGATGCCCGGACCGACGAGGAGTGGAACGGCACCAACGACCGCGGCAACCGCCGCGTCGGCCGCGTCCCCGGCGCGAAGCACCTCGAGTGGCTGAACTTCGTGGAGAAGGGCGACCTCCGCCGCTTCCTCCCGGCCGAGGAGATCGATCGGCTCCTGGCCGAGGCCGGCTTCTCCCGCGACCGCGCCACCATTACGTACTGCCAGGGCGGTATCCGCGCCGCGCATGCCGCCTTCGCCATGACGCTCGTCGGCTACGACAACATCCGGGTCTACGACGGCTCCATGCGCGACTGGGCCAACCGCGACGACACCCCGCTCACGCTCGAATAGCCCGCTTGCAGCATCCCCGTGGACGACAGCGGGCCCGGCGAAAACGCCGGGCCCGCGTGCTGGTGCCAGCCTGTCGGTGGTTACTCCCCGCCGGGGGTCACAGGCTCCTTTTCGGCCGGTTCGCGCTCCCAGCGGATGAGCGCCTCGACCGTGAAGCCGAGGTCCGCCTTTTCGCAGAGCGACGAGCAGTACGTCATCTTCATGCCGCTCGGCGACTTCCGCCAGTCATAGCGGAGGCCGCACCGTGCGCAAACGCGGATGTTGTTCAGGTTCATCCCGGTCGGGCCGGGTCCGATGGGCGTATCCATTGGTGTGCCTCCTCTGCTGGCTTCGCCGCCTCGCTGGTCGGCTGCCTTCCGAGATCCAGCGTAGGGGCCGCGAGTCCGTTTCGTAAAGCGACCCGGTGGCCGCGCTTACCTTCCCCCTTCCCGGGATGCCGCCCGGGCTCGTTGCCGGTTACGCCGCAAGGAGCGCCCGCCACTCTCCTCGCACGTACTCGAAATCGCGGAGCAGCGTCTCAATCGTGAAGCCGAGGTCTGCCTTCTCGCAGAGGCTGCCGCAGTAGGTCATCTTCAGGAACGCGCTCGGCGAGCGGCGCCAGTCGTACGGCGTCCCGCAGTGCTGACAGATGCGGATGTGCTGCTGCATCGCCACGTCCCCCGGCCGTGCCGTGCACCTTTGCGGAGTCGGCCGCCTGTTCTGATAGTCGGCAGCCCCGGACCTCCTGTGCACTCCAGAGAAACCCGGATATCGGTACGGCTCCGCCCCCGCGTTTCCCCGGCGGAGTAGTCACGGGCCTGTCACCGCTCCGTCCCGTGCCTGTCACCGGTCGGCCCGGGTTTTCTCTCCGGACCTGTCGTAACGTGCTGATGGAATGTACGCATCGGCCGAGCCGCTCCCCTACCGGAAGCCGCGTCCGCTGCCGCACCGTCTGCCGCCGCGCACCGGTGTCGTTCCGCGCGAGCGCGCCGTTGTGGCCGGCGAGCAGGTCATCCTGCCCATCGCCCGCCCTGCCCGTTCACCACGCCTCCGCTATCGTTAGGGAGCACCACCCCCGCGGAGGCTCCATGCTCCCGGCCCCACTGGAATCGGCCGTCAACGCCCGCCTCGCCGCCCTCGCCAGCAACCGCATCATCGACCGCATCTGGGCGCGCGACCACACCGTCTGGCAGCCGGAACCCGCCGAGTGCGCCGACCGGCTCGGATGGCTGACGGTCCACCAGCAGATGTTCGCGCGGCTCCCGGCCATCGCCGCGCTCCGGGAAACGCTGCGGGCCGAAGGTGCCGCCTCCTTGCTCCTGCTTGGCATGGGCGGCTCGAGCCTGGCGCCCGAGGTGATGACCTCGGCCTTCGGTCCCGCTCCCGATGCGCTCCGCTTCGAGCTCCTCGATTCGACCGACCCGCGGCAGCTTGACGCGCTCCTGGCGCGCCTCGACCTGGCCGCCACGGTCATCGCCGTCTCCAGCAAGTCCGGCACCACGATTGAGACCCGGAGCCAGTTCGCGTTTTTCCGGGAACGCCTCCCCGACCCGCACCGCTACATCGTGATCACCGACCCCGGCACGCCCCTCGAGGCCGAGGCCCACCGGCTCGGAATCGAACGGCTTTTCCTCAACCCGCCCGACATCGGCGGGCGCTTCTCCGCGCTGTCGTATTTCGGCCTGGTCCCGGCCATCCTCTGCGGCGTCGATATCCCCGGCATGTTCGGGCGCCTCGGCCCGATGGCCCGCTCCTGCCAGGACCCGGACCCTGCCGCGAACCCCGGTGCCTGGCTCGGGGCCGTCATGGCGGAAGCCGCGCTTGCCGGCCGCGACAAGCTCACCGTCTTCCTGCCCCAGCAGGTCGAAGGTCTCGGCCACTGGATCGAGCAGCTTGTCGCCGAATCGACCGGGAAGCACGGCCGCGGCATCCTCCCCGTCGAGGGCGAGCGAATCGGTCCGCCGTCGGTGTACGGCGACGACCGCCTCTTCGTCGCGTACGGCCCGCTCGATGGGCTCGCCGAGCTCGAAGCCTCCGGGCAGCCCGTGGTCCGGCTTCCTGCCATCGGCCCCCTCGACCTCGCTGCCGAGTTCTTCCGCTGGGAGTTCGCCACCGCGGTGGCCGGGCACATCCTCGGCATCAATCCGTTCGACCAGCCCAACGTCGAGGAAGCCAAGCGGCTGGCCCGCCGGCTCCTTGAAGGCGTTGCCCCCGAGCCCGTGACGCCGGCACCCGCCGACGTCCTCGCGAGCATCCGCCCCGGCGACTATCTCGCGATCCTCGCCTACCTTCCCCGCGACCGCACGACCGCTGACCGCCTTGAGCGCGCCCGTCACGCCTTCCGTGACCGCCTCCGCGTGGCGACGACCATCGGCTTCGGCCCCCGCTACCTCCACTCGACCGGCCAGCTTCACAAGGGCGGCCCGAACACCGGCGTGTTCCTTGTGGTCGAGGACCCGCCCAGCGTCGACTTCCCTGTGCCCGGGGAGCCCTTCACCTTCGCGCAGCTGGAAGCGGCGCAGGCCCGCGGCGATGTGGCGGCACTCCTTGCGCACGGCCGCCGGGTCGCCCGCCTCTCGCTGGCCGAACTCGAGCGCCTGGCGTTCCCGGCATGATGGGCCAGCGACTCGCAGGCATCCTGCTCCACGCCACCTCCCTCCCGCACCCCGGCACCCTCGGCGCACCGGCCCATCGTTTCGTCGACCTGCTCAGCCGGGCCGGCGCGCGCGCCTGGCAGATGCTGCCCGTCTGTCCGCCGGGTCCCTACGATTCGCCCTACGCCGGTCGTTCTGCGTTCGCCGGCGACGACCGCCTGATCGACCTCGAATGGCTTGCCCGCCGCGGCTGGCTCGCGCCCCAGGACGCGCAGCTTGCGCCCTTCGGCACCCCGAACCGGGTCGACTTCGCCGCTCTTCGCGCAGCGCGGCTCCCGCGCCTCCGGCGGGCGTTCGAACGCTTCGTCGCCGAGGGTTGCAGGCCGCGCCTTGCCGAATTCGCCGCGGCCCACCCCTGGCTCGATGACTACGCCCTGTTCGAAGCGCTGCGCGAACTCACCGGCCAGCCCTGGTGGGAGTGGCCGGCCGAGTACCGAAACTACCCGCCCTCGCGGCCGACGCCCGGCACCGCCCTCGCCGACGAGGTCGAGTTCCACCGCTTCCTGCAGTACGTGTTCGACCTCCAGTGGCAGGAGCTTCGGGATGCCGCACACGCGCGCGGCATCCTCCTCATCGGCGATATGCCCATCTTCGTCGACCGCGACAGCGCCGACCACTGGGCCCACCGCTCCCTCTTCCTCCTCGATGCCAGCGGCAACCCAGCCGTCGTCGCCGGCGTTCCGCCCGATGCCTTCAGCGACACCGGGCAGCGCTGGGGCAACCCGCTCTACGACTGGGATGCCATGCGCGCCGATGGCTACGCCTGGTGGATTGCCCGCTTCCGCCGCGCCCTCGACCTCTTCGATGCCCTCAGGGTCGACCACTTCCGCGGCTTCGTCGCAGCCTGGCACATCCCCGCCGACGAACCGACCGCTGTCAATGGCCGCTGGGTGCCCGGCCCGGGCCGCGCCCTCTTCGACGCCCTCGAAGCTGCCCTCGGGCGGCTGCCCATCATCGTCGAAGACCTGGGCATCATCACCGACGACGTCCGCGCGCTCCGCGACGAGCTCGGCTACCCCGGGATGGCCGTCCTCCAGTTCGCCTTCGGCGGCGACCCCGACAATCCGTACCTTCCCCGGAACCACCGCGAAAACCAGGTCGTCTACACCGGTACCCACGACAACGACACCACCCTCGGCTGGTGGACGAGCCTCCCCGAATGGGAGCGCGACAACGTCCGCCGCGAACTCGGCATCGACGGGTCACGCATTGTCGACGACCTCGTCCGTGTGGCCCTCGAAAGCGTCGCCGAAACTGCCATCATCCCCATGCAGGACCTCCTTGCCCTCGATGGCAGCCACCGCATGAACCATCCCGGCCGCGCTGAAGGCAACTGGACCTGGCGGTACGCACCGGAGCAGGTGACGCCCGACCGCCTCGAGTTCTTCCGCGCACTCGTCGAACGCACGGGCAGGGACGGCACCCGCCGCTGACCGGCCGGCCTCTCCCTCGCCTGCACCTCCCCCGGACCCCGGCTGCTGCGGGTCAGTTGCGCTTCGCGTACGCTGCCCCCGCAGCACTCCCCGGAGGTGTTCCAGGTGGATTACCGACCGCTCGGCCGAACCGGCATCCGCGTCAGCCCCCTCTGCCTCGGCGCCATGATGTTCGGCGGCAAAACCTCCCCCGCCGACTCGGCAGCCATCATTGACCGCGCCCTCGATGCCGGCATCAACTTCATCGATACCGCCAACGTCTACAACCAGGGGCGCAGCGAAGAGGCCGTCGGCGAGGCGCTCCAGCGCAACGGCCGCCGCAGCCAGGTCATCCTCGCAACCAAGGTCCACGGCCGCATGGGCGACGACCCGAACGCCATGGGAAATACCCGGCGCCACATCATCGAGCAGTGCGAAGCCAGCCTCCGCCGCCTGAAGACCGACTGGATCGACCTCTACCAGGTCCATCGGCCCCAGCCCGATGTTCCGATTGACGAGACACTTCGCGCGCTCGATGACCTCGTCCGCTCCGGCAAGGTGCGGTACATCGGCAGCAGCACCTTCGCCGCCTGGCAGCTGGTCGAAAGCCTCTGGGTCGCGAAGGAGTACGGGCTTGAGCGCTTCGTCTGCGAACAGCCTCCGTACAACCTGCTCGACCGCCGCATCGAGCGGGAACTCCTCCCAATGGCCCAGGCCTACGGGTTCGGCATCATCCCCTGGAGCCCGCTTGCCGGCGGGCTCCTCACCGGGAAATACCGCCGGAACGCGCCCCCGCCCGAGGACAGCCGCTACGCCAACCTCGACGCCAACCCCCTCTACCGGCGCCGCATGAACGAAGCCATCTGGGATGTGGTCGAACCCCTCGAATCTCTTGCCAGGGAGAAAGGCACCACTATCTCCCGTCTCGCGCTCGCCTGGTGCATCCACCAGCCCGGGGTCACCAGCCCGATCATCGGCCCGCGGACCATGGAGCAGCTCGAGGACAACCTCGGCGCCCTCGAGGTCACCATCACCGATGAAGACCGAAAGGCGATCGACCGCATCATCCCTCCCGGCACGCATGTGGCTCCGTATTACGAGGCCGACTGGCGCGCCGGAGCCTTCCGGTGGTGATGGCGCTGCGTTGACACCCCCGCCCGGGCGCCGGTAGCGTCCGGGCCACTACCTGTGCCCCCGGAGGCAGCCGTGCGCGAAATGTCCGGCGGCGAAGCCGTCTACGAAGCCCTGCGCGCCCTTGGCGTCGAACACGTCTTCGGTATCGTCAGCGTCCACAATATCCCCATCTACGATGCCATTCACCGCCTCGGCGGCATCACCCCGGTCGCCGTCCGCCATGAGCAGGGCGCCCTTCATGCTGCCGATGGCTACGCCCGGGCAACAGGCAGGCTTGGCGTGGCGATCGCCAGCACCGGCCCCGGGACCACCAATGCGATGACGGGCCTCTACGAGGCGCAATTCGCCTCCAGCCGCGTGCTCCTGATCACCGGCCAGGTCGAGTCGCTCTACTACGGCAAAGGGAAGGGGTTCCTCCACGAAGCCGAGGCCCAGCTGCCCATGCTCCGGACCGTCACCCGGCGCGCTGAAAGCGTGCGCCGCACCGAGGAGATCGCCGAGACCATCGTCGCCGTGGCCCGCGATATCCATACCGGCCGCCCGGCTCCCGGCGCCGTCGAAATCCCGATCGACCTGCAGTACACCCGCGCCGAGGTTGACATCCCTCACATCGAAGGCTGGCCGCGGATTCGCCCCGGCCGCGATGCCCTCGCCCGGGCTGCCGACCTCCTCCGGGGCGCCAGGCGGGTCCTCATCTGGGCAGGCGGCGGCGTCCTCGCGTCCGGCGCTGAAGCTGAACTCCAGGAGCTGGCCGAATCGCTCGGCGCCCCGGTCGTCACCTCCGCGAACGGGCGCGGGGCAATCCCGGAGGACCACCCCCTCGCGCTCGGCCCGCTCTCAGCCCACCCGGCGCTCCAGGAGCTGTTCGATACGGCCGACGTCATCCTTGCCGTCGGCACCCGCTTCCAGGCCGGCGCGACCCGCAACTGGTCGCTGCGCTGGCCGGCCCGGCTCATCCACATCGACGCCGACCCGGGCGTCATCGGCCGAAATTACACCGCCGACGTCCCCGTGGTCGGCGATGCGCGCCTCGCACTGGCGGCCCTGGCCCGCGACCTCGCCGATGTCCGCATGGAGCCGGCGTTCGCTGCGCGCGCCGCCGACCTGCGTGCGGCGGCCCTGGCCCAAATCAGGCGCGAAATCGGCCCCGACTACGCGGCCATCATGGACGCAATCCGTGAGCTGGCTCCCCGCGACGCGCTCATCGTGCGCGATGCCACCGTCCCGGCCTACCTCTGGGGCAACCGCATCCTCCCGGTCCTCGCCCCACGGACGTCCATCTATCCGACATCCGCCGCTATCGGGCCCGCCCTGCCGCTCGCAATCGGCGCCGCCATCGGAGCCGGCCGTCCCGCAGTCGTTATCCAGGGCGACGGTGGATTCATGCTCAACATCGCCGAGCTGGCGACCGCCGCGCAGTACCGCGTGCCGGTTGTGGTGTGCGTTTTCAACGACCGCGGCTACGGCGTCCTCCGCACGATCGAGGCCCGCACGTTCGAAGGCCGCCAGTTCGGGGTCGACCTCGCAACGCCGGACTTCGTCCAGGTCGCCCGGGGTATGGGGGTTCCCGCCGAGGCGGTCGACTCACCAGCCACCTTCCGCGCCGCCCTCGAACGCGGGCTTGCCTCCGCTGGGCCCTGCTTGCTCGATATCGACATGTCGAAGCTCACGCCAATGGGCGGTCTCGGGTCGCCCCCGCCGAAACGGACGCCGGATATCGCTGACTGAACCGGCGGCGGGCTTCCCCGGGCAGCGCGGTGGCCCTCCCGGGGCGGAGAGGGCCACCAGCCTCCAGCGGAAACCGCGCGCCTCAGACCTTCGCGAGCACCTCGCGCATCTTCTTCCAGCGCTCCGCGCGAATGCGCGCGGCCCCCTCGAGGTTCGACGTATCGACCTCGGCAATCATGGCGCCGTACGCCGCATACGTCGGGATCTCGTCGTCCGTCAGCTCCCGCATCCACTGCTTGCGCTGCATCGCCTTCTCGATGTACGGGGCAAGCTCGTCCATCTTCTGCTTCTGCCGGCGCTCCTCTTCTTCCTTGAACTCCGGCATCACTTCAGCGGCGAACAGTTCGAGGGCCTCGCAGATGTGCTCGTGCCGGTTCTTCCCGCCCTGCTGGATGAAAACCGTCTGGTCGACCCCCGCATCGGCGAACTTTCGCAGGTGCTGGCGCAGGTCCTCCGGCGTCCCGATTCCGCCCGTGCCGCCGCCGAGGAAGTCGAGCTGCTCGGCGCCCATCGCAGCCTTCACCTTCTCGTAGTTTGCCCAGATGTTGGTCCGGCCCGGCTTGTGGTGCCCGAAGACATAATGGTGGCCGAGCCCAAACTGGAAGAACTTGAAGCCGTCGAAGCCGCGGCGGAACGCCTCCTCGCGGTCATGGTGAATCGAGAAGCTCGTCACCATCGCGATGTTCGGGTTCACGGTGTGGCCGATCGGTACGCACTCCCGCTTAAACGTCTCGTAGTAGTCGTCCACCCACTTCTTCGCTTCCGCCGCATCCACGAACGCGAATGTCAGCGCACCGATGCCCAGCTGCGCCGCGAGATGGATGGTGTCCCGGTTCGAGCACGCCACCCACAGCGGCGGGTGCGGCTTCTGCACCGGCTTCGGCACCACGTTCCGCACCGGCATCGAGAAGTACTTCCCCTGGTAGCCCGGGTACGGGTCCATCGCCATCATGTTGCAGACCTGTTCGGTCGTCTCAAGCCACATCGCCCGCCGCTCGGCCGGGTTGATGTTGAACCCCTCCAGCTCGGCCCGCGAAGCTGACTCGCCGGTCCCGAATTCCACCCGCCCGTTCGAAACAAGGTCCAGCGTCGCAATCTCTTCGGCAATGCGGGCCGGCGGATTGTAGTTCGGCGGCATCAGCTTAATCCCGTGCCCAAGCCGAATGTTCTTGGTCCGCTGGCTGGCCGCCGCCAGGAACACCTCCGGGCAGGACGAGTGCGAGTACTCCTCCAGGAAGTGATGCTCGACCTCCCAGGCGAAGTCGATGCCCAGCCGGTCCGCCAGCTCGACCTGGTCCAGCGCGTCCTGGAACAGCTTCAGTTCCGCCCCCTCGTCCCACGGCCGCGGCAGCTGATGCTCGTAGAAAATCCCGAACTTCATTCGAAACCTCCTTGTGTCGCGCGAGTCTAGCAGAATCCTTAGCGCCGTGCGAACTTCCCCGGTGCCGCTCCATCGCATCCAGGCATTTGCGCGTCCTCGCGGCTCCCTCCAGAATCCTGCCGGGGACACGGGCGGAATTCGCGAAAACCGGAGGAGCCACGTGAAACGACAGCCCCGCACCCCGGAACTCGAACGCGCCATCTCCGCGCTCTTCCGGGCAAGCGCACTCCTCGACCCCATCCGCCTCACCCTCTGGGACCGCGAGAACCTCACCGTGACACAGCTGCGCCTGCTCGGCCACCTCGCCGAACAGGAAGGCCTCAGCAACGCAGAGCTCGCCGAGCGCCTCTACGTCACCCGCCCCTCCGTCTCGGCCCTGCTCGAACGCCTCGAACGGGGCGGATTCATCCGCCGCGAAGTCGCTCCCAACGACCGGCGCAGCATCTGCATTTGGCTTGAGCCCCGCGGCCGGGCGGTCGTCGAGTCCCTCCGGGAAGAGCTGCGCGACTACGCCGCCGGCCTCATGGAGAGCATGTCCCCAGCCGAACTCGTCGATTTCGCCCGCGCCGTCGAACGCTTCGTCGAATCCGGCAGCGAGCGGCGCAGGCGCGACCTTCAGCTTGAGGACGCCGACGACTGAGACGCCGTGACCGTCGAGCCCCCGCGCATCCGCCTTGCCGACCTGCTTTCCACCGCATCGTCCCTTGCCGCTTTCCGGCTCGAACCAGCCATCACCCGGAAGCACCTCCGGGATGCGCTTTCCGTCCTGCTCGAGGAGACCACCTTCGAAGCGCTCGGCGGCGGCGCCTCTCCCCTCATTCCCCGGAGAGCAGCCCCAGCCCCCGACGCCGATGTCCTCGCCTTCGCGGCCCGCTGGAACGATCGCCTCGGGGGCCCCTTTGTCGAGGTGTCCCCCGACCTCCTCGCCGAGCTCCGCGCCGATCTTGAGTCGCCCCCGTCCTGATACCGGCCGGCAATTGCCGCTAGCCGGCCGAGCGCCCATAGTCCGCCCGTGGACGGGCTTCCGCAGCTCGCTGCTGGGCTCGCCGGTGCGGTTGCCGGCTTCTGGTTTCCGGCTGTCCAGCACGGCCTTTACCGCGAGCCTGCCTTCCGCGAGGACCCTGCGGTTGGCGGCCGCCTCTTCGCGTTGCGGGCTTTCACCATGCCCGCCGGCGCGCTCGTTGCGGCCCTGGCGTTTCGCTCTGGTCACCCGGGCGGGATGCAGCCGTTCCTCACCGCGGGCTTCTGCCTGCTCCTGGTTGCCGTCAGCTCCACCGATTTCGACCGGCGTCGCATCCCAAACGTCCTGGTCTACCCGGGCATCCTGGCGGCGCTCGCCGCCGCTCCACTCTGGCAGGACCGGTCGACCTGGGACGTGCTGCTCGGCGGGGCAGCCGGGCTCGCCGCCGCGGCGCTGCTCCTGCTCCTCGGCGGGCTCGCCGGGGCCGCTGCCCGCTCGCGCGAAACGGCCTTCGGTATCGGCGATGCCAAGCTGATCCTCCTCATCGGACTGCTGACCGGCTGGCCCGCGGTCATGACGGCGCTGCTGATTGGCATCCTTCTCGCCGGTGTCGTCGCAGCGGTGCTCATCCTGCTCCGGGGCAGGGGCGCAACATACAGCTACGGCCCCTACCTCGCGGCCGGGGCCGTCATCGTTTTGCTGTGGTTCGACCGCTTCGGCTGACTACAGGTTCTTCAGCTGGATAATGGCTGGCCCGCCGATGACGATCATGATGGCCGGGAAGATGAAGAAGACGAGCGGGAAGACCATCTTGATCGGTGCCTTAAAGGCCGCCTCCTCGGCCCGCTGCCGCCGCTTCGTCCGGATGACGCCGGTCTGCACGCGGATGACGCCGCCGATGGAGATTCCCATCGCCTCGGCCTGCACGATGGCATTGATGAGCTGACGCAGTTCATCCACGCCGGTGCGGTCGGCCATATCGAGGAAGGCGTCCCGCCGGGCGCGCCCCATCTGCACCTCCCGCATCGTCCGGGTCAGCTCCTCCGCAAACGGACCCTTCACCTTCTCGATCACCCTGGTGAACGCTGCGTCGATACCCAGGCCGGCCTCGACCGATGCCGTAATCAGGTCAAAGGCGTCCGGCAGTGACTTCCAGATCTCCTTCTGGCGGCGGCGGATGCGGCCAAGGAGGAAGATGCGCGGCGCGTACAGCCCCAGGCCGCTCATCACGACGAACACCAGCAGCGTTCGCTGCGCATCGAGCCCGGCGCTCATGGAGTACACCAGGCCGAGTAGCGGCAGCAGCCCGGCGAAGATGGCGACCAGGACAATGAACTGCCCGGGCTTGATGCGCAGGCCCGCCTGGACAAGCGCCATCTCGACCCGCTCTTCGATGGACGACGGCAGAATCGCATTGATCTGCCGGTTGAGGCTCGCGAGCAGCGGCTTGATGACGCGCTGGGTGAACGCCGCCTCGGGGTCGGGCAGCGCCTCCCGCGCCGGCCGGGTGTACCGGAGCCCGCCGAGCCGTATGTCCATCGCCGAGTTGCCGGTGGAGCGATAGAGCAGCCCGTACGTCATGAGGGTGATGAAGAGAAACGTGCTGAAGGCAATGAGCAGCTCCATCGCGCTACACCTCGATGTTCACGATCTTCTGGATAATCAGGTAGCCGATGACCTCGCTGATAAACGCGCCCATCAGCATCAGCCGGCCGAGCGGGTCGGTGAACAGCAGCCCCGTGAATTCCGGGCTGATCATGTAGAAGATAATCAGCAGGCCGATTGGGATGCCACCGATAACGTAACCGGTGAGCCGCTGCTGCGACGTCAGGGTGCGAATCTCGCCCTTGATCCGCTCACGCTCGCGCATTGTGTGCGCCACGTTGTCGAGAATCTCAGCCAGGTTCCCGCCAACGCTCCGCTGGATCAGGATTGCCGTAATCACGATGTCGAAGTCCGGGCTGCCTACGCGGTCGTTCAGCGCCTGCAGCGCCTGTTCGACGCTTGCACCCATCGCTGTATCCCGCAGTGTCCGCCGAATCTCCACCGAGAGCGGTGCCGGGATCTGTTCCGCGGCCGCCTCCATCGCCTGCAGAAGGCCGAAGCCCGCCCGCAGCCCGCTCGAAAGCATCTGGAGGAGCTCCACCAGCTGGCCTTCCATCTTGTGCAGGCGGCTCGCCATTCGGCGCTTCAGCCAGAATCCCACCAGGAGCCAGCCGAGCGGCGCCAGCATCACCCCGAAAATCGGCAGTGGCAGCAGCACGACCCCGACAAAGGCGAACAGGACGGACACGACCACCCGGAGGGTGAAGTACTCCTTCGCGTTCAGCGTCAGCCCCGCCCGCTCAAGGTCGCGCGACCAGTTCGCAGCGATGTTCCCCGAGATGAGGGTAATGCCCGCGAAGTTCACCGCAGTCCGACGCCGCAGTCGTGCCCGGGTCTCCGCCGGGAGCTGGGCTTCGACCTCGCGCAGCTTCTTCAGCCGCGCCGATGCTTCGACGCTCGAGGCGCCGAACCCGAAGAGCCAGAGAACCAGGAGCGTCGCGAATGCCCCGGTCGAAAGCGCGACGAGAATCAGCATGCCGCCTACCATCCTTCCCCGGTGCCGAACAGGTTGTTCGGCAGCTCGATGCCGGCAATCGCAAACTTGTGCGCAAACCCCGGCCGAATCCCCGTCGGCCGCATCGACCCGTGCACTTTCCCGTCCTCGTCCACGCGGTCCAGCTTGAACAGGAAGATGTCCTGCAGGGTGATCGTGTCGCCCTCCATGCCGCTGACCTCGGTCACGTGGGTCACCTTGCGCGAGCCGTCCTGGAGCCGGCTCAGCTGGACGAAGATGTGGATCGCCGAGGCGATCTGTTCGCGGATGGCCCGCGACGGAAGGTCCATGCCCGCCATCAGGACCATGTTCTCGAGGCGGGAAAGGGCTTCGCGCGGGTTGTTCGCGTGGATCGTCGAAATCGACCCGTCATGGCCCGTGTTCATCGCCTGCAGCATGTCGAACGCTTCCTCGCCGCGTACCTCGCCGACGATGATGCGGTCCGGCCGCATGCGCAGGCAGTTGCGGACCAGGTCGCGCTGCTTGATCTGGTTCTTCCCTTCGATGCTCGCAGGCCGCGCTTCGAGCGTAATGACGTGGTCCTGCTGCAGCCGGAGTTCGGCCGGATCCTCGATGGTGATAATCCGCTCCGTGTTCGGGATGAACGCCGAGAGCGCGTTCAAGAACGTGGTCTTCCCGGTGCCCGTACCACCGCTGATGACGATGTTCAGGTGTGCCCGCACACACATCGCGAGGAACTCCGCGGTCTGCTCGCTCAGCGCGCCAACCGCGATCAGGTCCGCCATCCGCATCTTGTCGGCGCGGAACTTTCGGATCGTGATCGTCGGCGCCTTCGGCGAGGCCGGCGGAATGGTGATGTTGACGCGCGAACCGTCAGGCAGGCGGGCGTCCACCATCGGGCTCGATTCATCGATGCGCCGGCCGAGGGGCGCCACAATCCGCTCGATGATGCGCATCACGTGCGCCTTGTCACGGAACCGCACCGGGCTCCGGAAGATGCGCCCTTCCCGCTCGAAGTACACCTTGTCGATGTCATTGACCATGATTTCCGAGATGGAGGGGTCGCGCAGCAGCGGCTCAAGCGGGCCGAGCCCGAGGGCCTCGTCCGCCACCGCCTCGAGGAGCTCGTCGCGCGGCATCCCGCCGAGCTGGAGCCCCTCCTGCACGAGCAACTCTCGGGCCGCCTTGATGACCGCCTCGCGCTGCTGCTCCGGGGCGAGCCCTTCCAGCGCGCCATGTTCCAGCTCTTCGATGAGGAGTTCGTGCAGCCGGATCTTCGTCGCCTCGGCGACCGCATTGGCGCCCGCCGCGCGGCCGCCCGGTGCATCCACCTGGACGGGCCGTACCGGCCGCAGCGCACCGCCGGGCCCTGCCGCGGCGTCCTGTGGCGGAGGAGCAGGAGCCGCCGGACGCAGCATGGCGCCCCCGCGCTGCTGACCCGGGATGCCCGGCGGCGGGGGCGGTGCCGCCGGTTCGACGTGGCCCCACGGCTTCCCCGGCCCCGGCCGTCCAAGCTGGCCGGATGGACGGAGCTTCGGGGCCTCGGGATTCCCAGGCGGGGGAGCCCCCGGGCCGGCAGGACCCTGTGCTGCCGGTGGCGGTCCGCCAACCGGTCCCGGCGGGAGAATCCGCCGGCGCGCGCCCCAGCCGAATGCCGGGCGTTCGTCGTCTCCAGCTGCTCGTCGGTCGCGAATGTCATCCGGCATGGCTCATCTCCTCGCTGCGCGTGGTCTCCTAGGCGCTCTTCTTGAACAGGCCCCCGAACAGGCTCCCCAGGCCGCCGCTCTTCTTCGCCTTCGAACGCGCCCGGATCCCGGCGAGCGCCCGGGCAATCTCCCGGATCTCGACGGCAACCTTGCTGTTCGGCCGGCTCAGCACAATCGGTCGCCCGAGCTGCGCGGCCTTCACTACCTCGGTGTCCTGCGGAATCTTCCACCACAGGGCAGTGTCCAGCGTCCGCTCGACGTCCCTCTCCCGGACGCCGGTGTCGACGCCGGCCCGGTTCAGCACCACCTTGATCCGCTCGTCATCGTTGCCGAACCGCTCGTGCAGCATCTCGAGCGCCAGGACGGTGTCCTTGATGCTGGCCATGTCGAGTGTCGTGATGAGCAGGATCATCGTCCCGACCTCGATCGCCGCCGCCACAATCTCGTTGAATGTCCCGGGCGTATCCAGGATCACGAAGTCGTGCGTCTGGGAGAGGACGTCGACGACGTCGCGGATGTGCGCCGACGTCAGGTTCCGCCAGTCCGCCGGCCGGGTCGGCGCCGGCAGAATCCGGACGCCCGACTCGTGCTCAACGAGGTACTCGCGCAGCGTGTTCCGGTCGACGTTGTCCAGGTTCCGGGCCAGGTCGGCGATCGACCGCTCAACCGGGATATCCATCGTGATGGCCACGTCGCCGAAGCGGGTGTCCATGTCGACCAGTGCCACCGTCTGGTGCGCCTCTGTTGCGAGCGCCACCGCCAGGTTCGAAGCAATCGTCGTCTTGCCGATGCCGCCCTTGGCCCCGAAAACGGTGATGATCGTGCCCTGCGCCACCGGGTCGGCGAGCTCGCCGCGGCGCCGCATCATCTCCCGCTCCTTCTTCTCGAGGACCTTCATGATCGAGCTTTCGAGCTCTTCCGGGTCCAGCGGCTCGACCAGGTAATCCGAGGCCCCGCCCACCATCGACTGCCGCATCAGGCGGATGTTCGCCTCAGTGGAGAACACGATGATGGGCAGGTCGGGCAGCCCATCGTTGATCCGCGAGAGTGTCTGCACCGGGCGCACCAGCGGCTCCTCGATCCGCATCAGCACCAGGTCGGGCCGCATCTGGAAGCAGAGCGTGAACGCTTCCACACCGTACCCGGCAGTCCCGAGAATCCCGAAGCCCAGCATTTGCAGCGTTTTCGCCAGCTCAGCCGAGCTCTCCCGGTCCGGGTCAACCACGAGAAGCTGCGGTACTCGTGCCATCGTCGTCGTTTCCTCCACCGTCTGCACCCCGGCGACCACCAGGGGCCTGCGTCATCTGATACTGGAGCGGGCACGGCGGCCTCGCCGCGCCCGCGGAACACTTACCCCAGCCGCGTCACCGGACCGGGAACAGGTCGTCGTACGTCCATACCTGCTTGCCCGTGATCGGGTCGGCGTCGCCCTTCTGCCGCGGCAGAATCCGGTACTGGCCCACGTCGTCCCGCATCGCGTCGATGAGCGCTACCTTGGCCGCGAGGTCGGGCGGCAGCGCCAGCGTGATCGAAATTGCCTTTTCGTACGTCGCGTTCTCCTGCTTCACCGCCCCCGAGGTCGCCGCTGACGGCCCCGAGGCTGCCGCGCTGCCCGAGCCGTTGCTGCCGCCGTCCACCTTCGGAACGGTCTTCACAACGGTCTGCGCCACCGCCAGCACTTCGACGTCCTGGGCGATGTACCCCGCCACGACGTTCGGCTTCTCTTCGCCGGTCAGGGGGTCCACTTTGCTCAGCGTGGTAATCCCGAGGATGTCCACACGGTCACCCGGCTGCGGCAGCCCGGCTGCAATCCACGCCTCGTGCGGCACCTGGAGCGATATCGCCCGCATCCCCTGCGGCACCTTGTACGCCAGCGTGTCCTGCCCGACGTACGTGGTGACCTTCGCGTCGATCACCTGCTCGCCCGCGTACATCGGCGCCGTGGCCACCTTGCCGACCAGCGAAGACATCTCGCTGTCTTTCACCCGCCCGGGCAGGAGCGCCGTGGCCGGGATGGTGCGCGTTGTCAGCATGTCGGACGTGATCTTTTCGCCGACCGCGACGTTCCGGGTCAGGACCACCACCGTCTCCGCACCTTCGCCGGCGAATATCTCGCCGCTCAGGTCCTTCTCGCCCCCGCGCCCGTTCAGGAACGCGAAGACGAGCAGGGCGCTCAGGAGGCCGAAGGCGCAGGCGAGCAAGAGCACGCCGCGATTCCGGCTCGAACCACTGGTAGCTGCTGCAATCGATCTGTTCACGTGAGCACTCCTCCCCTTGCTATATCGGCGCTCTTGCAGTTCCCCCACAGACCGCCGACGGAATCCGCCGGGAAAGCGACATCCCCGCCAGGAGCGGCGGGGATGTCGTTCTGACGTCCCGGGCCTGGCCTACCGCACCAGCGCAATGTGTGTCTGCTCGGCGACCGCCTGGAAGGCTTCGTCCAGCTCGGCCGTCGTCGGCGCGTGGTAGAACTTGCCGCCGCCGATCGTGGCGATGTCCTGCAGGAACGTCGTGTTCAGGTCGTTCCCCAGGCCAATCGTGAAGATGATGATGTCGCCGTTCCGCGCGCGCTGCGCCTCCTGGCGGGCGTGCTGCTCCGCCTGGCTCACCCCGCTGCCGGTGGAACACGAGGTGCTGTTGTAGGCGCTTGGGTTGTAGGTCGCGCTGCCGCAGTAGGTGTTCGCAACGCCGTCCGTCAACAGGACCAGGACCCGTACCGCATTCGCCCGTTTCCCGGGCCCGTCGAGGACCTGCCTGCCGACGGCCAGCCCGTGCGCGATATTCGTGGCCCCGGCCGGCCAGAGGATGGCATCCAGGCTGCCCCGCACCGTCGAGAAGTTCGACGTCAGGTTCTGGCTGATTGCTGCCGTCGTCGAATACCGGACCGAGCCGATCTTGTCGTACTGCTGGTCGAACAGCGTGGTGAAGTACTTTGCGGCGTCGATCGCGGCATCGAACGGCTGGTGCGGCCCGTTCTGGGTCGTCGTCGGCGTGTAGTAGCTCGCGAGCTGGCAGTAGTCGCTCGTGCTGCTGTACCCGGTGCGGTTGGCCCACACTTCCGCGTTTGCTGCGTGCGAGGTCGCAACGGTGTTGGTGTCGGTCGCCTCGTTCCGGTAGCCGCGGATAACCGTTAGCGTATTGTTGCTTGTGTTGACGCCGGTAATCCGCATCAGCTCGTTATCGATCATGATGATCCCGGGCCGCAGGCTTGCGGATGTGGGCACGGAGGTCGCGTTCGAGCCGACCGATACCTGCCAGTACGGAGTCGTCGTGTTGAACGTCGTGCCGAAATTGCTCCGGTTCGTTGCTGCGTTCGTGCTGGCAAAAATCCTGACATCGTTGAGCGGGATCGTCGTTTGCGTCGCATTAATGTTGGCAGCAAGCCGCGGAAACTGGAAGCCGCCCGCCGGCGTCAGCCGTCCCGGGCTCATCATGTACGAGCCGGAGTTCTCCACCTGCCGGAAGCTGTCGAAGCACATCGAGCCCGAGATGTCAAACACCACGACGATGTCGAGCACCTGCGACTCGGCGTCCCCTGAGGCAGAAACGGTCCAGTGGTCCACGCCGAAGAGGCGAGCGAACCAGGTGGGAATATCCGCCCGCGCCTCCACCCGGACTGCCTTGTTCCCTTCCGGGTACGTCACCGCGAACTGGACGTTCGTGCCCTGGCTCCGGATGAACTCGCTGTTGTCCATCCAGTACTCGGTGGCCTTCGTTGCGGCATCCGTTTGGCTCGGCATGCTCTGCGCGGCGGCAAGCGCAGCAGCATCGACCGCCGCCTGCATCTGCGTCCGCGCCCAGACATACCGCCCGACATCGATGCTCATGGCGACGAAACCGAGAAACACGAGCAGGAAGAGCGCGAACAGCGGCAACGCCTGCCCGCGCTCCTCCCCAAAGACTCTGCGAATCAGCGAACGCACCATGGCTCGCCTCCCTTCTGCTGCCCGGCGCTTTCTACTCCAGCCGCATCGACGCGTGCGAGCGGATGGTGGGCGCCGAGAGGTTGCCGCCGGAAACAATCCGAACGATGCCGCCAATCGGCGTCACGAACTGGAACTGGTATGCGACATCCACTGAGACCATTGACCCGCGCGACCCCTGGACGTTCGTCGTTGTAATGGTCACTTTGGTCGGGTCGATGTTGCACTGGCTGGGGTAGTTCGCGCAGAAGCTGCCGTAGACACGGTTCTGTACCGTCGAAAGGTCCGACTGAACCGCCGCAACCCGCGCGCCCTCGCGGGCCGCGTTCGTAATCAGCAGCCACGTATGGAAGGCCCGCCCGAATTCGACCATGCTCATGAACAGGAGCACGAAGAGCGGCAGGATCATGGTGAACTCCACCAGCGCCTGCCCGGTCTCCGTTTCGCGGAACCGCCGCAGCAGCCGCCGCACAGCCGAACGCCGGGGCGTGCCCGGCTCTCCCGTTCCCTGTTCCCTGGTTTCTTCTGCCGCATTCAGCATTCCGCGGACTCCTGCCTGATGGCAGAAGGGGTGGGGTACCGTCGTGCCCCACCCCTTCCCTTGCTGGTCGCAGTGCCGGGGTCACCGGCCCTGCGAACTAGATGCTGCCAGCGACGTTGTTGAGCGCGTTGGCGATGTTGCCGCCCAGGAGCGTGAGGGCGCCGATGCAGACGATGGCGATGAGGGCGAGGATCAGGCCGTATTCGGCGAGACCCTGGCCTTCCTCGTCGCGCGCCTGCCACGCGGCGACCTTGCTGACGGCCCAGTTGCGAAGCTTCGACATGTCGGTACTCCTACCTCTCGTTTTGGGGTCCCTGCCCCGGGTGTGTTCGCCCTCGATAGTCAGCGTCCGACCTGCGGGCCCTCAGGCCCGGAGCCGTCCGTCGAACCTCCGCGAACCCCTTGCGGGTTTGGCCGTCGCGTCGGTCGCCTTCCGGCGGGGCGCCACCATCGGTGGAGCTACTCGCAACTTCGGCCGGCCCGCTGGGCCCCAAAAGGCCCGTCACCCACGTGCAACCGCTTCGTCTCTCCTCGGCCCTCCCCGCCTCCCGCCTGCACCAGGCGGGCCGCACTGCCGACCTTACAGATGACGACCTTGTGAATCAGCACCGACAGGGAGACTGACCATGGACCAATCCGCCGCGGCGTCAGCGCCCTCTACCCCAGCGCCGTGGAAGCGCCGCGTTTCGCTGGCCCAGGATGCGGCCCTCGTGGTGGTAAGCGCCCTCTTCTTCTACGCGCACGGCCGCTCCGCCCTCGAGGGGCACTCCGCCGCCAGCGCGTTCTTCGCGATCGAACAGGGGCTGCTCGTTGGCATCTTCCTGACGCGCCGCCGCCCCATCTACACCTCAACCCGGGTCTACGACTGGGTCATCGCGACCATCGGCGGCTGGTTCGCACTCGCCTCCCGTCCCCACCCCAGCGGCGGGCTGCTCGAAGGGTACGGGATCGCCCTCCAGGTCGTCGGGCTCACCTGGGTCATCGTCAGCTTCGCCACCCTGGGCCGGAGCTTCGGCGTCGTCGCGGCCAACCGCGGCTTGAAAACCGCCGGGCCCTACCGCTTCGTGCGCCATCCCATCTACCTCGGCCACAACATCACCCTCGCCGGGTTCCTCCTGGCGAACTTCTGGTGGTGGAACGCGCTCGTGTTCGCCACGGTGCTCATCTTCCAGGTCCTGCGCATCCAGGCCGAAGAGCGGGTCCTCCGCGCAACCAGCGACTACCAGTCGTACGCCGCCCGTGTCCGCTGGCGCCTCGTCCCCGGCCTGTACTAGCCGACCCCTCCTCCGGACCACCTCCCGTTCAGCTGCCCTTGCCGGCACCCGCCGCCCAGCGCCCTTGCGCAGTCCTACCAGGCGTCGATGTTCGGACGCTTCTTGGTGGTCCGGGGCGGGCCGGGCCGGATGGAGCGCAACAGCCCCGTCAGCCAGTCCCGTGTCTCGGCCGGGTCGATCGCGTCGTCCACTTCGAACAGCGAGGCCTGGTTGAGCGCCTTTCCCCGCTCGTAGGCGCGGGCCACCATCGCTTCATAGAACTCCCGCCGCTTTTCCGGGTCCGCGATTGCGGCCAGCTCGTTCCGATAGCCGAGCTTCACCGAGCCTTCGAGCCCCATGCCGCCGAACTCGGCCGTGGGCCAGGCCACCGTGAACAACGGACGGTGGTACGTCCCGCCCGCCATCGCAATCGCCCCCAGTCCGTACGCCTTGCGCAGGATGACTGTGAACGTCGGCACGCTGATGTTCGCACCGGTGAGGAACAGCCTGGCCGCGTGCCGAACCAGGGCCGTCTTCTCCACTTCCGGCCCGACCATAATGCCCGGTGTGTCGCAAAAGTAGACCACCGGCAGGTCGAACGCATCGCACAGCTGAAGGAAGCGCGCCGCTTTATCCGCCCCGTCCGAATCGATCGCGCCGCCGAGGTGCGCCGGGTTGTTCGCCACCACACCCACCGGCCGCCCCTCCAGCCGGGCCAGCGCCGTGATGATGCCGAGGCCGAACTTCGGCCGCAGCTCAAGCACCGACCCTGTGTCGAAGACGAGCCGTATCGCCTTTCGCACGTCGTACACCCGGAGCCGGTTCTCGGGGACCACCGTCCGCAGCAGGCGCTGGTCGGCGGCCTCCCACGTCGGCAGGCTGCCCTGGAAGTACGAGAGGTACCGTTTCGCCGTCTCGACTGCCTCGGCTTCGTCGCGGACGAGGATATCGATCACCCCGTTCGGCACCTGGACCGACGTCGGTCCGATCTCCTCCGGGGCGTAGATGCCGAGACCGCCGCCTTCGATCATCGCCGGGCCGCCCATCCCGATGTTCGCATCTTCAGTCGCAATCACGACGTCGCAGCAGCCCAGCAGCGCTGCGTTGCCGGCGAAGCACCGCCCCGTCGTGATGCCGATCATCGGCACGAGCCCGGAGAGCTGAGCAAAGCGCGTGAAGGTCGGAGGCGAAAGGGCGCTCGCAACGATATCGGTGTCGCCCGGCCGGCCCCCGCCGCCCTCGGCGAACAGAATGAACGGCATGCGGCCCTGCTCGGCCACGTCGATGATCCGGTCCGTCTTGCGGTGGTTCTGGCCGCCCTGCGTGCCCGCGAGCACGGTGTAGTCGTAGGCCATAATCGCGCACCGGCTCGCCGGGTCCCCGAACAGCTCGCCGTTGACGCTGCCAACCCCGGTGACCAGGCCGTCGGCCGGCGTTTTCTCAATCAGCTCCTCGAGCGACCGGCGCGCCCGCTGTGCCGCGAGGACCAGCGGCCCGTATTCGATGAACGTCCCCGGGTCGCACAGGTGGGCAATGTTTTCGCGCGCCGTGCGGTGCCCCGTCGCATGCCGCCTGGCGACCGCCTCCGGCCGCCGTTCGTCGCGCGTGCGCGCGCGCCGTTCGAGCACCTCGGCGAGGTCCGGCCGGATGCGGTCGAGGTCGACCTCCTCGGTCCCCGTTTCGGCCGCGCTGTCGGCCTCGCCCGGGGCGATGGTCAGCAGCACGGCGCCCTCGACCACCGGCACCCCTTGCCCAACCTCGACCCGCACCACCGTCCCCGCGCATGGAGCCGTCACCTCGTGCTCCATCTTCATCGCTTCCATTACCGCCACCACCTGCCCGGCCCGTACCTTCTGCCCGGGCTCCGCCTGCACGGCGACGATGGTGCCCTGCAGCGGCGCGCGGACGGCTTCTTCACCTTCGGCGACCGGCTGGGGCTCAGGCCTCGACGCAGCGGCCCGGCGCTTCCCGTAAGCGAGCACGGCCAGCGGGTCGCTGGTGTCGATGCGGGCCCCCGCAACCTGGGCGCCGGCAGGGGATGCCTCCGGTGCCGGCGGCGCGAGCTGCGCGGCGCGCTCGACCAGCTCCGCGGCGTGGTCATCGATGAACCGGGTGTACAGGTCGGCCGCGGCCAGCTCCGGCCGCTCGGCAAGTGCACGCAGGAATCCGAGGTTGCTCTCCACGCCGGCCACCTCGAACTCGCCCAGCGCCCGGCGGAGGCGGGCGACGGCCGTCCCGAACTCCGGTGCCGGCGAGCGGACGACCACCTTCGCCAGCAGCGAATCAAACGCCGGGCTGATGCTGGCGCCCGCCGCCGCGGCCGTGTCCACGCGGACGAATGGTCCCGCGGGCGGCGCGAACGCAGTGACCGTCCCTGCAGCCGGGTAGGCCATCCCGGTCGCCGTCATCCGTTCCGCGTTGACGCGGGCCTGGATGGCGAAGCCGCGCGGCGCCGGGGGCCCATCCCCGAGTCCGAGTTCGGCCAGGGTCGCGCCCCCGGCGATAGCGAGCTGCAGCGCGACCAGGTCCAGGCCGGTCACTTCCTCAGTCACCGTATGCTCCACCTGGAGCCGGGCGTTCGCCTCGATGAAGTACCAGGGCGACCCGCTGTCGAGCGGGCGCGTGGCATCGACGAGGAACTCGAACGTCCCGAGGCCGCGGTATCGCAGCTGGCGCGCCATCGCCAGGCTCGCGGCGACCAGCTGCTCCCGCAGCCCTTCCGGGAGCCCCGGCGCCGGGGCAATCTCGACGACCTTCTGGTGCCGCCGCTGCAGGCTGCACTCCCGCTCCCAGGCGTGCGTGACCCCGCCAGCCCCGTCGCCGATGACCTGCACTTCGATGTGCCGCGCACGTTCAATGAACCGCTCGGCGTAGAGTGAGCCGTCGCCGAACGCGGCCGCTGCCTCCGAGCTGGCCCGGGCGAATGCCGCCTCGAGCTCCTCCGGCGCGCGGACGACCCGCACACCCCGCCCGCCCCCGCCGGCCACAGCCTTGAGCAGCATCGGCGCGCCATCGAGGCTGGCGAGGAATTCCCGCGCCTGCGTGACGTCGACCGCCTCGGGCGTCCCCGGCACGACCGGCACCCGGCAGGCCATCGCCAGCTGCCGGGCAGCCACCTTGTCGCCCAGTGCCGCCAGCGTCTCCGGCCGCGGCCCCACGAAGATGAGCCCGGCCCCCTCGCACGCCGCGGCAAAATCCGCCCGCTCGCTCAGGAATCCGTACCCAGGGTGGACCGCGTCGCAGCCCGACTCCGTGGCAGCCCGTACGATGGCCGCACCGTCAAGGTAGGCCGCGACCCCTGCGCCGGGCAGTTCGACACGCCGATCCGCGCGGCGCACGTGCAGGCTGCCCGCGTCGTCCGCCGGGGCGACGGCGACCGTCTCGATGCCGAGCTCGGCGGCGGCGCGCATGATTCGCAGGGCGATCTCCCCGCGGTTCGCAATCAGGAGGCGGCGAATCGGCATGGTCCGTCGGGAGCCCCGTCGTGGTGGTCGAAGCATACCGGCCCGCGCTCATTTGCGCTTCGCCGCTTCCGGCCCGAACGTCATTCGCGTACGCTTCCCCGTGAGGAGTAGAACGATGCACTACCGGACGTTATGGCTCGGCGCGATTTCCGGCCTTGCGCTCCATCTCGCAGGGCTCGGCTGGGATGTCTATCGCCATTCGCGGGACGTCACCCTGGCACAGCGCGAGGACGTACTCTCACTCGCCAACCCGTCACACCTCATGATCGTCGCCGGAACCGCCATCATGGCCGCCTGCCTTCTGGGGGTCGCGGTCACCTGGCTGAACGAGCGGAACATCGGCGGCGACGGCCTCTGGGGCTCGCTCCTCCGCGGGACCGGCCTACCGATGGTCGGCGTGGCCGCTGCCGGGTCAATCTGGCTCGCTTCCCGTGCCGATAGCGGCGGGCACATCCACGATGCAGGCCATCTCCACGACCGGGCGCAGGTGGTCGTCCTCGACCCTGCCCTCGCCCGGGCAGTCGGCCCGGCCATAGCAGCAAAATTCGTCACCTCCGCCGATGGCCATACCCACGCAGCTGATGTTCCCGGTGCTTCGGACCCGATGGGTGAGGGCTCGGCCCAGCATCACCACGCAGAAATTCCCGTGACGGCCGAGCAGCTCGCCAGCGCCGCAGCCTTCGTCGCCGAACTCCGCGCGAATATCGCGCCCTACGAGGACGTCCGGCGGGCCATGGCCGACGGCTATATCCAGATCACCCAGGACCTCCCGGGCATCGCAGCCCACTTCATCAGGCTCGACTACCAGCGCGACGGGCATGAGATGGACCCCGCCCGCCCCGAGGTCTTGCTCTATACCAAGCGTCTCGATGGAAGCTGGCGTCTCGTCGGTGCCATGTTCCTCGCCGAAGGGGTCACCGAGGAGCCACCGTCCTACTTCGGCCCGCTTGATGCCTGGCACTACCACGAGAACCTGTGCTTCGTCGGCAGCGCCGTCCGTACCGTCGCCAGCCGGCAGGACTGCCCCGGCATCTTCACGGCGCGCACCCCGTGGCAGCTCCACGTGTGGACCGTGCCGACACGCGGCGGCGTCTTCGCGCACGACATGCCGGAAATCGCCCCTGGCGCCTACCCCGGAGCGGTCCTGCCGGCAGCGACCGAGCTTCGCGTCCAGGGGCGCTAGGAGCGCCGCCTGGCAGGCGGCCCCGGCGCCCCTCAGGACGTGACCGCGCCGGTAGAGGCGCTCGAAACCTGCGCCGCGTACTTGGCGAACACCCCGCGCGTGTACTTTGGCGGGCGCGGCTTCCACTCCGCCCGGCGCCGTCCGAGCTCCGCCTCATCCACGTGGAGCGTCAGCTTCCGACCCTTCACGTCGAAACTGATGATGTCGCCTTCCCGCACCAGCGCAATCGGGCCCCCGACTGCCGCCTCGGGCGCCACGTGCCCCGCCATGAGGCCGCGGGTCGCGCCGCTGAAGCGCCCATCCGTCAGCAGCGCAACCGACTCGCCGAGGCCTTCGCCCACCAGCGCCGCGGTGACGCCCAGCATTTCACGCATGCCCGGCCCGCCCTTCGGACCCTCGTTCCGGATAACCACCACATCGCCGGGCCGGATCTGCCCAGTCGTCACTGCGTGGAACGCATCCTCCTCGCACTCGAACACCCGCGCCGGGCCCTCGTGGTACATCCGCTCGTGTCCCGCGACCTTGATGACGCAGCCCTCCGGCGCGAGGTTGCCCTTGAGGATGACCAGCCCCCCGGTCGGCTTGAGCGCCTTCTCGACGGGCAGGATGACATCCTGGCCCGGGGTTTCGACCGCCTCGGCTGCCTCTTCCGCGATCGTTCGCCCTGTCACGGTCATCACGTTGCCGTGGAGCTTGCCGGCCTCGAGCAGCCGCTTCGCCAGCAAACGCGTGCCGCCCGCCCGGTCCATGTCGAGCGCAACGTAGCGGCCGCCCGGGCGGAGGTCCCCGATGAGCGGCGTCTGCTCCGAGATGCGGTCGAAATCGTCGATGTCGAGCGGCACGCCGGCTTCGTGCGCGATGGCGAGGAGGTGCAGCACCGCGTTGGTCGACCCGCCCGTCGAAGCAGCGCAGATGATGCCATTCTCGAACGCCTGCCTGGTCAGGATGTCGCGCGGCAGCAGGCCGTCATTCAACACCTTCATCACCAGCTCGCCAGCCTGGAACGCCACCTTCCGCTTCCGCCGGTCGGTCGCACCGACGGTCGCACTGCCCATCGGCGAGAGCCCGAGGAACTCCATTACGGTGGCCATCGTGTTCGCCGTGTACTGGGCGCCGCAGGCCCCCGCCCCGGGGCAGGCGGCGTCCACAATCTCCTCAAGCTCCTCTTCGGAAAGCTTGCCCGCAGCGTGCTGCCCCACTCCTTCAAAGACGTCCTGGATGGTGATGTCACGGCCACGGTACTTGCCGGGCGCAATTGACCCGCCGTAGAGGATCAGCCCCGGGATATTCAGCCGGGCGAGGGCCATCGCCGCCGCCGGAATCGTCTTGTCGCAGCCAACGATGATGACCGCCGCGTCGAACGAGTAGCCGACCGCCGCCAGCTCAATCGAGTCGGCGATCAGCTCTCGCGAGATGAGCGATGCCTTCATTCCCTCGGTGCCCATCGAGATGCCGTCGGAGATGGAAATCGTATTGACCTCCATCGGGGTGCCCCCTGCCGCCCAGACGCCGGCCATCACTTCCGAAGCAAGCTCGCGGTGGTTGAAATTGCACGGCATCGTGCCAATCCACGAATGCGCGACCATCACGAGCGGCCGCTTCAGGTCCTCTGACGTGTACCCGACCGACTTGAAGTACGAACGCGCCGGGGCCCGGTCGGGGCCATCGACGAGGGTGCGGCTGCGGGCTCGCGGGTCGTAGCTCATGCTCTGCTCCGGAAATGGGGTTGCGTTGCGCAAAGCTTACTCCGGGCTCTGCTGCCGGACGAATCGCAGGGTCGGTTGCTGCCAGCAACTTTGCCATGCCGGTGTGGTATGCTCCCGCCATGCGCCGCACCAGCTTCGCCGAGATGCCCTGCTCCGTCGCCCGCACGCTCGAGGTCATCGGCGAGTGGTGGACTATGCTCGTCATCCGCGAGGCCTTCAACGGCGTCCGCCGCTTCGACGACTTCCAGCAGCGGCTCGGTATCGCGCGCAACGTCCTGGCGGCCCGCCTCCAGCGCCTCGTCGAACATGGCGTCCTCGAGCGGCGTCAGTACCAGGACCGGCCGCCCCGCTGCGAGTACCGCCTGACCGAAAAGGGCCGCGACCTCTACCCCGTGCTTGTCGCCATGCTCTCGTGGGGCGACCGCTGGATGGCAGGGCCGGAAGGGCCGCCGCTGACCCTCACCCACCAGTGCGGCCATGTCCTCGGAGCCCGGCTCGTCTGCGGCGGCTGCGGGGAGCCGCTCGACCCGCGCCAGGTCCGCGCCGAACGGTCACACCGCGAGGCTGCCCCGGCCGAGTAGGTCAATTCCGCGGGCTGGTTTCCGCGCCGGCTGCTCCCCCGGACGCGCCCGGCTGCGGCGGCCGGGGCCTCGGCAGCACCTGCACTTCGTGCCGGTACGGGATTTCAATGCCCTCCCGGTCGAACCGCTCTTTCACCCGGCGCCGCAGTTCGCCCATCAGCTCCCACTGCTTGAACGCCTTGACGTCGCCGACGACCTTCAGCTCGACGCCGTCCTCAGCAAGCCGGTCCACCCGGACCACCGCCGGAGTGCTCAGGAAATCGTCCGCCCGGTCCGCGGCCAGCCGCTCGCACTCCTCGTTGATGACCTGGATGACGCGCGAGAGGTCCTCCTCGTACGCCACAAGAACGTTGAGATTGACCCGGCTGAATCCCGAGGTCATGTTCGTCGCGACCGTGATCGCGCTGTTCGGGATGATGTGGACGTTGCCGTCGAGGTCGCGGAGCACCGTCCGACGGGGCGTAATCTCGACCACCTGTCCGCTGACCCCTGCCACCCGCACCACATCGCCGACTGCGTACTGTCCCTCGACGAGGATGAAGAGCCCGTTGATGACGTCTTTGATCAGCGTCTGCGCCGCGAGCCCGACGGCAAGCCCGGCCACCCCGACGCCCGCAACAAGCGCCGATACCTGGACGCCGAGCTGGTCGAGGACGATCACTGCGCCGAGGAGAGCCAGGAAGATGTTGAACAGCCAGCCCAGCGTGGCGAGCAGCGTATCCACCCGCCGCTTCACCACTTCCGGGTCCTCGGCCCGCGTCCTGGCCGCCCGCAGCGCGGCCGAGCGAATGACCCGGCTTACCACGCGCTGCACCACGTACCGCAGCACCACCAGCGCCGCGATGACGCCGGCGATCACGAGGCCGTTCTCACGAAACCAGTCGCCCCATGCCACGACCGTCGTCGGCACAAGGAAGATCAGCTCGCCGTTCACAGCGCCCTCAACTTCGCATAGCTCTGGAGCAGCCGGCGTGTCCCGGCGGTATTGAACTCGACGACGTACTCGGTGTCGCTGCCGTTGGCCCGCGCGTCGGTCACCACGCCTTCTCCGAACTTCGGGTGGACCACCCGCGTGCCGACCGGGAACACCGGCGTCTCCGCGGGCTCGAGGTCGTCGGTGTCGACGAGCGCCGCAGCGGCCTCAACGTACCCGCGGGTGGTGTTCCCGTAGGGGCGCCGGATCTCGGCCGGTACGTCCGCCAGGAAACGCGACGGGGGATTCGCCGCGCTCGCGCCGAACGTCATCCGGCGGTAGGCCCGCGTCAGGTAGAGCAGGTCCATCGCGCGGGTCATCCCGACATAACAGAGCCGGCGCTCCTCTGCCATCTGCTGCGGGTCATCGAACGACCGGATGTGCGGGAGCAGCCCCTCCTCCATCCCGACCAGGAACACCACCGGGAACTCGAGCCCCTTTGCCGCGTGCAGGGTGATCAGCGTCACGCCCTGGCCGCGGCCGTCGAGGGTGTCCTGGTCCGTCACCAGCGCCACGTCCTGCAGGAAGGTCGCAAGGTCGTTCCCCTCACCGGCCGTTTCCTCGTACTCCGCCAGCAACGCCTGCAGTTCGAGCACGTTCTCCATCCGCTCCTCCGCGTCATCTCCCTCCTCGAGGTAACGCACGTACCCGACGGCGTTGATCAGCCGCTCGAACAGCCGGCCCAGCGGCTCGTCCCGGTGCTCCCTGAGCTCCTCCATGGTGGCGACGAACCCGCGCAGGGCCGCTGCGGCGCGGCTCCCGATGCCCTCGGCCCGGCCGTCGGCTGCCGAGCGGCATGCCTCCCACAGGCTCGTGCCCTGCGCAGCGGCCAGCTCGCGGAGCCGGTCGACCGTGCGTTCGCCGATGCCGCGGCCGGGCACGTTGATGATCCTGCCAAGGCTCGCCTCATCCGCGGGGTTGTGAATAACCCGGAAGTACGCGAGCAGTTCGCGGATCTCCCGTCGCTCGTAGAACCGCACGCCGCCAACCAGCCGGTACGGAATCCGGTGCCGGACAAGCGCCTCTTCGAAGGGGCGCGATTGCGCGTTCGTCCGGTAGAGCACGGCAATGTCCCGGTAGCTCCGCCCGGCCGCGACGAGCCTGCCGACCTCCCGCGCGACGAACTCGCCCTCCTCCTCGTCGTTGTACGCCTCGTAGGTCACGATCGGCTCGCCGCCGGTCCGCTCGGTCCAGAGCCGGCGAGGATGCCGTCCGGGATTGCGCGCAATGACGGCTTCCGCAGCCCGGAGGATGGGCGCGGTTGACCGGTAGTTTTGCTCCAGGAGCACCACCGTCGCCTCGGGGAAGTCCCGGCGGAAGTGCTCGACGTTCCGGATATCCGCGCTGCGCCAGGAGTAGATCCCCTGGTCAGGGTCGCCCACCACGGTAATGTTCCGGTGCACCGACGCCAGCTCGCGCGCCAGCACATACTGCGCCGGGTTGGTGTCCTGGAACTCGTCGACCAGCACATGCTCGTAGCGGCCGGCCCACTTTTCCCGCATCGCCGGTACGCGCAGCAATTCGACCGCCCGCAGGAGCAGGTCGTCGAAGTCCAGCGCTCCTGCCCGCCGAAGCGCGGCATCGTACCGTTCGTAGACGCGGGCCGCCACCTCCTCCTGGTAGGTCCGGACCCGCCCGAGGAGGACCTCCGGCGTCAGCATCTCGCTCTTCGCCGCCGAAATCCGCGACAGGATGCCCCGCGGCGCGAACTGCCGGGGGTCGATGCGCAGCTCTTCGAGCACCCGCTTCACCACGCCGAGCTGGTCCGAGTCGTCATAAATGGCGAACTCGCGCGGCACTCCTACCGCTTCGCCGTCGATGCGCAGCCACCGGGCGCACATCGCGTGGAAGGTGCCCATGTGGACCGCCTCCGCGTCCTCGCCGATGAGGCGCGCGGCCCGTTCGCGCATTTCGCGGGCGGCCTTGTTCGTAAACGTCACCGCGAGAATGCGCCACGGGGCAATGCGCCGCTCCCGGATGAGCCAGCCGATCCGGTGGGTGATGACCCGTGTCTTGCCGCTCCCCGGTCCGGCCAGGATCAGCAGCGCCCCATCCCCGTGCGTCACGGCGGCGCGCTGCGCGTCGTTCAGCCCCGCGAGGATATCGGCCGTCCCGGTCGGTGCACTCACTCCCGCATCCTAGCATTCGATCACCCGGCTGAGCGATTCAACGGCTGCGCCTTGCTGCCGCCTGCGGTAAGGTGATGCGGGGCTGGTGCCCTCGCCGGAGCTGATGATGTTCGATTCGTGGCCCGGGGGCTCCTGGGAAGCAACGGTCCGCTACGTCCTCGCCCTGCTGCTCATCTACCTCGCAGCCGTTTGGGTCGCACTCGTCTTTTGGACCTACCGGGACATCCGCCAGCGCACCCGCGACCCGGTCCTCCAGACCGTAGCCGTTCTCCTCGTCCTCCTCTTCTTCCTGCCGGGCCACTGGGTCTACCTGATTGTCCGGCCTCGCTACACGCTGGCGGAGCTGTACGAACGCTCCCTCGAGGAAGAGGCGCTCCTCCAGGAACTCGAAGATCAGAAGGCCTGTCCCACCTGCAAGCGCCGCGTCCAGGACGACTTTCTCGTCTGTCCCTCCTGCCGAACGCAGCTGAAAGAGCCGTGCCGCCAGTGCGGAAGGCCCTTGAGCTACGCGTGGGTCGCCTGTCCCTACTGCGGCCTCGAAAAGCCCCCGCGCGAGGGTTTCGGCGCGCGGCCGGTGCGCCCGCCGCAGCCGCGCCAGTACAGCGCCCAGCCGGCGCCTGCTCCCCGGGCTCCCGCGCAGCGGGCAGCCGCACCTCAGCCCGCCCGCCCGGCCGCTCCTCCTCCGGCTCCCGCGCCGCAGTCGCGGCCGAACCGCGACCCCTTCGGGGCCCGCGGAACCGCGGCGCCGCCGCCGGGCCAGGCGCCCGATGACGGGCCCGTCATCGGGGGATAAACCCGCTCCCTGGTTGCTGTTCTCCGCCGTCCGTGCTCGCAGGGCAACCGGAGTGTGCCTCCGCGAAGAGCGCCCGAGCGGACCGCTACGCCGTTGCCGGGGCCGGCTGCAGCAGCGCCTCGAACAGTTCCGTTCCTGCCAGCAGTTCGCTCATCCGCTCCAGCTTCCGCTCCCCGCGGAACCGGGTCCCTTCGAAGACCCGCTCGAGGGCGATCACCGTGTTTTCCGTGTCGGTCCGCGAGAGCACGAGCGGGACGCCGCTCGCGCTGGCCGCGTCGATGGTGTAGCCGCTCGGCTGGCGGCCGCCCGTCAGGATCAGCGCATTCGGCGAGGCGCGCAGCGCAGCGAGGTGCATGTCGGTCCGGTCGAATCGCGCGACGACCGTCATCGAAGGGAACCGGCGAAAATACGGCTGACCGGCGTCGGAGCCGATCGGCGCAATCACGAGGTGGTCTGAGGTCGTGTCCTCGGGCAGGTCGCCCGGCAGCAGCACCTCCGCGTGGAGCCACCGGAGCGCTTCGTCGAGCGCAAATCCTGCCAGCGTGCGGTCTTCGCCCACCTGGATGTGCAGCGGCGCGCCGCTCTTGACCTGGACGCCGCGCACGCCGGGCACCGCAAGCTGCACGACTGCCGCGGCATGCGCCGGCGGAGCACCGGCCCCCGCGCCGCGCGCCACCGCCACCACGACTGCCCCGGCCGGAACCGCCGCAGTCCCGCATTCAACGACCAGCACCTCATCGGCCGCGGTTCCGGGAACGCTGCTCAGCGGCTCAGCGGGGCTGCCCGGGGCGAACTCCAGCCCGCTGTACCACCGCGCATCCTCAGCCGCGCGGCTGCCGGGTTCTTCCAGCCGGACAAGCCGGGTCGGCCTCCCGCTGTAGGCGAGCGCGCGGGCGATGGCGGCGGCGACGCCGGTCTTCCCCGCACCGGGCTGGGCAGCGGTCACAGCGATGATCGTCACGCGGCAGGCTCCTGCGCCGGTTGGCGCCTCGTCAGGATTGTGACGAACGGAACGGATTGCGGCAATGCGCGCGGTTCGCCGCCCGGCCGCTACGATGGAGCCCATGCACACGTCACGCAAGATCACGGTCGAACGGAATCGCCTGCGGTTCGCTGCTGCGCATATGGCCACCTTCTCGGGGGATTGCGAGCCGCTCCACGGCCACAACTACGACGTCTTCATCGAAATCGAGGGCCCGCTCACTGAAGACGCCTGGGTGTGGGACTTCGGCGCGGTCAAACGCGCCGCCCGCGAGCTGACCGAGCTGCTGGACCATAAGTTCATCCTCCAGCGGTCCAGCCCCCACCTCGAAATCCGCGAAGAGCCCGACAGCTGGGAGGTCAGCTACCGCGGCCGGACCTACCGCTTCCCCGCCAGCGACGTCCTGCCCCTGCCAATCCTCAACTCCACCGCCGAATGCATCGCCGAGTGGTTCGCCGGGCGCCTTTTCGGGGCGCTCCTGCAGCAGGGCGCCACCCACATCCGGCGCCTCACCGTCGGCATCGAGGAAATGCCGGGGCAGGCGGGCTGGTATACACTGGAGCTGTGAGCGGGGTGCTTCCGCTCCATCCCTGGAGGAATCCCATGCAGCTCGACTGGGACAAGACCATCAACGAGATTCTCTCCGAGAAGCTCGCCTGCCAGGCCTGCGGCGCGCTCGGCGACGAGATGGTCGTCGGGTACACCCGCGAACCCTCGGCGGCCGAGTTCGCAGCACGCTGCCGCGATTGCACCGACAAGACCGACTGCGACGCCCGCAAGCTCGTCGTCGTCTGCGAGTCCTGCGCCCGCATCCACCGCGTCAACGGCGAGCTGATGGACGAGACCGGCATGATGACCATGATGCTCGAGGAGTGCCGCCGGAACCTCGAGGACTCCATCGACTACCTTTCCACCTACTGGAAGGAAGAGACCGACGTCAGCTACGACGATATGAAGAAGGGGCTCCACGAGGTCGACCCCGAACTCTTCCGCGAAGAGGACGCGTGGCGGATGCGCCTCGAAGAAGAGTATCTCCAGCTCCACCGCTGGTTCCGCGAGCACGGCGTCCCCATCCCCGACCCGGGCTGGCGGAGCCAGTACGTCGAAGAGGTGATCGGCCTCGGCTACACCACCCTCCTCGGCGACTGAGGCTGCCGCGGCCTTGGCGCAGCCGGGACGCATGCTATAATCCAGAGCGTCAGGCGGAAGTAGCTCAGTGGTAGAGCGCCTCCTTGCCAAGGAGGAGGTCGCGAGTTCGAACCTCGTCTTCCGCTCCAGCGAAGACCCGACGCCCGCCAGCTCGGCGGGCGTTTCTGTTGTCCTCCCGGGTACCGGGTATCATGGGCAACGGCAGCCGAAGTGGCGGAATGGCAGACGCGGCGGTCTCAAAAACCGCTGAGTGCAAGCTCGTGTGGGTTCGAATCCCACCTTCGGCACCAGCCGCCGCTCCCCGCGCTTTGCCGAGTGGTGTAACGGTAGCACACGGGCCTTTGGAGCCTATGGTCGGGGTTCGAATCCCTGCTCGGCAACCACCATTCCCGGCGTCCTCATGATCCTCCCGCCCCGGGGCACGGCCGTCAGCTGCCCGCTCTCCGCAGCTGCTCGTCCTCGCCTGCGATAAGCCACACGTCCCCGTCCTCCACCACCACATCCCGGTCCGGACGGAACGTCACCAGGTCGTTCCGGACCATCGCGAGCAGAACCACGTTGTGGCGCGTGAACGCCTCGAGCGACCCGATCGTCCGCCCAACCGCGCTGATCGGTGCCTTCAGTTTCGCCACTCCGTACGTTGGCCCCAGCGACATGTACTCCTCAAGGTGGCTCGAAGGCCCCAGGGTGTGCGCCAGCCGGATTGCCGCCTCCTGCTCCGGCGAAATTACGAGGTCGGCGCCTGCCAGCCGCAGCGCCTCCGCGTGGTCGTTGGTGCTCGCCTTGGCCACCACATGCTTCAGCTTCAACCGCCGCTTCAGCGTCAGCGTCAGCAGCACCGACGTTGCGACCTCTGAGCCGATGGCCACCACCACCGAGTCGTAGTCCTGCAGCGCCAGGCTCTGCAGGAACTCGAAGTCGGAAAGGTCGCCTGCCGCGGCCAGCGTCGCGGTCTCGGACAGCTCATTGACGCGCGCGTCGTCCCGGTCGACCGCAAGCACCTCGACGCCGATGGCAACGAGCTCCTCGGCCAGCTGCGAACCGAACCGGCCGAGGCCGAGGATTGCGACGTTCATCTCAGCTCAACCTCACGCTGTCGACAGGATGGTGATACGGCACTTTCCGGTGCGGGCGGGTCATGTAAAGCACGAGCATGACCGGGCTGAATCGGCCGGCGAGCATCGCCAGGATGAGGATCAGGTGGCCGTCGGCGCCGAAGTTCACCGTGCCTGCGGTCGAAAGTCCAACTGTCGAAATCGCCGACTGCGCTTCGAACAGCACATCGATGAACGGCCGGTCGACCGTGAAGGTCAGGGCAAGCCCGAACGCGAACAGGAGCGCGACATGGTACAGCGCGAGTGTGGTGGCCTGCTGGATCACCGCCTGTGGGACCCGCTTGCGAAACGCGGCCACCTCGTCGTTCCCGCGGATGGTCGCAACCATCACGGCGAACAGCAGCGAAAATGCGCCCACCTTGAGCCCGCCGCCCGTCGAACCGGCAGCTGCACCGATGAACATCAGCCCAATGGTCGCGAACTTGGTCTGGTCGTGAAGCTGCGACATGTCGATGGCGCTGAACCCGGCGGTGCGGGCGCTGGTGCTCTGGAACAGCGCGACGAGGGGCCGTTCGACCGGCGGCAGCCCCCCAAGTGTCCCGTCGTTCCGCCACTCGACGGCCGCCGTGAACAGCATGCCCAGCGCGAGCAGCGCCGCGCTCGTCAGGTAGATGAGCTTGTTGTCCAGCGGCAGCCGGGCGAACGACCGCCTGCGCATCAGGTTTACCACCGGCAGAAAGCCGATACCGCCGAGGAAAATCAGGACGATCAGGGTGCCGAGGATCACCGGGTTGCCGTGGTACGGCATCATGTCGCGCCCCGTCAGGCTGAACCCCGCGTTATTGAACGCCGACACGGAATGGAACAACCCCCACCACGCAGCCCGGTTCGGTGGCACACCCTCGGCGCGGAAGGCGCCCCAGAGCACAATCGCTCCCGCTCCTTCAGCGATGAAGGTGAACAGGGCAACGCTCCGCGCAAACGAAAACGTCTCGTGCAGACTCGGCGCACCGTAATAGAGACGCAGCATGTTCCGGTCGCGGATGCCGATTTGGCGCCCCAGCGCCCACATCACCACCGTCGTGCCGACCATGTACCCGAGGCCGCCGACCTGGATGAGAACGAGGATGACCACCTCGCCCAGGGCGCTCCAGTGCGACGGCGTGTCGACGACCGTGAGTCCGGTCACGCAGATGGCCGACACCGCCGTGAAGAGCGCGTCTTTGACGTTGACCCAGTGGCCCTCCTCGGAGGCCAGCGGGGTTGTCAGGATGAGCGTGCCGGCCAGCAGTATTGCGCCGAAGCCGAGCGCAAGCTGGGCAACCCCGCTGCTGACGGCGGGGCGGCGACGCTTGCCCACCATCCGGGTCGTGAGCACCCCGCGGGGTGCTGCCGCCTGCGCCTCACGCACGCCCGCGCCTCACATCGCAGGCGGCAATGGCTGGCGGTGGGTGGTCCCCGTTCTCCTCACGACCCCCGGCTGGCGCCATTTCAGGCCGTGGCCGATGCCGACCAGCGGTTCGCGACATCGGCCAGCTGGTCGCGAAGCTGGTTCTTGGCGAACTTGCCCACGCTCGTGCGCGGCAGCGCGTCAAGGAACACCACCTCATCCGGCAGCCACCACTTCGCGACCTTCTCCGCCAGGTAGTCACGGATTTCGTCAGCCGTGAGCTGGCCGCGGTACTCCGGCTTCGGGACCACGGCAGCCACCGGCCGCTCCTGCCAGCGCGGGTGCGGCAGCCCCACGACGGCCGCCTCGAGCACCTTCGGGTGGGCCATGATCAGGTTCTCCAGCTCCACCGACGAAATCCATTCCCCGCCCGACTTCACCAGATCCTTCGTCCGGTCAACGAGCTGGACGTAGCCGAGCGGGTCGATGGTCGCCACGTCGCCGGTCCGCAGCCAGCCGTCCATGAACTTCTCGCTCGCCGTCGGGTCGTTGTAGTACGTCCCGGTGATGTACGGCCCGCGAATCTGCAGCTCGCCGATCGACTTCCCGTCCCACGGCTGTTCCTTGCCGGTCTCCAGGTCGACGATCCGCCACTCCAGCGTCGGGACGATCACTCCCTGCTTCGCTGCCACCTCGAGCTGCTTCTCCTCCGGCCAGTCCAGCATGGTCGACCGGATCCGCGTGAGCGACGCCAGCGGCGACGTCTCGGTCATGCCCCAGGCATGCACCAGCCGGATGCCGTGGCGGCGCAGCCCGGCGATGAGCGCCGGCGGCGCAGCCGACCCGCCGCAGAGCACCCGCTGCAGCTTCGGAAGCTTCCTGCCCGTCTGGTCAAGCAGGTTGAGGACCGGCAGCCAGACCGTCGGCACGCCGGCCGAGATCGTCACGCCTTCGCGGTCGAGCAGATTCACGACCCGCTCAGCATCGAGGAAGCGGTCCGAGAACACCTGCGATGCGCCGGCATTCGCT
Organism: Tepidiforma bonchosmolovskayae; assembly: GCF_008838325.1. Lineage (GTDB taxonomy): Bacteria > Chloroflexota > Dehalococcoidia > Tepidiformales > Tepidiformaceae > Tepidiforma > Tepidiforma bonchosmolovskayae. The sequence goes on along the minus strand of NZ_CP042829.1, from coordinate 200,209 downwards.
GCCGCATACGGCAGGCCCCACGCGTTCGCGTGGAACATCGGCACCGCGTACATCAGGGTGTCAACCTCGGAGATATTGACCGAGTCCGGCAGCGCCGCCACGAGCGAGTGGATCATCGTCGAGCGGTGCGAATAGACGACGCCCTTCGGGTTGCCGGTTGTCCCCGAGGTGTAGCACATGGCCGCTGCCGCCCGCTCATCCAGGGTCGGCCAGGCGAAGTGGTCGTCGCCGGATGCGAGAAACTCGTGGTAATCCACGGTCCGCGGCAGCTTGCCGGTCGGCTCGGGGCCGTCGTTCATCAGAACCACGAGGCGGACCGTCGGGATTTTGCCGGCCAAACCTTCCAGGATCGGCAGCACCGACCGGTCGCAGAAGATCACCTCATCCTCTGCGTGGTTGATGATGTACTCCAGCTGGTCGGCGAACAGCCGCACGTTGATCGTGTGCAGCACCGCACCCATGCAGGGAATCGCAAAGTAGCACTCCAGGTGCCGCTGGGTGTTCCACCCGAAGGTGCCCACCCGCGTCCCCTCTCGAACGCCCTCCTTCGCCAGCGCGCTCGCCAGCCGGTGCACGTTGCGGGCAAGCTCCCCGTACGTCGAACGGACGGCCTCGCCGGATTCCGTATACGTCGCCAGCGGTTTGTCGTAGAAGAGCCGCTCCACTCTCCAGAAGATGCTCTGCACCGTCAGCGGGATGTCCATCATGGTGCTGGGGAACATCGCTCGGCCTCCTGAATGTGTTTGGCCCTCCAGGGCGCGCTACACATTACGTACGGCTGCCGAAGCCGTGCAAGCCTGCGCGGCCGAACGGTTACACCAGCGGCCACGGGTAGTGCCGGGCCGGCCCCGGGAGCGGAAACACGCCGGCGCGGACCAGTTGCTCCGCCCGCCGGACGGTCTGCCCGAACTCCCGCGCGCTCAGCAGGTCCCGCAGTGCCTCCGCATCCGGGGAATCGCCCTGCAGCCGCGCCACCCCTGCCTCGAGCTCGGAAAGCAGCTCCCCCGGGATTGGCTCCCCGGCCCAGTCCCAGATGACCGACCGCAGCTTGTACTGTTCGTTGAAACAGAGGCCGTTGTCGATTGCCCACACGTGCCCGGACGCATCGAGCAGGCAGTGGCCGCCCTTCCGGTCGGCGTTGTTCGCAATCGCGTCGAACAGGCACAGCCGCTGCAGCTGCGGCCAGAGCGACGGGTCTTCCCGCTGCACAAAGAAGTGCTTCTCCGGGTCGTGCCGGATAAACAGCTGGACCGAGCCGATGCCCGAGGGCCCCTCCCGGATGACCGTCGGCGGCACCAGCGGCCATGCAAGGAGGCGTGCCAGCCGGTAGGCCGCCGCCTCGCGGCGGTACAGGGTCCCTTCCGGAAAGTCCCACAGCGGGGTCTCCCCGGAACGCGGCTTGTAGATCACGAGCAGGCTGGCATCGCCGCAGTCCAGCCGGCCAAGGTACACCGAGTTCGACGAGTACCAGACCGGCCGGCACTCGAGAAACCGGCCGCGGCTCAGCCGGGCTTCGACCGCATCCATCTCTGCCGGCTCCATCAATTCCGAGCCTAGCAGACGGCACCGCCGGCGCGGGCGAGGGCGGCTCACACCGTGATGGTCCCGCGGAGCACGGTTACCGCTGTCCCGGCGATGCGGATGCCGACCGGCTCCTCGCCATCGGCCTCAACCTCGACCTCCACCAGCCCCGGACGGCCCATGATGTGCCCCTGCTCGACGGTATACCGCCGTTCGCGCACCAGTCCGTACTTCCAGAGGTACGCGGCCATGGCGCCCGTTGCGCTCCCGGTCACCGGGCCTTCGGGAATCCCTGCGCTGGCCGCGAAGTGCCGCGCATGCGCCCGGTGGCCCGGCTCAAGGGTTTCGAGACAGAACACGTGCACGCTGAAGTAGTGCCCCACGGCCTCGAGGTCGCTCAGGTGCTGCATGTTCGGCCGCAGCGCCCGCAGCACCTCCAGCGACCGAACCGGCACCATCGCCTGCGGCGTACCCGTTGAAACCACCTGGACCGGCACGTCCGACAGGATGTCCGACGGCCGGATGCCCAGCGCGTCCGCGAAGACGTTCCGGTCGAGCCTCCGCCCGAACTCCGGGCGCGCCTGCGTCATCACGACGCGGACGTTCCGCTCGTCATCGAGCCCAATGTCCACCGGCAGCAGCCCGATGTTCAGCTCCTGCGTCACTCGGACCGGCCCGCCTGAGAGGTCGATGCGCCCCTCCTCGACCAGCGCGTGCATCGTCGCGATCGTCGGGTGGCCCGCCAGCGGGATCTCCCGGAGCGGCGTGAAGAACCGCACCCGGAACTTCGCCCGCTGGGAAGGGAAAACGAACGCGGTCTCGCTCGCGTTCAGCTCGCGGGCAATCGCCTGCATCTGGGCGTCGGTCAGCCCCTCCGCGCGTGTCACGACCCCGCAGGGGTTCCCCGTGTAGCGCAGCGTCGTGAAGGCATCGACAATCTTAACCTGGTACTCCGGCATGCCCGGAAGGATACAGGACGCCGCACCTGCGGCCGAAAGGAGCTTGTGTGCCCGGGTTTCCCCTCGAAGACGATGCGCTCGCGGCGGCCATCGGGGAGCTCCTGGTCGCCCGCGGCGAAAAGCTCGCCGTATCGGAGACGACGGCCGGCGGGCTGGTCAGCGCCCGCCTGCTCAGCGTCCCCGGCGCCTCGCGGTGGTACGACGGCGGCATCATCCCCTATGCCGGCGCCCACCGCTGGACCCAGCTCGGCCTCGACGTCCAAATCGCCCGGCAGCATGGCGCCGTCAGCGGTCCGTGGGTGGCAGCCACCGCCGAGGGGCTCCGGCGCGCGCTCGGCTGCGCGTGGGCGGTCGCCGAAAGCGGCATCGCAGGGCCCCAGGGCAGCCGCCGCTCGCCGAAGCCGGTGGGCACCGTGGTGATCGCCGTGGCCGGGCCCGCCGGGACCGCAGTGCGCGAGTACCTGTTCCCGGGCTCGCGGGTCGAGGTCATGATGCAGATCGCCGAGCAGGCCCTCCGCGACCTGCAGGCAGCGCTCCAGGCCGCGCCGGTTTCCTAGAACACGTCGAACAGATTGAAGCGCGGGCCGTCTTTGCAGCAGAGCCGGACGCCCCGCTTCGTGAAGATGGCGCAGCCGTAGCACATCCCCCAACCGCAGGGCATGTTCTCTTCCATCAGAATTTCCGGGGATTGCCGGCGGCCGTTGCCCCGCAGCACGTCCGCGAGCGCCTGGAACATCGGGTTCGGACCGCACGCGTAGATCCGGTTTGCCCACTCCTGGTACTTCCCCAGGTGCTCCGTCACATACCCCTTCGGCCCGGCCGAACCGTCCTCCGTTACCACGACGTACTCGACCTCGCGCGGCCATTCGGAGGCTGGCAGCAGATGCGCGGCCGAACGGGCGCCCATCATGGCCACCACATGGTGCCCTGCAGCCACAGCCCGGTAGGCGGTGTCCACCAGCGGGGCAATGCCGGCGCCCCCGCCGATTAGCAGCAGGTTCGAAGGTGCGTCGGGGAGCCGCAGGCCGTGCCCCAGCGGCCCGTACGCCCGCACAACGGTCCCCGGCGGACGTTCGCTCAGCCATCGAGTGCCCCGCCCGACCACCGCGTAGCAGAGCGCGAACCGGTCGCCCTCGACCCGGTAGTAGCTGAACGCCCGCGCGAACAGCGGGTCGGTCCGCTCAGCGCTGCAGTGCACCATGACGAACTGTCCGGGCTGGACGCTGCGCGCGAGCGCGGGCGAGTGAAACCAGGTGATCCACGCACCATCCCACGCCGGGCGTGTCTCGAGGATGACCGCGTCGTCAATTTCCACCGAGGTACTCCCGCACGGTCGCCACGCTGTACGCGGTCGGCCTGGCAAGCGCCTGGATGGCCGCCCGCGCGGTATCAATCGACGTAAAGCACGGGATCCGCCGCTCGGCCGCTGCCCTGCGGATATGGAACCCGTCCCTGAGCGACCCGGTCATCCGGCCTTCCGGCGTATTGATCACGCACTGGACCGTGCCGTCCATGATGACGTCCACCACGTTCGGGTGACCTCCGCTCAGCACCTTGGTCACGGTGGTCACCGGCAGGCCCAGCGCCTCGATCATCCGGCTCGTCCCCTCGGTCGCATACAGCCGGTAGCCGGCCTCCGCGAGCTGGTGGATAAGGGGGAGGGCATCGGCTTTCGTCCTGTCCGAAATGCTCAGCAGGATCGACGCCTGCTGCGGCAGAGCCAGGTCCGCCGCTATGAGCGCCTTCGCCAGTGCCGCCTCGAACGTCCGGTCGACTCCCATCACCTCGCCGGTGCTCTTCATCTCCGGTCCGAGGTAGGTATCCACCCCGGTGAGCTTCGACATGGAGAACACCGGCGCCTTGATCGCGTAGAGCTGGCGCTCCGGCCAGAGACCGTCGGGGTACCCCTGGTCGGCGAGCTTCCGTCCGAGCATCGCGCCCACCGCGAGCTGCACCATCGGCACGCCGGTCACCTTCGAGAGGAACGGCACCGTCCGGCTCGCCCGCGGGTTGACTTCGAGTACGAACACCCGCGGCGGCTCGCCCCTCCGCCGGGGGAGCACCACGTACTGGATGTTTGTCAGTCCGATCGCCCCAAGCCCGAGCACGATCCGGCGCGTGTAGTCAACGATGACCGCCTTCTCCTCCTCATCGAGGTGCACGGGCGGGTACACGGCCATCGAATCGCCCGAGTGGACGCCCGCGCGCTCGATGTGCTCCATGATGCCCGGCACCAGCACCCGCTCGCCGTCGCAGATGGCGTCGACCTCCACCTCTGCGCCCTCGAGAAACTTGTCAATGAGGATCGGCTTGCCCGCCGCGACTTCGGCCGCCGCGCCCACGAAGGTGACCAGCTCCGTCGCGTTCTGGACGATCTCCATCGCCCGGCCGCCCAGCACGTACGACGGCCGCACGAGCACCGGGTACCCGATCTGCTGGGCCGTCTTCATCGCCTCTTCGAGCGTCGTGATCGCTGCACCCGGCGGCTGGGGAATGCCGAGGTCCTGCAGGAACCGCTCGAACCGCCGCCGGTCCTCCGCGATATCGATCGCCTCTGCGTCCGAGCCGATAATCGGCAGCCCCGCCCGCCGCAGCGGACCGGCGATGTTGATCGCGGTCTGCCCGCCGAACTGCACGATGCTCGGCGGCGTCCCCGCCGGCCCGGAGCCCTCGTTCTCGATGATGTCGCGTATCGACTCCTCATCGAGCGGCTCAAAGTAGAGCCGGTCCGAGGTATCGAAGTCGGTCGAGACCGTCTCAGGGTTGGAATTGACCATGATCGCCCGCAGTCCGGCGCCCTGGAGCGCCCACGCCGCATGCACGCTGGCATAGTCGAACTCGATGCCCTGCCCGATACGGATGGGCCCGCTCCCAACCACCACCGCCCCGTTCCCCGCTTCGGGGGTTGCTTCGTTCTCTACCTCGTACGTGCTGTAGAAGTAGGGCGTCTCTGCGTCGAACTCGGCTGCGCAGGTGTCGACCATCTTGTACACGGGCCGGATGCCCCACTCGTGCCGCAGCGCCCGGATCTGCTCCGGGAGCCGGTCTGCCAGCTGGGCGACCATCTCGTCGCTGAAGCCCATCTGCTTCGCCTCGCGCAGCAGGTCCGGGTGGAGCGGCTCTTCGAGCAGCCTGCGCTCCATCCGCACGATGTTCTGCAGCCGGTCGAGGAACCACGGGTCCACCCCGCGTGACCGCCGCGCGAGCGAAAGCACGTCCTCGCCGCGCCGCAGCGCCGCCATCAGCGCCCAGAGCCGCTCATCCGTCGCGTGCACCGGGATTTCGTCCATCTCCCGCCACTCCGGCCGCTCCCAGAGCAGGCTCCGGCCGCCGACCTCGAGCGACCGAACCGCCTTGTTGAGCGCCGCCTCGAAGGTCCGGTCGATGGCCATCACCTCACCGGTCGCCTTCATCTGCGTCCCCAGCGTCCGGTCGCCCAGCGCAAACTTGTCGAACGGCCACCGCGGGATCTTCACCACCACGTAGTCGAGCGCCGGCTCGAACGCGGCAGTTGTCTTCTTTGTGACCGCGTTCGGAATCTCGTCGAGCGTCCGCCCGCACGCGATCTTCGCGGCCACGCGGGCGATCGGATAGCCCGTCGCCTTCGAAGCCAGCGCCGAAGAGCGGCTCACCCGCGGGTTGACCTCGATCACGTAGTAGGGGAGCGGTTCGTCGGGGTCGCCCCGCCAGTCGCACACGTCTTTGCGCGGCGCCAGCGAGAACTGCACATTGCACCCGCCCTCGATGCCCAGCTCGGAGATGATCCGCAGCGCGGCCGAGCGAAGCATCTGGTAGTCCTTATCGCTCAGCGTCTGCGAAGGGGCGACCACGATGGAGTCGCCTGTGTGGACGCCCATCGGGTCCATGTTCTCCATGTTGCAGATGGTGATGCAGTTGCCTGCGCTGTCCCGCATCACCTCGTACTCGATTTCCTTCCAGCCGAGCAGGTTCTTTTCGACGAGCACCTGCGTGATCGGACTTGCCGCAAGCCCCGACGCGGCTACTGCCCGCAGCTGGTCCATCGTGAAGGCCATGCCGCCGCCGGTCCCGCCCAGTGTGTACGCCGGCCGCACCACGACCGGCAGCCCAATCTTCTCCGCTGCTGCGACGCACTCCTCAACCGTGTGGCAGATTTCGCTCTCCAGTACCGGCTCGCCCAGCTTGGCCAGCATCTCGCGGAAGAGTTCCCGGTCCTCTGCCCGGCGGATGGCATCCAGCGGCGTCCCGAGCAGGCGGACGTTGTACTTCTCGAGAATGCCGGCCTTCGAGAGTTCGACCGCCAGGTTCAGGCCGGTCTGGCCGCCGAGGGTGGGCAGGAGTCCTTGCGGCCGTTCGCGGGCGATGATCCGTTCGAGCACCGGGACCGTGAGCGGCTCGATGTACACGGCGTCGGCGATGTCCAGGTCGGTCATGATGGTGGCCGGGTTCGAATTCACGAGGATGCTGCGCACGCCTTCCTCGCGCATCGCCTTGCACGCCTGCGTCCCGGCGTAGTCAAACTCCGCGGCCTGCCCGATGACGATCGGGCCGGAGCCGATGATGAGCACGCTCGAAGGTTTCAACGGTTCCCTCCCTCGGGAAGTTGCAGCGGCCGCATGCGGCCATCGAGAACCCGTGCCGCTGCGCGGGCATGCAGTGCAGGCCCTGTCATCGTCATCGCCCCCGCCGGCCGAAGAGGATGCCCCGGACCTGGGGCGGGACGAAGAGCAGCAGCGCAAGCGGCAGCGGCAGCAGTTCGGGCGCCGCCCGAAGCAGGACCAACGCCTCCAGCACCCCGATGGCCCCGCCGATAACCACCGGGGCCAGCACATGGTCCCGTGCGTCCGGCGCGCCCGAGACAAGCAGCGTTCCGATGAGCATCGCGCAGACGGCGGCAATCGCGAGCGATGCGGCGAAGAACCGCGCGAGGTCTGCGCCCGCGTCGCCCCCTGCGAAGCCCGGGCCGGTGAAGCTCGCCACCGCGAAGATGCCGGCGATGACCAGCGTTGCGCTCGCGAAGGCGAACGCAAAGTCCGCGGCAGCCGGCGCCCCCCTTCGGGGCCGGATCGGCGCGTTGTTCCGCCGGCGGATGGTCATCGCGCTGCTCCCTGCCATCGGCTGCCCCCCTAGAGTGGCAGCTCGAAGCGCATGTTCGGATTCCGGAGCGGCACCATGGCGCCGATGCTCGAGAGGAAGCTCAGGGCAGGCTCGTTGCCTTCCGGCAGCCGCCCGCGGATTCGCCGGTACCCGTGCTGCCGGGCGAACTCGAGAATCGCCTCCGCAAGGTCGGTCGCGATCCCGCGTCGCCGGTGGTCCGGCAGCACCCAGACGCCCAGCAGCCCTGTCTCCGGGTCGGCCGTATCAAAGTCGAGCGCCCCGAATGCGACGGGAATACTCCCGTCATAGGCCACGAACAGCGCCCCGTCGTCGCCGAGGCGGCGCAGCCAGGCCTCCACACGTGCCGCATCGAACGGCCCCTCCAGCCCGACGTTCTCAGAGCCCATACCGCGCAGGATGGCGGCGATTCCTTCCGCATCGGCGAGCGTCGCCCGCCGGATCTCCGTGGCCCGGGTCATCGTACCCCTCCTTTGGCGGTGGCCATCAGTTCGACAAATCGGTCGAAGATGTAGTCGTTGTCGAGCGGGCCCGGGCAGGCCTCGCTGTGGTACTGGATGGTCATCAGCGGGTCCTTCTTCGAAGCGATGCCCTCGACCGTCCCGTCGTTCAGGTTGATGTGGCTGACGAACGCGCTCGAATCCAGCCCGTCCGGGTCCACCGCGTACCCGTGGTTCTGCGCCGTGATGGTCACCCGCCCGGAAACGAGGTCCTTCACCGGGTGATTGCCGCCGCGATGCCCGAACGGCAGCTTAAACGTCCCCGCGCCGAGCGCCCGCGCGGCTACCTGGTGGCCCAGGCAGATGCCGAACACCGGCACCTGCCCGATGAGCCGCCCGACCTCGCGCACCATGCCGTCGAGCAGGCGCGGGTCACCCGGCCCGGGCGAAAGGCAGACCCCGTCCGGGTGGAGCGCAAGAATCTCGTCCGCCGGGGTGTCCGCAGGGAACACCCGGATCGAACATCCCCGCTTCTCGAGCATCCGCATGATGTTCCGCTTCACGCCGCCGTCGAGCAGCGCCACCCGGTACTTCCCTTCGCCGAGCGGGATGGACCAGTCGTAAACCCGCTGTGTCGTGACGGAAGCGACCCAGTTGATGTCGTCGTATCCGGGCAGGTCGCGGACCCGGGCGAGCGCCTGCTCAGGCGTCTCATGGGTCGTGATCGTGCCGAGCATCACACCGTGCCGGCGGATCCGCCGCGTCACCGCCCGGGTGTCCACGCCGTCGATGGCAACCACGCCGCGCGCCTCAAGGTACTCCCGCAGCGTGCGATGCGACCGCAGGTGGCTCGGCTGGCCGGTCGCTTGCCGGACAATGAGGCCCGCCGGCTGGATCCGTGCCGACTCTTCGACGCGCTCGTCGATGCCGTAGTTCCCGATGAGCGGATAGGTCAGCACAAGGAGCTGCCCTGCGTACGACGGGTCCGTCAGCATCTCCTGGTACCCGGTCATCGAGGTGTTGAACACGACCTCGCCGTCGGCGTGCCCTTCGATGCCGGCGGCCCGGCCCGGGTAGGCCGTCCCGTCTGCGAGCACGAGCCACGCGTTAGACACTGGCACCCTCCCGCTCCCACCTGAGCGTTCCATCGATGATGACCGCCCGGACCGCACCGGTAAGCCGGCGCCCGCCGAGCGGCGTATTCTTCCCCTTCGAAACCCAGCCGGCCGGGTCGACTACCCACTCCGCCGCCGGGTCGATCACCACCACGTCCCGCGAGACGCCCGGCTCGAGCCGGCCGACGCCCGGCGCGCGCTCGGCCAGCCCGAAGCACGCCGCCGGCCCGCTCGTCAGCGCCGCAATGGCGCGTTCGATGCGCAGCTCCCCGCGGGCCGCCAGTGTGAACACCGTCCCGGCCGCCGATTCGAAGCAGCTTATGCCGAACGCCGCGTCCTCGAATTCGACGAGCTTGTCCTCCACCGCGTGCGGGGCGTGGTCGGTTGCGATGGCGTCAATCACCCCGGCCTCGAGCCCGCGCAGCAGCGCCCGCCGGTCCGCCTCGGTCCGCAGCGGCGGGTTGATCTTGGCGTTCGTGTCGTAGGCCGGCTCCGGCCCGTCACCGGCGACCGCTGCCTCGGTAAGGAACAGGTGGCTCGGCGTCACCTCGCAGGTGACCGGGAGCCCCCGCGCCTTCGCCTCGGCAACCAGCTCGACCGCCCGAGCGGTCGTGACGTGGGCGATATGGAGCCGCGCACCCGTCGCCGCGGCGAGTTCGATGTTCCGCGCGACTGCCGTCGCCTCTGCTGCAGCCGGTTGGCCCGAGAGCCCCAGCCGTTCGCTGACCGCGCCTTCGTTCATCGCGCCACTGGTGTGCATCTCCGGCGTGTCGCAGTGCTCCGAAAGCGGCAGGCCGAGAGCTTCGGCCAGCGCCAGCGCGTTCCGCATCAGCCGCGGGTCGGCTACCGGGCTCCCGTCGTCGCTGAACGCAACGACTCCCCCGGCCGCCAGTTCCGCGAGTTCCGCCAGCTCCTTGCCGGCACGCTCCCGCGTGACGCAGCCGATGGGGAAGACGCGCACGCGTGCATGGCGGCGCACCAGGTCGACAATGCTCTCCAGCACCGGCCCGCAATCGGGGGCAGGGCGTGTGTTCGGCATCGCACACACCGTGGTGAACCCCCCGCGCAGCGCCGCCTCAGTCTCCGTCGCGATGGTGCCCTTCTGCTCAAAGCCGGGCTCACGCAGGTGCGCGTGCAGGTCAACGAAGCCCGGCGCAACGATGCAGCCGCCGGCATCCAGCACTCGCGCCCCGGCCGCTTCGAGCCCCGGCCCAATCGCCGCAACAACGCCATTCGCCACGAGCACGTCGAGAACGGCGTCCAGCCCCGCAGCCGGGTCGAGCACGCGTCCGCCGCGGACCAGCAGGATGTCGTTCATGCGCGGCTCCTCGCGGCGATCAGGTAGAGCAGCGCCATGCGTACGGCGACCCCGTTGGCGACCTGCTCTTCGATGCGGGATTGGGCGCCGTGGGCCACATCCGGCGAAAGCTCGACCCCCTCGTTCATCGGTCCCGGGTGCATCAGCAGCGCGCCCGGCGCGGCGCGCCCCAGCCGTTGGGCGTTCACCTGGTACCCCGCGATGTACTCCCGGAGGGAGGGGATGAGTCCGCGCTGCTGCCGCTCCTTCTGCATCCGCAGCGCCATCACCACGTCGGCGCCTTCGATCGCCCGGTCGAAGTCGGTCGTGACGGTGCACCTCCCGCCGCCGGGGACCTCCGGCACGAACCACCGCGGGAGCAGCGTGGCCGGACCGCAGAGCGTCACCTCCGCCCCGAGGCGAAGCAGCGTCCACGCATTCGACCGCGCGACGCGCGAGTGCAGGATATCTCCGACGATGACGACCCGGCGGCCTTCCACCGAGCCGAGGTGGTTCACCATCGTGAACAGGTCGAGCAGCGCCTGCGTCGGATGGGCGTGCGTCCCGTCGCCGCCGTTAATGATGCTGGCGCCGGTGTGCCGGGCTGCGAGGTAGGGCGCCCCCGACCGGAAATGGCGCATCACGATGACGTCCGTGCCGATCGCCTCGAGCGTCCGTACGGTGTCGATGAGCGACTCGCCCTTCTCCACCGATGACCCTGACGCCGTGAGGTTGACCACGTCCGCGCCGAGCGACTTCGCCGCGACCTCGAAGCTCGCCCGTGTCCGTGTGCTCTGCTCGTAGAACAGCGTCGCGACGGTCACGCCCCGCAGCGTCGGCACTTTTGCGACCGGCCGGGAGCGCACCTCCTTCATGCTCCGCGCAGTTTCGAGCACCAGCTCGATCTCCTCGCGCGAGAGCGAATCCGTATCCAGCAGGTCCTTCCGAGTCCAGGCGGCTCCGCCGGCGGTCCCGGCGAGCCGTGCGGGAGCATCAAGCATCGCCGTCCTCCCCGCCGTACACGTAAACCGCATCCTCACCGTCTGTCTCGCTCAGCCGCACCCGAACCCGCTGCACCAGCGCGGTCGGGATATTCTTGCCCACGAAGTCGGGCCGGATCGGCAGCTCCCGGTGGCCCCGGTCGACCAGCACACACAGGCGAACCCGCGCCGGCCGGCCGAAATCCAGCAGCGCGTCCAGCGCCGCCCGCGCAGAGCGCCCGGTAAACAGCACATCGTCGACCAGCACGACGGTCTTGCCGTCGATGGAAACCGGGATATCCGATGGCCGCACCGGCGGTGGAGTCCCGCGCTGCGCAACATCGTCCCGGTACAGCCCGATGTCGAGGGCGCCTACCGGTACTTCCACGCCCTCGAATTCGCGGATCGCGGCTGCAAGCCGCCGCGCCAGCGGGTACCCCCGCGAGAGCAGCCCAACCAGCACGAGCCCATCCGTGCCGCGGTTGCTCTCGATGATCTCGTGGCCCAGCCGCCGGATGGTGCGGGCGATTTCTTCTGGCCCCAGATACCGTACGCCGCTCACGAAAAACGCCTCCCCCGGGAATCGGAGCAGGCGCAGGTCACAGCAAACACCCCGCCGGCCATGCCGGCACCTCCTCCCTTGGCGGCCTCACGGGACCACCTTAAAGGGTTTCGCTGAGGATACACCGTCTGAACGGCCGGCGCCAGCCGCCGGACATGACCCATCCAGCTCCCCGGGCGTATACTCGGGCTGCCTGCTCGTCCCCGCACATCACGCCCGGAGCCTGTACGTGTCGTCGCATCCTGGCCAGGACCAGGCGAGAGAACCCGACGTTCGCGACCGCATCTTCGCGAGCGCCCTGCGGCTCTTTTCGCAAAAGGGCTTCGCCGCCACCTCACTCCGCGAAGTTTCGGAAGACGCCGGCACGACGAAGCCGATGATCTACTACTACTTCGGCTCAAAAGAGGGGCTCTACGCCGGCATCGTCCGCCAGATTCTCGAAGAGCTGGCTGAGACCATCCGCAGCCAGCTCCCGGCCGAAGCGCCTGTTGCCGAACAGGTGCTCGCCTACTGCGAGCGGTACCTCGACTGCTTCCTTCAGCAGGAGGAGATCATCGCGCTGGTGCTGCGCGAAGTATTCGGCCTTGGCGGCGTGCCCATGGCCGAATTCTCTCAGGCACTCGGGGAGCGCGTGCGTCTGCCGCTCGACGAAATCCTCGCGCGGGGCATGGCGGCCGGCGAACTGCGCACCGATGACGTCCCCGTCTGCGCCACCGCAATCACCGGCATCCTCAACATGTTCATCCTCGCGCACGTCTTCGGGGGCGCGCCCATCGACCGGGAGACGCCGCTCCGCCAGGTGCGCTACTACATCGCCGGGCTCGCCTGCACCCCCTGAATTCTTCGCCGCCGGCCGCTCGAGGGCTTCATCTTTGCCTGCGCCCTGCCGTCTTATTCCCGTAGGGAGGGCACGCAATGGCCGAGCCCCGGCTGGTCGATTACTACTCCATCCTCAACCTGCCCCCAAAGGCTGACCTTGCGGGCATCGAGGCCGCCTATGCGCGCCTCTCGGACGACCTGATGCGCCAGGCCCAGTATGACGACTCCGCCCGGGAGGCGATGCAGCGCCTCAACGAGGCCTACGCGGTGCTTTCGAAGCCTGAACTCCGCCGCGAGTACGACCGCGCGTTCTTCCGCGCAGAACTCGAGCGGCTCGAGCGGGAGGCCCGGGCCGCTCAGCGGCGCCGCAACCTGGCCGGCAACATCCTCGTCGCGGCGCTCGGGCTCGTGGTGGCCGTCCAGGCCGCCGCGCTGCTCTACCTCGGCTGGGATAGCGCGACCGCGCTCTTCCGGGCCATCGCAGACTGGCTCATCTGACCGGTCAGCCTGCCGCTTCTCCCGCCCCGCGCATTTCGAGCAGCTTCGCCTGCTCCTCGGCGTAGGGGGTAATCGTCTCGAACATATTCACCCGGCTGTCCAGCCGCTTCTGCAGGCCGCTCATCAGCCCGAGCACCCGGAAGATGAGCAGAATCTCCCCCGGGATCTCTGTGACCGGGTTAGCGTTCAGGATGCGCGCCAGCCGCTCGTTGACCTCGGGCATCACATCCGCGTCGATGTAGGGCTTCTGCTCAGGCCCCGCTGCCTCAAAGAACGACCGCCCAAGGGCGATGAGCGTCTCCGGGTCGTCCGATTTCGTTCGGAAGCCAATCGCCCGGAAGGCCTCCACCATCTCCTTTTCGTCCTGCCGCATCATCGCCACGACCAGCCGCGCATAGTTCAGGCGGAAGTCCTCCGGGAGCTCCTTCGAGAGCCCGAAGTCGATGAACACGACCACTGGCCCCGGAAGCACCAGCAGATTGCCCGGGTGCGGGTCCGCGTGGAAGTAGCCGTGCACGAGAATCTGCTCGCAGTACGCCTCGGTCATGATAAGCGCCACATCATTCGGGTCGATGCCCTGCGCCAGCAGCGCCGGGATGTCCGAAATCTTGGTCGCCTCGATGAACTCGGTCGTCAGGACCCGCCGCGCGGTGTACTCCCAGTACACTTTCGGGATGCGGATGTCCCGCCGGTGCGAAAGGTCGCGCGCGACCCGCTCGGCGCTCTGCCCTTCGAGGATAAAGTCGAGCTCCCGCGGCACCTGCCGGTTCAGCTCGTCCATGATGACCCGGAAATCGAAGTTCGGCTCGATCCGGGCCAGGATGCGAACCAGGATGGAGATGTTCCGGAGGTCGGTCTCCAGCACGCGGTCGATGCCCGGGTACTGGACCTTGATGGCGACGTCGTGGCCGTCCTTCGTCCGCGCGCGGTGCACCTGGGCCAGCGACGCCGACGCGATTGGCGTCCGCGAAAACTCCGCGAAGATGGCGTCAGGATGGGCGCCAAGCTCGCGCCGCACCTGCTCAGCCACCTCCCGGAACGGGCGCGCCGGCACCCGGTCCTGGAGCCGGCTCAAGACGCTGATGTACTCCGGGGGCGCGACATCGGCCCGGCTCGAGATGAACTGGCACGTTTTGATGAGCAGCCCTTCCATCCGCGTTGCGAGCGCGTAAATTCGGCGGGCATTTGCCAGGTGTGCATTCGAAAGCCGCCAGGCGCGCTCCTCGGGGTCCCGGGCCGGGAATTTCTGCAGCCGCTTGTAGGTGAGGTAGATAACGACGAAGGTCCACCCGACGTCGATGAACCTCCGAATCCGCTGCGGCCAGGGGAGCGGCCGCGCTCCAGTCAGTGTCTCCGCCATGCCATTCAGCGTAGCAGGCTCGGCCCGCCGAAAAGCGAAAGGCCGCCCACGTGGGCGGCCTCGGTTCTGCGGTCGCAGCGGGCCGGTCAGGCCTTCAGCGCGATGCCGTCAACCTTCCACGCACCTGCCACATCCTTCCAGCGGGTCGCGATGGTGCGGGTGCCGGCATCCGACGACATCACGATGTCGACCAGGTGGTCGTCGCCCTCCTGCCCCTGCAGCTCCACGGTCACGGTCGGGGTGCCGGTGGGCTGGGGGCCGCCCGCAGCCTGCATCTGCGCCTGCAGGGCCATCGCCTGCCCCATACCGTTCGGGGTGAAGGCCATCATGAGGCCCGCGATGTTCTGGTTCACGAGGTCCTTCGCAAACTGCTCTGCCGCTTCTTTGAGATCCGCCATTCCTGTGCACTCCTTGTTTCCCGGCCGGTAAGTGTGGGGGCTGCCGGGCAGGCTTAGCGTAGGGCCGGTTGCGGGGGTGTCAAGCCCGGCTCGGAGCCGGGCTGCCGGCCGCGCCCCCGAACATGGGGCGGAACTGGTGCAGCAGGTCGGGCCCCTGCCGAAGATGGTGGCCCCCGTCGGCCGCCACGACCATCCCCGTAATCCAGCTCGCTTCGTCGCTCAGCAGGAAGGCCACGGCATGCGCAATGTCTTCCGTCGTGCCAAGCCGCGCCAGCGGCATGCACCGCAGGTACTCGGCGACCGTCTCCTCGTTCGCGACGAGCCCCGCCGCGAGGTCGGTGGGCACCAGCCCGGGCGCCACCGCATTGACCCGGATGCCCAGCTCACCGAGGTCGTCCGCCGCGCAGCGCGTCAGCATGTTCAGCCCCGCCTTGGCCACGCAGTACGCTGTCATCCACCGGTGCGTATGCGTCCCGGCAATGGAGCTGATGTTGACGATGCTCCCCCCGCCGGACCGCGCCATGAGGCGCGCCTCGTGCTGCATCGCCCGGTACGCGCCCGTCAGGTTCGTCTCCAGCACGCGCGTGAACTCGCTGACCGGCCCGTTGAGGACGCTCCCGACGGTCCCCGTGCCTGCGGCGTTGACGGCCAGGTGCAGCGCCCCGGCGGTCTTCTCCACGTTTGCGAAGGCCGAGGCGACCGAGGCGTCGTCGGCCACGTCGCACACGACGTAGTCGGCAGCCGGGCCGAGCTGCTCGGCCGCCGCCCGGAGGACCGCCTCGCGCCGGCCCGCAAGGAACACCCTCCCGCCGCCTTCGACGATCGCCCGCGCGCATGCCAGGCCGATGCCGGTGCCGCCCCCGGTCACAACGCCGACTTTTCCCTCGAAACGCCCCATCACTGCCGCCTCCTCAGTACTTCCGGCTGTCCCAGAGGATGTCGCCCACGCCGGCCAGCTTTGCCTGGTACCTGGCAGCCACGAACAGGAAGTCCGAGAGCCGGTTGAGGTACGGGACCACCTCCGCGCCGATCGGCTCCTCCCGAGAGAGCGCCACCACCGCCCGTTCGGCCCGGCGGCAGACCGTCCGCGCGACGTGGAGCTGGGCCGCAGCCAGGTCGCCCCCTGGCAGGATGAAACTCGTGAGCGGCTCGAGCGCCTCGTTCCACTCGTCGATCCACTGCTCGAGCTGCTCGACGTGGCGGGGCTCGACCCGCGGCACCGGCAGCCGTTCCTTGTCCTCCTCGAGGATGCACAGGTCCGAGCCGAGGTTGAACAGCACCTGCTGGATGATGTGGAACCGCTCCCGCATCGATGGGTCGAGGCCGGCGGCGATCGCCACGCCGAGGACGCTGTTCAGCTCGTCCACCGTCCCGTACGCCTCGATACGGAGGCTCTCCTTGGGAACGCGCTGGCCGCCTCCGAGGGCGGTGGTGCCGGTATCCCCGGCGCGGGTGTAGACGCGATTGATGCGAACCATGGCTACCTGCGCAATCGTTCAGCTTTCGCGGAGCGGCGCGCCTGCGCAGAATGTGAGCGAATCGACATCCCGGGGAGCCCGATGACGAACGCCGAGCCTCAGCGCTGCATCCGCTGCCATGCAGTCTACACGTCGCCGCCGCACATCATGGCCGGTCGGAAGTACTGCTGCGCCAGCTGCTCGGTCGGCTCAGCCTGCGAACACCAGGGCATTCGCCGCCCCGTCGAAGTGCGCCGCTTCGACACGATGTTTGAGCCGTTCCGCCAGGTCGCGCACTCGGCAACGCCCTACGAAAGCGACGTCGCTCCGCATGCCGGCGCCGGCTGACGGCCCCTGCATGCCATAAATCGAACCCGTTCAATAATTTCGCTCGCCAAAACGTCATAAGTACCGCGCAGGCCCGCCGGCCGGCGTAACGTCTGCGCCCGAAGGGCCGGCGCCGGGCCCGGACCGGTGCTCGACCCGCCAGCCCGCTGGTTCCGCCGTGCAGCGCGCGCCCGCCCGTGCCTGCCCTGCGGCCGGTGCCGGCCCTCACCATTCAGGTTTCGCATCAATCCGGGGAGGGGTTCTGCCGGGGGAGGGATTCGAACCCACATGCCTCGCGGCCGCCGGGTTTAAGCCGGCTGCGTCTGCCATTCCGCCACCCCGGCCTATGCGCCCTGCCCGCGGCACTCGCGGCACAGGCCGTACAGCTCGACGGCGTGCCCTTCGAGGGTAAAGTCATGCGCCCGCGCCTGTTCCTGGATCCGGGCGTCCAGCTCAAGGTCCGTGAATTCGGTGAACCGCCCGCAGCCGCGGCAGACGAGGTGGTGGTGGTGTTCCCCCTGGCTGAGCTGGTACCGGACGCTCCCGTCTTCGAGCGGCACGCGGCAGAGGAGCTCCAGCTCGTGCAGGAGTTTGATCGTGCGGAACACCGTCGCCCGCCCGACGTCCGGGAGGCTGGCCAGCAGGTCCTCGACGGTAAACGGGGCGCCCGCCGCTTCGATCGCCCGCAGCACGGCCCTCCTCGGGGCCGTCGACCGGAAGCCAATCGTCTCAAGCCGCGCGTTCGCGAGTTCGGTAAACCCCACGTGACAATCCTAACAAACGGCCATCCGGTGCCTCCATCCGCGCCTGTAGCCTTCCGATAACCGCAGCGGGAGGTCGGTTGTCATGGCATCAGCAGCTCTTCCGTCGTCGCCGGTCCAGTGCGTCATCTTTCGCGTTGGGCGCACGCTCCAGGCGCTGTCCATCGACGATGTCCGCGAAATTCTCGTGCCGGGGTCCCTGACGCCGTCGCCCGGGGCGCCCCCGCACGTCCTCGGCCTCACGCAGGTGCGCGGCCAGGCGATCCCGGTCATCGACCTCGCCGCGCGTCTCGGTCTCGGCCACGCGGAGACCTCGCCCGACCGGCGGCTCATCGTCGTCTCAGCCGGCGAGGGCGCGGCCGCGCTCCTCGTCGATGGGGTCGAAGAGGTCACGACGGCCCGGCCCGAGGAGTTCGAACTGGTGCGCATCCCCGGCGCTACGCGGCGGGTCGTGCTCAAGCACCGGGATGAGCTGGTCGGTTGGCTTGTGAGCGCCGAACTCGTCGAACCGGGTCAGGAGCGGGCGGCGCTCGCTGCCTGAGCCACTTCCCAGCGAACGCCGTCGCTGACCGCCTGTCCCCGGGCTTCGAGCAGGTCGAGCACCCCCTGGACCGTCGCCACGATCTGCCAGAACCGCCGCCGGACCGCCCGGGGGTAGAGCGCCTCCGCGAGCTCGTAGACCGTGCGGGGTCCTGCCGCCCGCAGGATGTCGAGCGCCCGTTCTGCGCGCTGCTCGGCCTGTGCGAGGTTCGCGTCCACCGCCGCCGTCACGTCGCCGAACGGCTCGCCGTGGCCCGGAAAGCACCGTGCCGGCGCCAGCCCCCGGATGCGCTGAAGGCCATCGATGAAGAGCGGCAGGCTCCGCAGCCGCCAGTCTGGCCCGCCAGCTCCGTGGTGCCCCTGGAGCGCCGGCGTGGGCGTCAGCCCCGGCAGGAGCTGGTCGCCCGAGAACAGCCACCCTTCTGATGGCACCCAGGCCACGGCGTTGCCGGGCGTGTGCCCGGGCAGGTGAAGCAGCTCGAGCCCCGGCACCATGGCATCCTCAAGACCCTTCGCGGGCGTAAACGGAACGTACCGCAGCCCGGTCGGCCAGCGCCGGTCCCGGCCCGCCGGCCGGTAGTCGCCGCCCCGTGCCTCAGCCGACCACCGCCGCCGCGCCTCGACGCCGGCCCGCGCCTCCAGCGCAACGTCGGCAGGCGCTCCGCAGTCCTGTACGAACCGTTCGAGGGCGGCGAACTCCTCGCCCGACGGTTCCTTGCCCGTGGCGAGCGGCCAGTCGAGCCGGTGCATCGCCACCGGCACGCCGCGCGCCTGCCACCAGGCCCCGAGGCCCGCGTGGTCGAGGTGGCCATGCGTCGCAATCACGAGGTCCGGCAGCCGGCCTCGCAGCGCCTCCTCCAGGAGCGCGTCCGCGCCGCGGAAGTCCGGCCCCGTGTCGATGAGCACACGCGCGCCATCGAGCGTGACCAGGTAGATCGTATTGTCGCCGAGGGAAACGGCCGTAACGTCTCGCACGGCAGCAGTCTACGAGGCCGCCCGGCGACGGGCATTCGCGGCCCTCCGCCGAACCGGGTACCATCCCGCCATCGATGGCCGAACCTCCTGAAGCCGACCGCCTGACCCCTGCCGAGGTGGCGCAGGTGCGCGATGCGGCGGAGCGCCTCCGCGCCAGCGTCGAACGGGTCATCGTCGGCAACCGCCACGTCGTCGACCTGGCGCTCGTCGCGCTCCTCTGCGAGGGCCACATCCTCCTCGAAGACGTGCCGGGTACCGGTAAGACGACGCTCGCCAAGGCCCTCGCACGGTCGCTCGACTGCTCGTTCCGGCGCATCCAGTTCACGCCCGACCTGATGCCGTCGGACATCACCGGTATCACCTACTACAACCAGAAGCTCGGCGAATTTGTCTTCCGCGAGGGGCCGCTCCTCGCCCAGGTCGTGCTCGCCGACGAGATCAACCGCGCGACCCCGCGCACCCAGGCCGCCCTGCTTGAGGCCATGGAGGAACGCCAGCTCACCGTCGAAGGCACGACGGTCCGCATGCCCTCGCCGTTCCTGGTCATCGCCACCCAGAACCCGGTCGAACTCGAAGGCACCTTCCCGCTGCCCGAAGCCCAGCTCGACCGCTTTCTCCTGCGCCTCCGCCTCGGGTACCCCAGCGAGGAGGACGAGGACCGGATGCTCCAGCGCTTCGAAGCTGCAAGCCCGCTCGAGACGCTCGCTCCGGTCATCGATGCCCCGACGCTCGTCACGCTCGCGCGCCGGCTCCAGCGGCTCTATGTCGCACCGCCGGTTCGCCGCTACATCGTCCGCCTGGTGCAGGCGACCCGCGCCGAGCCCGCCTTCGAGCTCGGCGCAAGCCCTCGCGCGGCCCTCGCACTCTTCCGCGCGGCCCGCGCCCGCGCTGCCCTCGATGGGCGCGACTACGTGCTCCCCGACGACGTCAAACAGCTTGTCGGCCCCGTCCTCGCTCACCGCCTGATCCTCTCGACCCAGGCACGGCTCCGCGGCCGCGATGTCGAGCAGCTGCTCGCCGAGGTCGTCGAGCGTATCCCGGTCCCGCTGGAGGGCTGACCATGCCCTTCCGCGAATCCTGGCCGGTGCTCGGCGGGCTGCTCTTCATCGTCGGCTTCGGCGCGGGGCTGCCGCTCGTCGCCATGGTCGGACTCGGCACCATGGCGCTCGGGGTCACCTCCCGCTGGTGGTCGAACCACCTCTTCGACCGTCTCGAACTCCGGCGCTCGCTCGCGGAGCGGCGCGTGTTCATCAACGAGCCGGTGGAGCTCGAGGTCAGGCTTGTGAACCGCAAGCCCCTGCCGCTGCCCTGGTTCGAGTGGCGCCTCGGCCTGAGTGAGCACCTCCGCGCTGCCGGCGAGCGGCTCGCTGCGTCGGCGGTGCCCGGACTGCACTACCTCGTCCAGCGCGGCGCCATCGGCTGGTACGCCGCCGAACGGTGGACCGTCACGCTCACCGCGGCCCGCCGCGGCTACCACCAGGTCGGGCCGGCATCCATCCGCTCTTCCGACATCCTCGGGGCCTGGCCCGCCCGGACTGAAGACGCCGAACTTGACCATCTGGTGGTCTATCCGCGGGTGTACCGCCTGCCCGACCTGGGCCTGCCCGCGGAGCGGCCGTTCGGCGATGCGCGCGGCGGCGAGCGGATTTTCGAAGACCCGCTGCGCATCGCCGGTCTTCGCGAATACCGCCCCGGCGACCCCCTCCGGCGTATCGATTGGAAGGCCACGGCCCGGGCGGGCGACCTGCGGTCACGCGTGTACGAACCCTCGGCCACCCGGCTTCTCTACGTCCTCCTCAACATCGATACCCTCGAGCACGCCTGGGAGGGCTACCTTTCCGATGAGCTCGAACGGCTCGTCTCCGTCGCTGCCTCCGTCATCGCCTGGGCCGCCGGCGCGCGCTACGCGGTGGGCCTGCTCGCCAACGGCGCCTACCCCGACGCCGACCGCCCCATCCGCCTCCCCCCGTCGCGGTCGCGCGACCAGCTCGTCCGTCTCCTCGAAGCGCTCGCCGTCGTGCAGCCGCTCACCATGGGCGACCTCGCCGGCGCCATCCGCCGCGAGATGGGCCGCATCGAAGCTGGCTCGACGCTCATCGCCGTGGCCGCCCTCGTCCCGGCGCCGCTCGCAGAGGCGCTGTCGCGGCTCGCAGCCGAGGGGCATCGCGTCCACCTGCTGGCGACAACCGACCGCGCCGCTCGCGCAACCATCCCCGGCGTGACGGTGGAGCGGGTTGCTGCTGACTTTCAGCCCGCCGAGGCCCTCGCATGATCGGCGCTGCGGCGATCGCACTGGCGCTCCTCGCCGATGCCCTGGCGCTCGCGACGCTCGGGGTGCTCGTCAGCCTCATGTTCGACGCCGGCGCACCGGCTGCCGGGCTCGCCGCTGTGCTCACCGTGCTGGGGGCCGGGTTCGTCCTGCCCCGGGTGGTCGGTGCCGCCCTCGACGAGCGCCGCACGACGGCTTCGCTGCTCGGGCTGGCCCTCGCTATCGTCTACACGGCCGCGGGCCTCGAGGCCACGGGGGACCTCTCGGCCTGGACGTTTCGCTGGCTCCCCGACTTTTACCGCGAGCCGGAGGCGACGATGCGCGCGGGCGCACCCGCCGTCGCCGCTGCGCTTGTCCTGGCGGCGGCCTGGGCCCGCGGCGCCATCCGGAGCGACCAGGACTTCGACCTCGAAGGGCACCCCCGGACGCTCTTGGTTCCCTTTGCCATCGTCATCGCCGCCGCGGTCCTGGGCGCCGGCTCCTCTCGCGCCGGTGACCTCGCAACGCTCACGGCCGCGTTCTTCGCGGTTGCCGTCCTCTCCCTGGCATGTGCGCAGCTGGCGCTCGGAGGTGCGACCCTCGGCACGGTACGGGCAGGTGGAGTCGCCGGCGCCTTGCTCGGCGGCGTGGGCGCGATCGCGGTTGTGGGCTTTCTGCTGTTCGGTGTCGCGGCCCGGCTCCTGGGCCCGACCGTCCTGCCGGCCGTGGGCGCTGCCGTGGAGGCGG
This sequence comes from Tepidiforma bonchosmolovskayae, assembly GCF_008838325.1. Taxonomy (GTDB): domain Bacteria; phylum Chloroflexota; class Dehalococcoidia; order Tepidiformales; family Tepidiformaceae; genus Tepidiforma; species Tepidiforma bonchosmolovskayae. Next base: position 178,111 of record NZ_CP042829.1, on the reverse strand, counting down.
TGCTGATCGTCGTCCTCACGCCCGTCGCCTGGGTCCTCACAGCCATCTTCGAGCGCCTGTTCAGCGGAATCGACCCTTTCGAGGGACTGAACCGCGCCATCGAACAGGCGGGCCAGCAGTCCCGGGGCGAGCCCGCCGGCGACACCTCGGTCGCTGAGCAGGTGGGGCTGTTCGGCCTCCGCACGCTGGCGCTCCTGGCTTTTGTCGGCCTGCTCGCCGGCATCGTCCTCGCCTGGACACGTGCGCGGCGCCGCTACGCCCGGCTCCGCGAAGCGTCTGCCTCAGCCGGCGCTGCCGGGAGCCTTCGGGACGACATCCGTTCGATGCTTGGTGCGTTGTTCCGCGGCCGCGCGGGAGGGCGGCCATCGCCCGGCGATTCAGCCGCTGCGCGCCTCTACCTGGAGGTGCTCGACGATGCCGAACACCGGGGACGTCCTCGCCAGCCGTCGCAAACACCGCACGAGTTCGCCCCGGTCCTCCACCAGACCTTCATGACTGCGGTAACCGACGACATCACCCGGGCCTTCGAACTGGCGCGCTACGGCGGCCGCGAGCCCGGACCCGCCGAGCTGGCTGAGCTCGAGCGGCGCTGGCGGGATGTCAGGCGCGGACCGGCTCCAGGCGGACCCACCCGGCGCCCCGTGCCGTGACGACCGGCACGAACGGTACGGTGTCGACCGCCTGCGCCGCAGCGATGTCTTCCCCGAGGCCCAGTGCCCGGAGTGCGTCCGCGTGCGCGCTGGCGCCGATTGCTGTCACGGGGTCCGGGAGCATGAGCGCCAGCCGTGCCCCGTCCCCGAGTTCGAGGCCGGGCCGCGCAGCGACCAGCGCCCGGACGATGCAGGCGGCGGCCGCCAGGTCCTCGAGCGCAAACACCGTTCCGCGCGCTTCCCCCGCGCAGACGATGGCGACCCGATGCCACTCCGCCAGCCATCGTGCAGCGGCCGCCGCATTGAGCGCGCACGCCGCTGCCGCCGGGCCCCTCGCCGCAGCGGCGCAGAGGGCGCGCGTGCCGTTCGTCGTGAAGAGCACCACCTCCCTGCCGGCAACGGTGGCCGCCTTCACGCTGGACGGGCTATTGCCGAGGTCGAACCCTGCCGGGGGGAGCCCGCCGACCTCCCCCGCGAGCAACGCGCCGAGCTCCCTGGCAAGGGCTCGCGCTGCCGACTCTGTCTCTGCGGCGATGACCGCGGTCGCCCCGCTGTGGAGGAGCGTAGCGGCCATCGTCGTGGCCCGGAGCGCGTCGACGACGGCGCAGGCATCCGTATCCGGCCAGCGGTCCCCCGGCGGCACCAGCAGGACGTCCAGCTCTGGGGTCATCCTGCACACTATCGCCCCCGGCCCCCGGACAGGACCAGCAACATCCCCGTGGTACCCTTGGCACCGATGGACGCAAGGCCCGTGGGGATGTTCGACTCTGGCGTTGGAGGGCTCGCCGTTCTGCGCGCCTTCCGCGAGCTTGCCCCTGCCGAGCGCGTCCTCTACTTCGCTGATACAGCCTGGTTTCCCTACGGCCCCCGGCCCGCCGCGGAGGTCCGAAAGCGGGCATTCGCAATCACCCATCGGCTGCTTGAGAGCGACGTCAAACTGGTGGTGGTCGCCTGCAACACCGCCTCCGCTGCTGCCCTGGCAGACCTCCGCGAGGCATTCCCCGGGGTGCCGTTCGTCGGCATGGTCCCCGGCGTGAAGCCCGCCGCCCAGCAATCCCGCAGCCGCCGGGTGGTCGTCCTTGCGACCCCCGGCACGCTCGACGGTGACCTGCTGCAGCGTGTGGTTGAGGAATTCGGGCGAGGGACGCAGGTCGTCCGTGTCGCCGGGCATGGCCTCGCCGAGGCCGTCGAAGCAGGCGAGGTGAGCTCCCCGGCGGTCCGTGCCCGCCTCCGCGAGCTTCTCGGGCCCGAAGTCGCGCGCGGTGCCGATACGGTGGTCCTCGGCTGCACGCACTACGCCTTCCTCGGTCCGGTCATCGCGGCGGAGTTCCCGGGCATCGCAACGGTCGACACCTCGGTCCCGGTGGCGCGGCGGGCCGTCGACCTGCTGCGGGAGATGGATGCGCTCAGCCCCGGGCCGGGCGGTATCGACCTCATCGTCAGCCAGGACCCGGAAGAGTTTCGGCGGCGCATGGGGCAGCTCGGCTTTTCCGCGGCGCGGGAGGAGGCCGCCACGTGACCTTCATCGAACGGCTCGCAGCGCGGTCGCGCGCACTCGACTCACTCGTCTGCGTCGGCCTCGACCCCGATTTCCGACGTCACCGCGTCGAGGAGGTCGCCCCCTTTCTCCGTGATGTCATCGCCGCGACGATGCCGTATGCCGCCTGCTACAAGCCCAACGTCGCCTTCTTTGAGCAGTGGGGCATTCCCGGCCTTCGCGCGCTGGAAGCGGTCCTCGAGGCCATCCCTGGCGAGGTTCCCGTCATCGGCGATGCAAAGCGCGGGGACATCGGCTCGACGGCTGAGGCGTACGCGCGCGCGCTCTTCGAGGCCTGGGGCTTCGACGCCGTCACCGTCAATCCCTACCTCGGCCGCGACTCGGTCGAGCCGTTTCTTGCCTATCGCGACCGGGGTGTCTACCTGCTTTGCCGTACATCGAACCCTGGCGCCGGGGACTTTCAGTCGCTCGAGCTCTCGGACGGCACGCGGCTGTACGAGCATGTCGCCGCAACCGTGGCCGGGTGGGGCGCCAACGCCGGGCTGGTAGTCGGCGCCACCGCCCCCGCTGAGCTGGCGCGCGTGCGGGAACTCGTACCCGGGCTCCCGCTGCTTATCCCGGGCGTCGGCTCGCAGGGCGGTACGCCTGGGGAAGTCATCGGCGCGGCCGGCTATCGCCACGGATACGTCCTCGTCAACGCCTCGCGGAGCATCGTGTACGCCGGCGCGGGACCCGAAGCGGCTGCGAACGCCGCGCGGGCGCTCCGCGACGCGCTCCGTGCCGCTCGCAATGGTTCCTGACTTTGCCGAGGGCGACGTCGTCCGGATGAAGCGCCAGCACCCCTGCGGCGGCTGGGAGTGGCGCATCTACCGTGTCGGCGCGGATATGGGCATCGAGTGCCTGACCTGCGGACGTCGCGTCCTCCTCGAGCGGCGAAAGTTCGAGAGCAGGGTCAGGGGGCGCACCCGCCGTGAGGACTGAGGCCGTCGGACACCCGGCAGTCCCGCTGTGGCAGCAGCGTCCGTTTCGGATGCTCAGCTACACCCGGTTTTCATCCCGGGTCGCCCAAAACGCCCTGAACTTCGGGCTTGTCCTGCTCATCACCGAGGAGACCGGCAGGGCCGTCTATACGTCCCTCCTCGTCCTCGCCCTCGTCGTGCCTTCGACCGTCGCCGGGATTGTCGCCGGGACGGCCGCCGATATCCTCCCCAAACGTCTCATCGTCGTCCTTGCCGATGTCACGCGCGTGCTCCTCTGCGTCGCCTTCCTCCGCGAAGGCGGGAGCACGGTGAGCTACTACGCCTTCGCGGTCCTCCTCGCCTCGACATCCCAGTTCGCCGGTACTGCCGAGAGCGCCATCCTTCCGGCAATCGTCCGGCGGGACGAGCTGGCCCGCGCCAACGCCATCAGCCAGGCCGTCGGCGGCGCTGCCCAGGCCATCGGCCTCGGTGTCGTCACGCCAGTCGTCCTGCGCCTCATCGAGTCCCGTGATGTCCTGTTCGCCATCTGCGCAGGGCTCTTCGCCCTCGCAGCAGTCCAGGCCCTGCTGATCGGCAGCACGGCCGCGCCGGACCGCCGCGAGGTCGGCGGCGAGCCCGGGGGCCGCTGGTGGACCGCCGGCTGGCGCGCGATGCGCAGCGACCGCGCCGTACTGCACGCCGCCGTTGAGCTGACGCTCATCTCCGCGACGGTCATCATCCTCAGCGGTCTCATCCCGACGTACATCACCGACGTGTTGGGCGTACGGATCGACTTCGGCGCGATTGTCCTGCTTCCTGCCGTCGTCGGCGTTGCCGCGGGCCTGCGGGTGGCCGGCTTTCTTGCCCGGCGCGTTCCGCATTCACTGCTGAGCAGCGCCGGGTTCGTGATCTTTGTGAGCTGCCTGGGACTGCTGGCCATCGTCAACCAGCTCGCGGTATTCCTCGGCGGCTTCGGAATGTTCTCCTGGCTCAATAGCGTCTCCATCGGCCGGTTCGATGGCGGCGGCGTCATCGCGATGGCCGTCATGCTCCCGCTCGGCTTTGCCTACGCCGTGGTGTCGGTCGCCGGTCAGACGGTGATCGACGACCGTGTGCCGCTTAGCCTCAGGGGCAGGGTCGGGGCCACCCAGGCGGCGATGGCCGCCGTCGCATCTTCGATACCAGTCGTCGCGGCCGGTGCATTGAGCGACGTGATCGGCGTCGCGCCCGTCTTCGCCCTCGTCGCGCTCGCGACCGGCGCTGTCGCCGTGGCGAACCTCCGCAGCGGGCGCGGCGCCGACCGGGGCCCGCGGGCTGTGGAATTCGCGCATCGTTGACTCCCTGATCCGGCCGAACCTATCATCGACCCAGGGAGGGCCGCACCCGCAGCCTCCCGGGAGGGCTCACATGAGAGAGCTGAGCATCGAGAGCATCCGGCTGAGCCTCATGAACTACCAGCGCGTAGTCATCCTGCGCGAAAAGGATTCCGACCGCTACCTCCCTATCTGGATCGGCCCCGCAGAGGCTGATGCCATCGCCGTTCGCCTCCAGGATGTTTCGGTCGCCCGTCCGCTCACCCATGACCTCCTCCGGAACATGATCGAGCAGCTCGGCGCCCGCGTTGCCTACATCGTGGTCAACGACCTCGAGAACGACACCTTCTACGCCCGCATCGTGCTCGATGTGAATGGGCGCACGCTCGAAGTCGACAGCCGCCCCTCGGACGCGATCGCGCTCGCCGTCCGGGTCGATGCGCCCATCTTCGCCGAAGAATCCGTGCTCGACCGCGCAGGCGTCATCCTCGATGAGAACGACGAAAGCGAAGAGCGCTCGGCGCCCGCCCGTCCGCTCGAGGAGACGAAGCCGGCCGACCCGGAGGAACTCGAAAAACTGGGCGTGTTCAAGGAGTTCATCGAGGGTCTCGACCTCGATGATTTCGACAAGCGCTAGCGTCGTGGCCCGCCCAGGTGGCGGGCCAACGATTTCCCGGGTCCGCTTGCGCATTGCTTCACAATCGCCCTATGATGCGCGGGGTCTGGAGGCCGGGCGCCCCCGGGGTGGCGCGTGAAAAGCTGGCTCGTACCCGCAGCCAGCCTCCTCGGCGCCGGGTGGTTCTTCGCAACCGCCGTCATCCTCGGGGTGGTCGTTGGTCGTTGGGCCGATGACCGGACCGGGCTCGAGCCCACATTCACGCTCGTCGGGATTGTCGTCGGCTTAGCCGTTGCGCTCATCGGCGGCTACCGTATGCTGCAGCCCCTGATGAGCCGGCTCGGCGACGAGCCACCGGAGTGAGGTCGGCTTGAAAATCATCCTGATCGCAGTCGTCGTCCTGGCGGTCCTGGCGACCGGCTTCATCGTCGCTGCCGGGCCCGAACCCCACATCGTCATCCCCGGCGAGGTGGTGTGGAAGGTCGGCTTCATGCCGATCACCTCAACGCTCATGGCCTCTTGGCTCGCGATGGCTGTCCTCATCCTCGGGACCTTCGCCATGACCCGGGGCATGAAGCTCATTCCCTCCGGCGCCCAGAACTTCATCGAATCGGTCATCGAGTTCCTGTACGGCCAGGTTGAAGAGATTGCCGGTGAAAAGAACGCGCGGCGCTTCTTCCCCGTCGTCGGCACCTTCTTCCTCTTCATCCTCGTTGCCAACTGGATCGCCCTCACACCGATCTTTAAATCAATCGGCTGGACCAAGGATTACGGCCACGAAATCTTCCACGAGATCCAGCTCAAAGCCGAGGAAGGCAAGCCGTTCGATAAGGACAAGCACTTCCTTGCCTGGCAAATGAAAGATGCCGGCGGGGTCGGTCTCGCCCAGACCGGCGCCGGCACATTCAAGTTCAAAATCCATAGCGGCGAAGAGCCGTCCGTAGCCCTCGACCGGTACATCATCGCGCTCGCCGAGTTCTACACCGACTTCAAGCCGTCCGCCGATGCCGCGCACGGCGAGGGCGAGCCCGAGAAGGCGGATGTCGAGGCAGCGTTCGCCGCGCTCCAGGCCGACCCGAAGGCGCCCAAGTTCATCGCCGCTGACGACCACGGTCACGGCGGCGAGGCCGATGGTCATCACGGCGTGAGCAGCCACGCGCTCGGTGCGACCTTCACGGCGCTTGACTTCCCGGGCGACAAGATTGCGCTGGTCTATCCGTTCTTCCGCGCAGCCTTCAGCGAGCTGAATAACACGCTGGCGCTTGCCATCTTCGCCTTCCTTGTCATTGAATTCTGGGGATTCCAGTCCCTCGGGTTCGGTTACCTCGGCAAGTTCTTCATCAATCCGCTGAAAAATCCGATCCTCACGTTCGTCGGTATCCTCGAGCTCCTCTCCGAGTTCATCCGCATCATCAGCTTCGCCTTCCGGCTCTTCGGCAACATCTTCGCCGGCGGCGTCCTGCTGCTGATTTTGACATTCCTTGTTCCGTTCATCGCGCCGCTTGGTATCTACGGCCTTGAGATGTTCGTTGGTCTGATCCAGGCCATCGTGTTCTCCCTCCTGCTCCTTGTCTTCGCGGTCGGTGCCGTTGAGCACCATGGCGATGAGGAGCATCACGACAGCCACGACGACGGGCATCACCCGGGCGGCGGCCATGCCGACGTCCATCATCTCGAACCGGGGGCAGTCCAGGCGCACTAGCGCCTGTTCGCAGGCATTCCAGAACAGCGCACCGTGGAAGGGTGCAACGGAGGCACATCAGTCATGAACCTTCTCAGCTATCTGCCGTTCCTCGTCATTCTCGAGACCGACGGCGCCAAGGCAATCGGCGCTGCCATCGCGATGGCCGTCGGCGGCATCGCGCCCGCCCTCGCCATCGGCATGCTCGTCGGCAAGGCGATGGAAGCCCTCGGCCGGAATCCGGAAGCCCGCGCCGCCATCCAGACGAACATGATTCTCGGCGTCGCCTTCGCGGAAGCCATCGGCATCTACGCGCTGCTCTCCGCGCTCATCATCGCGTTCGTCATCTAGTCCGGCGTCCGGCCGCGTCAACGGCCGGGCGAACGAAAGGGGTTTCGCCATGGGCGAGGCATTTTCCGCCCTCGGTATCAGCGTGCCGCTGCTCGTAGCCCAGCTGGTGAACTTCTCCATCCTGCTGGTCATCCTGCGGTTTACCCTCTATCGGCCTGTGCTGCGGATGCTCGACGAGCGGAAGCAGCGGATTGCCGAAGGGCTCAACGCCGCTGAGATTGCGAGGCGCGAGGCCGCATCCGCGCAGGCCAACATCCAGGCGCAGCTCGAGGCCGCCCGGAAGGAGGGCCAGGAGATCGTTGCGAACGCCCAGGCTATCGCAACGCGCATCGAGACCGAGGCGAAGGAACAGGCCGCGCGCGAGCGCGAGGCCGCCCTCGAGAAGGCCCGCAACGAAATTCAGCTCGAACGGGACCGGGCTATCGCCGAGCTCCGCCGCGAATTCGCCGCCATCACTGTCGCCGCGGCGGAAAAGGTCATCAACCAGTCGCTCGACTCCCAGGCACACCAGCGTGTCATCGAAGAGACGCTGGCCGAGTCCCGGTTTAGCGGGAACTGACGATGGCGAACATCGCTGCGGCACGGCGTTACGCGCAGGCTGCGTTCGAGCTCGCCCGCGACCGCGGTGAGGTCTCGGCCTGGCGGTCCGAAGTCAACGATGTCGCGACGGTGCTGAGCGAATCGCAGCTCGCACCAATGCTCGCAGACCCGAAAATCCCGCTGGAGCAGAAGTTCGCGGCCCTTGAGCGTGTTCTCGTCGTCTCGCCGCTGGTCATGAACCTGGCGAAACTCCTGGTGCAGAAAGGGCGGTCACTCGACGCCCGCGCCGTGGCCGACGCCTTTAACCGGCTCGCCGACGACTACGAAGGGATTGCCCACGCTGAGGTGACCACGGCTGTCGAGCTGCCGCCTGAGCGGGTCGCCGCAATCGAGCGCCAGCTCAGCGAACGGTTCGGGAAAAAGGTCATCGCCGCGACGAAGGTGGACCCGTCCATCATCGGGGGCGCCATCATCCGCGTCGGCGACCGCCTTATCGATGGAAGCATCCGGACGCGGCTCAAGCTGCTGCGTCGTGAACTGGAGGGTGCCCGGTGACGGGCACGGCAGTCAGGAAGGGGTAATGCCGTATGGCAGTTCGCGCTGAAGAAATCGCGTCGATCCTTCGCGAGCAAATCGAACACTTCGGGTCGAAGGTCACCGCCACCGATGTCGGCACGGTGATCGAGGCCGGCGACGGTGTCGTGCGCATCCACGGGCTTTCCGGGGCGATGTACTCCGAGCTGCTGGAGTTCGCCAACGGGACCATGGGCATTGCGCTGAACCTGGAGGAAGAGTCGGTCAGCGCCGTCATCCTCGGCGACTACGCCGGCATCAAGGAGGGCGACGAGGTCCGCTCCACCGGCCGCGTTATCGAAGTGCCGGTCGGCGATGCGCTTATCGGCCGTGTGGTCGACCCGCTCGGCAACCCCATCGACGGCAAAGGCCCCATCAACACCACGAAAACCCGGCCGGTTGAACGAATTGCCCCCGGCGTGACGCTGCGCAAGAGCGTCTCGGTCCCGGTCCAGACGGGCATCAAGGCGATCGACGCCATGTTCCCGATCGGCCGCGGCCAGCGCGAGCTCATTATCGGCGACCGCTCGACCGGCAAGACCGCAATCGCCCTCGATACCATCATTAACCAGAAGGGCGGCGACCTGATCTGCATCTACGTCGCCATCGGCCAGAAGGCCGCGAAGGTTGCGCAGGTGGTGGGTCTGCTCGAGGAGTACGGCGCGATGGAGCACACCATCGTCGTCGCTGCCAACGCCTCCGAGTCGGCCGCACTCCAGTACCTCGCCCCGTACGCCGGGTGCGCCATGGGCGAAGAGTTCATGGAATCGGGCCGCGACGCGCTCATCGTCTATGACGACCTGAGCAAGCACGCCTGGGCGTACCGCCAGATGTCGCTCCTTCTGCGGCGGCCGCCGGGCCGCGAGGCCTACCCCGGCGACGTGTTCTACCTGCACAGCCGCCTGCTCGAACGGGCGGCCCGCCTCGAGAAGGGGGGCTCGCTCAGCGCCCTGCCGATTATCGAGACGCAGGCAAACGACGTCTCCGCGTACATTCCCACCAACGTCATCTCCATTACGGACGGCCAGATCTACCTCGAGACCGACCTCTTCAACGCTGGCATCCGGCCAGCAATCAACACCGGCCTGTCAGTCAGCCGCGTAGGGTCGGCCGCCCAGACGAAGGCGATGAAGGCCGTGTCGGCCGGTCTCAAGGCCGAGATGTCGCAGTACCGGGAGCTTGCAGCCTTCGCCCAGTTCGGCACCAGCGACCTCGACGCCGCCACCCGCCGGCAGCTCGAACGTGGCCAGCGCGCCACCGAGATCCTCAAGCAGGACCAGTTCCAGCCGCTCAGCCTCGCCGAAGAGGTGTTCGTCATCTACGCGCTCACGAGCGGCATGCTCGATGACGTGCCGGTGGGGAAGATCCGTTCGTTTGAAAACGAGCTGCGCAAGTACCTGGCCAGCAATGAGAAGGCGCTCGTTGACGAGATCCAGGCCAACCCGGTGATGACGCCCGAGCTCCAGGAGCGCATCACGAACGTCATCAAGACCTTCAAGGAGACGGTGCCGTACTAGGCGAATCTCACGCCCGGCAGACGGTCACCGCGAAGGGAACGTAAGCAACTATGGCCACCATCCGGCAGCTCCGGCGACGCATCCAGAGCGTCAAGAACACGGCGAAGATTACGAACGCGCTGCAGCTCGTCGCAGCCTCCAAGATGCGCCGCGCCCAGGACCGCGCGCTCCAGGCGAAGCCGTACGCCGAAAAGCTGCGGACCGTCATCGCCGGCCTCGCGGCCGCGACCGTGGACCCGGAGAAACCGGCGCACCCGCTCCTCGTCACCCGCGAGGTGAAGAACATCGCGCTCCTCCACATCACGCCCGACCGCGGCCTCTGCGGCGGCCTGAATTCCAACCTCAACCGGAGCGCCGGCACCTTCGTCGCGACACAGCGCGAACCCGTCGAAGTCATCGCCGTCGGCAAGAAGGGCCGCGACTTCTTCATCCGTGCCCGCGTCAATGTCATCGCCGAGTTCACCGATCTCGGAGACTATCCCGGCCAGGCGCAGGTCGCGCCCATCGCACGGCTCGTGATCGACGACTACCTCGCCGGCCTGTTCGACCGCGTCTACGTGAGCTACCCCGAGTTCGTCTCGACGGCCACGCAGCGGCCGGTCATCCGTCAGCTGCTGCCAATCGAGCCGCCGCGCATAGGGGAGGACGAGGCGGGCGCTTCGACGTTCGCCCAGGATTACATCTTCGAGCCGTCGCCGGACCGGGTGCTCGCACAGCTCCTGCCGCGCTACGTCGAAATGCAGGTTTACGAGGCGGTGCTCCAGAACGCCGCCAGCTTCCAGAGCGCCCAGATGGTCGCGATGAAGAACGCGACAGACAACGCCAACGAGATCACGCGCGACCTGACGCTCACCTACAACAAGGCCCGCCAGGAGCAGATCACCAAGGAGCTGCTCGATATCGTGGGCGGCGCCGCCGCGCTGGAGGGTTGAAACTGGCCGGGTTCGCAGCGGTCATCTTCGATATGGACGGCGTCCTCGTGGACGGCGAGCCGCTGCATTTCCGCGCAGTCAACGAGCTCCTCGCCGAAGAGGGCCTCTCCATCTCCCTCGAAGCGTACAAACCGTACATGGGCACGAAGACCGGCTGGCGGGACATGGCGCGCGACCTCGGGCTGCGCCGGCCGCTCGACGAATACGCAGCCGTCTACCGCGAGATTATCCTCGCCAAGTACCGCTCGGAAGCCGAGCCGCTGCCGGGGGCTGTTGAACTGGTTCGTGCGCTTGAACGGGCAGGCGTGCCGCTTGCGGTTGCCTCGTCATCGATTCAGCCGTGGGTTGAGGCATGTCTCGAGCGGATCGGGCTGCGCGATGCCTTCCCCGTCCTCGTCACCGGCAGCGACGTCGACGAAGGAAAGCCCGACCCTGCCATCTACCGGCTCGCCGCCCGGCGCCTCGGCGTCCCGGCGGAGCGGTGCCTGGCGTTCGAAGATGCGCCCGCAGGCATCCTCTCGGCACGCGCTGCCGGCATGACGGTCTGGGCCGTTCGCACCCCGTACACCCGGGGGCTGCCGCTCCCCGACCCTGACCGGGAATTTGAATCGCTGACCCAGGTCGACCTGGGACTCCTCACGGGGGCTGCCGCATGAACACGGCGCACCCCACGCTCGTTGCTACATTCGCGGAGGTCTACGCATGGTCATGACTGCCACCGAAGGTCGCGTTGTCCAAATCATCGGTACCGTTATCGACGTGGAGTTCCCGCCGGATCGGCTCCCGGCGCTCTTCAACGCCGTGAATATCATCCGCGAGGATGGCTCGGTCCTCGTCACCGAGGTCCAGCAGCACCTCGGCAACAACTGGGTGCGCTGCCTCGCGATGGACTCGACCGACGGCCTCCGACGCGGTGTCCGCGCGGTCGATACCGGCGCGCCGATCTCGGTGCCTGTCGGCCCGAAGGCGCTCGGCCGCATGTTCAACGTCCTCGGCCAGCCGATCGACGACCTCCCCGCGCCCGACGACGCACCCCGCTGGCCTATCCATCGCGAGCCGCCAACCTTCGAAGAGCAGGAAACCGCACCCTCCGTCCTCGAGACCGGCATCAAGGTCATCGACCTCATTGCCCCGCTCGTCCGCGGCGGGAAGGTCGGCCTGTACGGCGGCGCAGGCGTCGGCAAGACCGTGGTCATCCAGGAACTCATCTCCAACATCGCCCGCGAGCACGGCGGCTACTCCGTTTTCGCCGGCGTCGGTGAGCGCTCCCGCGAAGGCAACGACCTCTGGCATGAAATGAAGGAATCCGGCGTGCTCGCGAAGATGGCCATGGTCTTCGGCCAGATGAACGAGCCGCCCGGCGTGCGCCTCCGCGTCGCGCTGACCGGCCTCACCATGGCCGAGTACTTCCGCGATGAAGAGGGCCGCGACGTCCTCTTCTTCGTCGACAACATCTACCGCTACACCCTCGCGGGCATGGAGGTCTCCGCCCTCCTCGGCCGCATGCCCTCGGCTGTGGGGTACCAGCCGACCCTCGCCACCGAGATGGGCGAACTCGAGGAGCGCATCACCTCCACGAAGAAGGGTTCGATCACCTCGTTCCAGGCGATTTACGTGCCCGCCGACGACTACACCGACCCGGGCGTGGCCACGACCTTCGGCCACCTCGACGCGGTCGTCGCGCTTGAGCGCTCCCTCGCCGAGCAGGCGCTCTTCCCCGCCATGGACCCGCTCGCCTCGTTCTCCCGCGCCCTCGAGCCTCGCGTGGTCGGCCAGGAGCACTACGAGGTCGCCCGCGGCGTCCAGCGCGTTCTCCAGCGCTACAAGGACCTGCAGGACATCATCGCCATCCTCGGCATCGACGAACTTTCCGACGAAGACAAACTGACGGTTGCCCGGGCCCGCAAGATCCAGCGGTTCCTCACCCAGCCGTTCTTCGTCGCCGAGCAGTTCACCGGCAACCCGGGCCAGTACGTCCCGGTCCGCGAAACCGTGCGCGGCTTCAAGGAGATCCTCGAAGGCAAGCACGACGGCCTGCCCGAGCAGGCGTTCTACATGGTCGGGAACATCGATAGCGCGGTCGAAAAGGGCCGGCGCCTGGCACAGGAGTAATCGATGCCGCTAACGGTCGAACTTATTACGGCCGAGCGCGTGGTCCGCGTCGAACAGGGCGTCGACGTCCTCATCGTCCCCGGCGCCGAGGGGCAGCTCGCCATCTATCCGAAGCACGCTGCCCTCATGACGACGCTCGAACCCGGCGAAATGATCATCCGCCGCGCCGGGCAGGAGGAAGCGTTTGTCGTGACCGGCGGGTTCCTCGAAGTCCGGAACGACCACGTCACCATCCTCGCCGACGCCTCGGAAGCCGCCGAGGAGATCGATATCGCCCGCGCGGAAGAGGCTCGCCGCCGCGCCGAGGAACGGATCCGCCGCTACCGCGAACAGGCTGACCGCGATGTCGACCTCGCGCGCGCCCAGGCGGCCCTCCAGCGCGCCCTCCTCCGCCTGCGCGTCGCCGAGCAGCGCCGCCGCCGGACCACCGGCCGGCCGCAGGTCTAGTTCGGCGCCCCGGGCACGGGGGCCTGCGCAGGCAGGCGTGCCGTTGCAGCTTGCCGTTCGCCTGATGCCGGCGAACGCCCTAGACTGGCCTTCGAGATGACCACCCGAGTCCGCGGCGGACGGTACATCGTGCAGGGTGAGGCAGTCCTGCACGGCCGCATCCGCATCTCCGGCGCCAAGAACCACGCCCTCGCGGCGATGTGTGCTGCGCTCCTCACCGACGAGGACGTCATCCTCGACAACGTCCCCTACATCTCCGATGTCGACTCGCTCGCGGACCTGCTCCGTGCGCTTGGCGCTGTGGTCGAGCGGCTGCCCGGCGGGTCGCTCCTCCTGAACGCGGCACGGGTCGCCACCTTCGAAGCGCCGACGGAGCTGATCAGCGAAAACCGCGCCTCGTTTCAGGTCATGGGGCCCCTGCTCGGACGCCACGGCTTCGCGGCTTCAGCGCCGCCCGGCGGCGACGTCATCGGCCAGCGCCCCATCGATGTCCACCTGTCCGGGTTCGAAGCCATGGGCGCCACGGTGACCCGCGAAGGCGAGCGGTTCGTCGCCCGCGCGCCCGCGGGACTGGTCGGCACCCGCGTGTTTATGGACTATCCATCCGTCTCGGGCACCCAGAACGTGATGATGGCGGCAGTCCTCGCGCGCGGCCACACCACCATCGTCAACGCGGCCACCGAACCGGAGGTGCAGGAGCTCTGCCATCTCCTCAATGCGATGGGCGCCCGGATCACCGGCGTCGGCAGCCAGATGCTCGAAATCGATGGGGTCGAGCGGCTCCACGGCGTGCGCGCCCGCATCATGCCCGACCGGATCGAAGCCGGCACCTGGGCCATCGCTGCGGTGATGACCGGCGGTGAGGTGTTCCTCGAGGAGGCGCCATGGCCGGTCATGGATGCCCTCCTGCACAAGCTCCGGGCCGCTGGGGCGCTGATCGAGACGGAGCCCCGCGGCATGCGCGTCCGCGGCGGGCAGCCCATCCGCGCGGTCAGCTTCCAGGCGCTGCCGTATCCCGGCCTGGCCACCGACCTCCACGCTCCCTTCGGCGCGCTCCTCACACAGGCAAACGGCGTCTCGATCATCCACGAGCGCGTGTTCGACAACCGCATGCTCTACGTCAGCGAACTGCGCAAAATGGGCGCCGAAATCGTGTCCACCGGCTCGTCGGCCATCGTCTCCGGTCCCACCCCGCTCCACGGCACCCGCGTGCGCGCGCTCGATGTCCGGGCCGGTGCCGCCGTGCTGCTTGCTGCCCTTGTCGCCCAGGGCACCACCATCATCGACGACATCTACCACCTCGACCGGGGATATGAGCGGCTCGACGAGAAGTTGCGTACCATGGGGGTCGAGGTGGAGCGAGCCTGATGGCCTTCGAATTCCTCGCCCCAAAGAAAGTCGGCATCGACCTCGGCACCGCGAACATCCTGGTCTACGTCAAGGGCCAGGGCATCGTCGTCAACGAACCGAGCGTCGTCGCGCGCCATAACCGCGACAACGCCATCGTCGCCGTGGGCAACGAAGCGCGTGCGATGCAGGGGCGCACCCCCGGCTCCATCAGCGTCATCCGGCCGATGCGCGACGGCGTCATCGCCGACTACCTCACGACCGAGGCGATGCTCCGCTACTTCATCGGCCTCATCACCGGCAGATTCAATCTCATCCGCCCCGAGGTCATGGTGACCGTGCCCGCCGGCGTCACCAGCGTCGAGCAGCGCGCGGTCCGCGATGCCGCCGAGCAGGCAGGCGCCCGCAAGCCGGCCCACCTCGTCCCCGAGCCGCTCGCCGCAGCGATCGGCGCACGGATTCCCATCGGCACGGCCCGCGGCAACATGGTCGTCAACATCGGCGGCGGCCGGACCGAGGCGGCGGTCATTTCGCTCTACGGCATCGTCGTCTCGGAGTCGGTCCGCATGGCCGGCGACCGCATCGACGAGGCCATCATGGCCTACGTTCGCAGGCGACATAACCTCATCATCGGCGAGAAGACGGCCGAGGAAATCAAAATCGCCATCGGCAGCGCCCTCCCGCTCGATGAAGGGCTCGCCACGCAGGTCCGCGGCCGCGACCAGCTCAGCGGCCTTCCGAAAACGATCTCGCTCACCTCGACCGAGATCGCCCAGGCCATCCAGGACTGCCTCGGGACGATCGTCCAGACAGTCCGGGCGGTCCTCGAAAAGACCCCGCCCGAGCTCGCCGCCGACGTCATCGACCGCGGGATCGTGCTCACCGGCGGCGGCGCCCTCCTGCGTCACCTCGATGAACTGCTGACCCAGGAGACCGGCGTCCCGTGCTACGTGGCCGATAACCCGCTCGAGTGCGTCGCCATCGGCGCAGGCATCGCCCTTGACCACCTCGACGTCATTAAGCGCAGCCTGCCGACCGAGGAGGAGAACCTCGTCGGGATGTTCCCCCAGGCCGACCAGCGCTGACCGGGGCCGGCCCCGCCGCTCCAGCTAATTCCGGTCGGTTCAATCGCCAGGCGCGCCGCCGTATCGGTGCATTCTAACCGCCCACCAGCTCGACGCCGGTTGCTACACCGCGCTTGCGCCCCGTGCACCCTCCGCCATCGCCGCTTGGCACGAGTCCAGCCCGCGGGCCATCGCGGCGCCAGCCGGCGCTGCCCTGCCGCCGCTCACGGCCAACAAGAGGGCGCTCCGAAAAGCATCCGGAGCGATCGCTCCCGGGCATCCTGCCGCTCAAACCGGTTTGCGAGTTTCGACCTTGGACCGAAGGCCCGGCGCGGAGTAGACCCGCTGGAGATGCGTGCGGACGGTATGCGGCGAGACGCCCGGCTCCCCTGCCGCTCGCCGTCGACCGGCACGCCGGTGCCGCCTATTTCGCCCCGCTGCTCTCGCTCCGCTTGATGTAGAAGGTCATACTCTGCATCGCAAGCACCGGGTCGATATGCCGGATGGTGACATCCCGCGGCACGTGCGCCGTAATCGGCGCGTAGTTCAGGATCGCCTTGATGCCGGCATTGACGAGCCGATCCACCACCGACTGCGCCTCCGTCGCCGGGACCGCCACAATGCCGATGTCGACCCGGTTTGCCCGCAGGTACTCGTCGAGGTCGTCGATGTGGCGCACCGTCACGCCGCCGACCTGCTTGCCTACGACGTCCGGATTCGCATCGAAGGCTGCAACGATCTGGAACCCCTGCGGCCCGAACCCGCCGTACTCGGCAATCGCCTGGCCAAGCCGGCCGACCCCCACGAGGCACACCCGCCACTGCCGGTCGATGCCGAGAATCTCCCGCAGCTTGGCCAGGAGCCCCTGCACGTTGTAGCCGCGCCCCTGCTTGCCGAACCGCCCGAAATAGCTCAGGTCCTTCCGAATCTGCGCCGGCGTCACGTCGAGCATCTCACCGAGCGCCTGAGAACTCACGACCGTCTCGCCGCGCGCCGCGAGGTCGGCGAGTGCGCGGGCATACACCGGCAGGCGGTTGATGACGACTTCGGGGATTTCGAGCGTCATGGCGGGGGTTGTGAAATCCGTAACTTTCGGCGGACTATATGCCCGAGCCCATCTGCGGGTCAACTGCAGCATCCGATTGGGTCGTCGAAGAGAGCCGTACGAGTAATAACCAACTGCCGTTCGAATATCCCGATGGCATGCGCGGCCATCTTCGATTGACCCATCGCCGATGACCGCTGACGATGGACACACCACTTTCCCGGAGTTGACTGTGAACCTGCGGATCCCCGGCCCGACGCCCTGCCCAGAGGAAGTCCTCGCAGCGGGTGCGCAGCAGATGATGAACCACCGCGGCCCTGAGTTTGCCCAGATCCTCCGCCGCGTCACCGACGGCCTGAACTGGGTCTTCGGAAGCTCGACCGACGTCCTCTCGTTCACGACCTCCGGCACCGGCGGCCTCGAAGCCGCCATCGTCAACACCCTCAGCCCGGGCGACCGCGTGCTCTCGGTCTCCATCGGCTCCTTCGGCGACCGTTTCAAGTCGATTGCGAAGGCGTACGGCGCCGACGTCGTCAGCTACGCGACCGAATGGGGCGAAGCGGCCGACCCCGCCGTCATCGCGCGGATGCTCGACGACGACCCGTCGATCAAGGCCGTCCTGGTGACCCACAACGAAACCTCGACCGGTGTGACGAACCCGCTCGAAGCCATCGCCCGCGAGGTCCGCGCCCGGGACCGGCTCATCCTCGTTGATGCCGTCAGTAGCATGAGCTCGATCCCGTGCCCGGTGGAGCGGTGGGAACTTGACGTCGTCGTCTCCGGGTCGCAGAAGGGCTGGATGGTCCCGCCGGGCCTCGCCTTCGTGTACATGAGCGAGCGCGCCTGGGCCGCCAACGCCGAGGCGAAGATGCCCCGCTTCTACTTCGACGCAGCGAAAACGCGTGACTCGCTTGCGAAGCTCCAGAATCCGTGGACGCCGGCAATGTCCGTCTACTACGCGCTCGACAAGGCGTTCGAGCTGATGCGCGCAGAGGGTCTCGAAGGGATCTTCACCCGCCACGAAGCGATTGCGAGCTACACCCGCGAACGTGTCAAGGCGATGGGCCTCAAGCTCGTCCCCGTCGATGAGCGGTATGCGTCCAACACCGTGACCGCTGTCTGGTGGCCGGAAGGCGTCGACGGCAAGGCAATCAGCCGTCGCGCCCGCGAGGAGTTCGGGGTTGTCCTTGGCGGCGGCCAGGGCAAGCTCGAGGGCAAAATCTTCCGCGTCGGCCATCTCGGCTGGGTGCAGCAGGCCGATGTCGCCGAGGCGCTCGACGTCGTCGAAAAGCTTCTCGCTGAAGCTCGCGCCCGGGTCTAGCTGCACCCGGACACCCGCACGTTCCTGCCCCGGGCCCGGTCATGCAGTTTGCATGACCGGGCCTTCGTCATGCATACTGCATAGCGCCATGACCCCCGAACAGTTCATCGCCGAGCGCACTGCGCTCGGCCTCTCCCAGAGCGCACTCGCGGAAGCCCTCGGCGTCGACCAGGGCACCATCAGCCGCTGGGAAGCCGGCAAGACCCGCATTCCGCCCGCCATCGAACTCGCCCTCGCCACCCTGAAGGAGAAGCTGCATCCAATGACCGCACCCCGCCGTCCCCGCGTCCTCGTCGCTGACCCCGTCGCCCCGGAAGGCATCGAACTCTTGCGCCGGGTAGCCGACGTCGACGTCCGCACCGGCCTCCAGCAGGATGCCCTGGTCGCCGCCATCCCCGCCTACGAGGCCCTGGTCGTGCGCAGCGAGACGAAGGTCACCCGGCCGGTCATCGAGGCCGCAGCGAAGCTCCAGGTCGTCGGCCGCGCGGGTGTCGGCGTCGACAACATCGACCTCGACGCGGCGACCGAGCGGGGCGTCATCGTCGTCAACGCGCCCCAGGGCAACACCATCGCCGCAGCGGAGCACACCATCGCCCTGCTCCTGGCGCTCGCCCGCCATATCCCGCAGGCCGATGCATCCATGCGGGCCGGCAAGTGGGACCGGAAGAGCTACCTCGGCACCGAAGTGCGCGGCAAGACGCTCGGGATCGTCGGCCTCGGGAAAATCGGCTCCGAGGTCGCCCGGCGTGCCGTCGCCATGGAGATGCGCGTGCTCGCGGTCGACCCCTTCGTTCCGGTTGAGCGGGCACGCTCGCTCGGCGTCGAATCGGTCGATTTCGAGCAGCTCCTGATGCTCTCCGATTTCATCTCGGTCCACCCGCCGCTCACGGCCGCCACGCAGGGCATGATTGGCGCCGCCGAGATTGCCAGGATGAAGGACGGCGTGCGAATCATCAACGTCGCCCGCGGCGGCATCATCGACGAGGCGGCCCTCGCCGAGGCGGTGCGCAGCGGCAAAGTCGCCGGCGCCGCAGTCGACGTGTTTACCGCTGAACCGCCCCCACCCGACCATCCGCTGCTCGGCGACCCGCGCATCATTACGACCCCGCATCTCGGCGCGTCAACCGCGGAAGCGCAGGAGCGCGTCGCCATCGATGTGGCTGAGCAGATTATCGACGTGCTCGAGGGCCGCCCGGCCCGCTACGCGGTCAACGCCCCGCTCCTTGCCCCGGAGACGCTGCAGGTGATCGGGCCGTATATGGGCGTCGCCGAGCAGCTGGGCATGGTCGCTACCCAGCTCGTCACCGGGAAGCTCGAAGCGATTGAGATTGAGTACTACGGCGAAATCACGGAGCACGACACGACGCCGCTTCGGGCCGCCGTTATCCGTGGCCTCCTTCGCCCAATCAGCGAAGAGAACGTCAACATCGTCAACGCCCATCTCGTCGCCGCCGGCCGCGGATGGGATATCCGCGAGACGACCCGGGCGTCCCACGAGGTGTTTCTCAACCTCGTGAGCGTGAAGGTGCGCACCAGCGAGGCAGAGGTCGCGGTCTCCGGCACCGTGGAACGTGCCCAGCCCCGCATCGTCCTCATCAACGGCCTCGACGTCGACATCGCACCGGAGCGCGGCATGTGCATCATCGTCTGCGACAACGAAGACCGGCCCGGGATGATCGGCCGCGTCGGGACTCTCCTCGGCCAGTTCGACATCAATATCCAGTCGATGCAGGTCGGCCGCCGGGCTCCCCGCGGGCGCGCGCTCATGCTCATCGCCGTCGACGAAGAGCCGACCCCGGACCAGCTCGCCCAGGTTGAAGCCATCGACGGCATCTACAACGTCCGCCTCGTGCGGCTCTAACCTGGCTGCGGGGCCGCCCCCGCCCTCGACGTGTGGGAAAGCCCCAGCAGCAGCCCGACCAGGCCGAGGTTGACCACGAGGCTCGACCCGCCGTAGCTGACGAACGGCAGCGTGATGCCCGTCGTTGGGATCAGCCGGAGGTTGCCGGCGATGATGACCGCCGCCTGGATGCCGATCAGCAGCGCGACTGCCGCAGCCAGCAGCCGGGTGTAGCTGTCGCGTGCCTCGGCAGCCACGCGGAGGCCCGCGTGCAGGAGGGCAAGGTACACGAGGGCGACGCCGGCCGCCCCGGCCATGCCCAGCTCTTCGGCCACCGCGACGTAGACATAATCGGTCGATGCTGCCGGGACCACGTCAGGCACCCCCCGGCCGAGTCCCTCGCCGAGGATGCCCCCGGCGTTGACGGCGTAGGTCGCCTGCAGTGACTGGTAGCCGGCCCCGGCAGGATCGGCGCCGGGGTCGAGCCAGGCATCGACCCGCGCCTGCACGTGTCCGAAGGCCGCATAGCCCACCATGCCCGTTGCAATGACGAGCCCCGCGCCGATGAACGCAAATACGGCCCGCCCGGTTGCAACGTAGACGAGCGCAATCGCCAGCAGGAGGAGCAGCGCAATCGAACCGAGGTCCCGCAGCAGCGCCAGTGCGAGCACGGCGCCCGCAAGCACCAGCGCCAGCGGCAGCACGTAGACGGCTCCGGGGACCGTTGCCGCGCGGACCCGCGGCAGGGGCCTGCTGAGCGCGCCGCCGGCGTCGGCCAGGTATCCCGCAAGGAACAGCACAAGGAACGCCTTGATGAATTCCGTCGTCTGGACCGACTGACCTGCGACCCGCAGCCAGAGGCGTGCCCCGTTGATGGTCTCGCCGAAGATGCCGGTCGCAACCAGCACCAGCACCGCGAGCAGGCCGCTTGTGTACGTGAGCGAGCGGAGGCGCTGCGGCATCCGTCCGGCCGCAATGCCTCCTGCGAACGCTGCGAATCCCACCGCCAGCCAGTTCGCCTGCTGGCCCGCCGAGCCCGGCGCCAGCCGGGCCACCATCACGATGCCGAGGAGCGCAAGCACCGCCACGAGCGGCAGCAGTTCAGGCCGCGCACGGGGTGCGCCGAAGCGGACGGCGGCGTGCATCGCGATCACGCAAAGCGCTGCCTGCGTTACGATGCGAACCATGCTCCCGGGCAGCTCGAACCCGGCGGCCGCAAGTGACCGCCACCCGATCCCGAGCAGCAGCAGCGGCCCGGTGAGGAGCGCGAGCTCGACCGCCCGTTCCCGGGAGAACGCCTGCTGGAGGATCACCTGACGCTCTCCGCAGCGGACATCATCGATGGACGATACCGCCTCGAGCGGTTGCTCGGAACCGGCGGCATGGCCGAAGTCTGGCTTGCGGAAGACCTCCGCCTCGGCCGCTGGGTGGCGGTCAAGGCGCTCCACGCCGCGCTGACCGAGGCGATCGACCCGGAGGCCGTGGCCGCATTCGAACGCGAGGCCCGCGTGGTCGCGCGGCTCCAGCATCCGAACATCGTCGCAGTCTACGACGCGGGCGAGTTCGCCGGGCGTCGCTACATCGTGACCGAATACGTGCACGGGTACACGCTGCGGCAGCTCATCGCCACCCAGGGCCGGCTGACCGAGCGCGAGGTCGTGCGGCTTGGCCGCCAGGTGGCATCTGCGCTTGCCTACGCCCACGAACAGGGCATCATCCACGGCGATGTCAAGCCCGAAAACATCCTCGTCAACGAGCACGGCGTGGCAAAGCTCGCCGACTTCGGCGTGGCCGAAACGCTCGGTCGCACCCTTTCGCCGGCGATGGCGAACGACATCCTCGGCACCATCGCCTACCTCGCCCCGGAGGTGATCCAGGGCGAATCTCCCTCCCCGGCGTCAGACCAGTACGCCCTTGCGCTGACGCTCTATGAGGCAGCCGCCTGCCGCCTGCCCTGGGCCGGCGCAACCCCCGCCGCCGTCGCCGGGCAGCGGCTCGCGGCTCCTGCTCCGCCCCTCCGCCGATTCGCACCCGGCGCATCCGCGGCCCTCGAAGCCGTGCTGGCCCGCGCGCTCGCGCTCGACCCCGCTGCTCGCTATCCGGGGCTCGAGGCGTTCGGCGCAGCGCTGGCGGGCGTTGCCCCGCCTGCGGCCGCTGCGCCGGTCGCAGCGCCTCCCGGCCGCCCGCCCGAGCTGCGCCGGCATACCACGGCCCGCATCCGGAGGCCAACGGGCCCGCCGCCCCGCAAGCGCAGCGGGCCCGCCTGGTACACCCTCCTCGCGGTGCTCGGCGTCGTGCTCTTTGCGATTGGCCTTGGGGTGCTCGGGGCGGCGCTGCTCACCGGCGGGGGAAACTCGCAGGCGCCGACTCCGGTGCCGACGCCCGTACCGACCAGCGTCCCCGAACCGACGGCGACCCCGACGCCGCGAACGGAGCCGACGGCAACGCCGACGCAGCAGCCCTCGCCGAGCCCCTCGCCCTCGCCGACCCGTTCGCCGAGCCCAACACGGACGCCGGCGACAGGAACCCCGGCGTCGACCGTCAGCCCGACCGCTCCCGCCGGGACCGCGACGCCTCCGGCGACCCCCTCGCCGACGCCTTGACGTTCGTCGAGAAAATCACATCTCTGCTATTAAACGCGTCTATCGTGTGCTAGGCTCGCCGGCGGAGGTGACCATGCAACTCGGACTCTTCATGATGCCAACCCATCCGCCGGAGCGCTCCCCCTACGACGGCGCCCAGTGGGACCTGCAGATGATCCGGTGGGCCGACGAGCTGGGCTACGACGAGGCCTGGATCGGCGAGCACTTCACCGCCATCTGGGAGCCCGTTCCTGCGCCGGACCTGCTCATCGCGCAGGCCCTCCTCCAGACCAGCCGCATCAAGCTGGCGCCGGGAGCGCACCTTCTCCCCTACCACCACCCGGCGGAGCTCGCCGCCCGCGTGGCCTACCTTGACCACCTCGCCCAGGGACGGTTCATGTTCGGGGTCGGGTCCAGCGGCCTGCCCTCCGACTGGCACCTCTTCAACGTGGACGGTGCGGCCGGCGAAAACCGCCGGATGACCGCCGAAGCCCTCGACATCATCCTGCGCATCTGGGCGGCGGAGGGCGAGATGCGCTACGAGGGCCAGTACTGGACCGTCCACGTGCCTCCGCCCATGGTCGATGGCCTGCTGTACCACCACTTGAAGCCGTTCCAGAAACCCCACCCGCCCATCGGCATCGCAGGGCTGAGCCCCCGCTCAGATACCCTCAGGCTGGCCGGCGAGCGCGGCTTCATCCCCATGAGCCTCAACCTCAGCCCGCACTACATCGCCACCCATTGGGAGGTCTACGAAGAAGCCGCGCGCAGGGCCGGGCGCGACCCCAATCGTGCCATCTGGCGCATCGTTCGCGAGGTGTTCGTCGCCGAGACGGATGCCGAAGCCCGGCGCTGGTGCCTCGAAGGGAACATGGGCCGGCAGGAGCGTGAATACCTGCTGCCCCTCTTCCGGGCCTTCGATTTCGCGCAATGGATGACGTCCGACCCGAACGTCGCCCCCGCCGACCTGACGCCCGAGTATTTTGTCGACCACGGCTGGCTGGTCGGCTCGGTGGAGACGGTGGCGGAAAAGCTCCTGGAGATGGACCGCCAGGTGGGCGGCTTTGGGACGCTGCTCGTCCTGGGATTCGATTATGCCAACCAGCCCGGGCCCTGGCGCCAGTCAATGGAGCTCCTCGCCCGCGAGGTCATGCCGCGCGTGAACCGGGCCCTGCAGCCCGCGCCCGCCTGATAGAGTCGGGTCCTGCCCCGTTGCCATACGGAAAAGAGGGCTCTGCCACGGAGCCCCCTTCCTGTGCTGTCAGCCTCGCGCGAACTGTCGACGCTAGACCCGGTGGCACCAGACCCAGTGCTCGCGGTCGGCCGTGCCCACGTTCCGCCAGTCGGGGCGCCGGGCGCGGCACTCGTCAATGGCGATCGGGCAGCGCGTGTGGAAGACGCAGCCGGGAGGCGGCCGCAGCGGGCTCGGCACGTCGCCGAGGAGGATGATCCGCTCGCGCTTTCGCTCGACGTCAGGGTCGGGAATCGGGACCGCCGAAAGGAGCGCCTTAGTGTAGGGGTGGAGCGGGTTCTCAAAAATCGAGTCCCGGTCCGTCAGCTCCATCATGTGGCCGAGGTACATTACCCCGACCCGGTCCGAGATGTGCCGGACCACCGAAAGGTCGTGGGCGATGAACAGATAGGTCAGCCCGAACTGGTCCTGCAGATCCTGGAGCAGGTTGATGATCTGGGCCTGGATCGAGACATCGAGCGCCGAGACCGGCTCGTCGCACACGATGAAGTCCGGCTGCACCGCAAGCGCGCGGGCGATGCCGATGCGCTGCCGCTGCCCGCCCGAGAACTCGTGCGGGAACCGGTTCGCGAAATACGGGTTCAGGCCAACCGTCTGGAGCAGCTGCTGGACCCGCTCCTTCTTCTCTTTGCCGCTCGCGAGCTTATGGATGGTCAGCGGCTCGCTGATGATGCTCCCCACGGACATGCGCGGATTCAGGCTCGCGTAGGGGTCCTGGAAGATCATCTGCATCCGCCGGCGGAAGCGGCGTAGCTCCCCGCCCTTCACCTTGGTCAGGTCGGTGCCGTCGAAAATGACCGACCCTTCCGTCGGCCGGGTCAGCTGCAGGATCGCCTTGCCGGTCGTGCTCTTGCCGCACCCCGACTCACCCACGAGGCCGAGCGTCTCGCCGCGCCGGATTTCAAACGAAATGCCGTCGACCGCGCGGACGTCGGCGACTTTGCGCTGGAAGATGATGCCCGAGGTGACCGGGAAGTAGACCTTGAGGCCTTCGACCTTGACGAGGGTATCGCCGATGGCGGCGCGACCCTGCCGTGCGGTGGAGCTAGTTTGCTGCGCCAACGGGCACCTCCCGGCGGACACGTTCTGATTCCCAGCAGGCGGCGTAGTGCTTCTCGCCTACGAGGTTGAAGGGCGGATACTCCTCGCGGCAGCGGTCCACCCGCCACGCGCAGCGCGGGTAGAACGGGCAGCCCGGCGGGAGATGGGCGAGGTCCGGCGGAAGGCCCTCGATCGGAATGAGCTTCTCCTTGCGCCGCTCATCGAGGCGCGGCACGGAGTTGAGCAGCCCGACCGTGTACGGGTGCTTCGGATTCCGGTACAGCTCCACCGCGGAGGCGGTCTCGATGACCCGGCCCGCGTACATCACATTCACCCGGTCGGCGTAGCGTGCCACCACGCCGAGGTTGTGGGTGATGATGATGACCGCCGTCCCGAACTCCCGGCTCAGCCGGTTCATGACTTCGAGGATCTGCGCCTGGATCGTCACGTCCAGCGCTGTCGTCGGCTCATCGGCGAGGAGCAGCTTGGGGTTGCAGCTCATCGCCATGGCGATCATGACGCGCTGGCGCATCCCGCCGGAGAACTGGTGCGGGTAATCGTCCAGGCGGCGTTTCGCCTCGGGGATGCCGACCATTTCCAGCAGTTCCGCGGCGCGGTCGCGAGCCGCCTGGCCGTGGAGGTTCATGTGAAGCTCGAGCGTCTCCGTCAGCTGGCGACCGATGGTGAGGACGGGGTTGAGCGAGGTCATCGGCTCCTGGAAGACCATCCCGATCTCGTTGCCGCGGACCTTCCGGATTTCGTCCTCGTCCAGCTTCAGCAGGTCGCGCCCTTTGAAGATGATCTCGCCGGAGACGATTTTGCCGGGCGGCTGCGGAATGAGCCGGAGAATCGAGAGCGCCGAAACGCTCTTCCCGCACCCGGATTCCCCGACGAGCCCGAGGGTCTCCCCCTCTTCGACCACGTACGAGGTGCCGTCGACCGCCTTGACGACGCCCTCCTGCGTGTAGAAGTACGTGCGCAGGTCTTTGACCTCGAGTAGCGGCATCCCTTCTCCTTTCGCGCCCGGCATTGCCGGCAGTGACCGGTGCTGGCCGCCCGGCTGAGCTCGAGTGGTGGGGAAGAGGAGACTCGAACTCCTACGCCTTGCGGCACATGATCCTAAGTCATGCTCGTCTGCCGATTCCGACACTTCCCCACGAAGTGCCCGGGCGGCCGCGTGGCTGCCCGGCGGTCGAACAGGGAGCTGGTGAGCCGCGGAGGACTCGAACCTCCAACCGGCTGATTAAGAGTCAGCTGCTCTGCCAGTTGAGCTAGCGGCCCCCTCAGGACGCGCGGGAGTATATCACGGGCCTTTCGCGTCGCGGCAACTCCGCGACGTACCGATACCGCTGCATTTACGTTACCTCGCCCCCGCATCCGGGTCCAGTATCACGCCCGGGCGCGCGCGGCATTCCTCTCGTTCCTTAACGCCCGCCGCCGTACGCTGAATCCGTGGACGTCGACGACGAAGGGTTGCGGCTCGCATTGCTGCCCGAGGTCGCGGGCCGGCGGCGGACCGTCTGCTGCCACTCGGCGGCCCTCTCAGGCGCCCATGCGCCCAACTCGCTCGAAGCCGTCCGCGAATGCGTCGCAGCCGGCGTTCCCCGCCTCGAGGTCGACGTCCGCTTCGCCGCCGATGACGGCCTGGTCTGTTTCCACGACGCCTCGCTCGATGCGCAAACCACCGGGGCCGGCCGCGTGTCCGACCACACCACGTTCGCACTCCGGGCGGTCACCTACCGCTCCACCGGCGAAAGCCTTGCGCTGCTCGAAGAGGTCATCGATGCGATCCGGGGCTCGTCGACTGTGCTGCAGGTCGATTTGAAGCTGAATCGCCCGATTTCGCCCTCCCGCGTGGAGCGGCTCGAACAGGCCCTCGCTCCCGTCGCGTCGCAGGTGGTCGTCGGCTCCCAGTCGCCGTGGAACCTGCGCAAGTTGTCGCGCGTCCCGGTTGCCTTTGACCCGACCCTCTTCCTGAACTACACGCCCGGCCGGCGCCAGGCGCCGTATCCGCGGCAGCGCGGCATCCACGGCTTCTGGGACGATTCACCGCTTGCCCGGAATCCCTACACCACCCCGCAGCAGTACCTCGAAGCCCGTTTCGAGGAGCTGCGTGGCCTCGTGCCGGCGGCCATCGAGTGGATGGTCGACATCGGCACGGTGTTCCGAATCGCCGACCTCGGCATTGCGCTCGGTGACGAGCTGGCCCGGTACGGCATCGAACTCGCTGCATGGACGCTGAAGGAGCGCGACCCGGTGCAGGCGACGCTCGAGCGGCTGTGGGCCGCCGGCGCGGCCACGGTTATCACCGATGTCCCGCTTGCGGTGGCGGCAGCGCTCCGGGCTTACTCCGCCCCGGTTGATGTAAACCCCGGGTAAACCGGGTTCACGGCTGCGTTACGCAATCTCTCCCGGCCCCGCCCGGCTCCAACCGTCGCGAAGGGCCGAACTTCTCTGCAGGGAGAGACTACCCGGGGGTTTGCCTGCATGAAACGACTCGCTACGTGGCTCGCTGCCTGCGCCGCTTCGCACGCCCGCGAAGAAGGGCAGGGACTGGCCGAGTACGCCCTCATCCTCGCCCTCATCGCCCTCGTGTGCGTCGCTGCCCTGGCGACGCTCGGCCAGGCCATCGCGAACTCCCCCGGGTTTACGGTGCTCCCCGGCTCCCTCTAGCCCATCCCCGCGTCAGAGCAGGACCAGTCCGCAGTTGGCCGCGGTGCCGGCGACCCAGACCGGCCCGCCGTCGAGCACATGCAGCGAATTGACATACCCCGGTGCCCCCGGGATGTACCTCCGCCACTGCACGCCGTCGAACCGGTACACCGCCGCGTAGCATCCCGAAGCCCTGGCGAGCACCTGCTCGACCGGCCCGGCTGGGAGCATCACCAGGTTCCACCCCTGCCAGATCGTGACCGACGCGCCGTCGCCCCGCGGGCCCGGCGTGGGCGTCGGTGACGGCGTGGCCGTCGGCGTCGGGGTCGGGGTCGGCGTCGAGGTGACGCTCGGCGAGGCCGGTGGCAGGGTCGCTGCTCCCGGGCACGGCTGGTTCGCGGGGTACTGCGCGATCACGATGACCCAGGCGACTCGCTTGCCATCGGTGCTGGATGCCCGGGCCGCCCCAACGCACTTGAACGGGAGCGACGACGAAGGCGTCGACGCCCAGACGCCGCTCCCCGGGTAGGTGATGTCCGCTGCCGCCTGGGCCGCGCTGATGACCAGCGGCTGGCTCGCCGCGTACGCACGGATGCCCTCGCCGCTCCCGTACGCGTAGGGCGTACCCGACGAGGTCGTGCCCGAATAGCCGCAGTCGAGGGCCCGCTGCGGCCAGGACCGTCCGAGACCATCGGTGTGGCCGCCCGGCGCGCCGTTGTCGACCTGCCACTGCGCGAACCATGCCGCGGCGGCGTTCAGGGCGCCCGAAACCTGGAGCGGCGTCGACGGCGAGACGTGCTGGTCCCGCCACGCCTGAACGAGCTGGATGAACTGCATTTCCTCGGTGTCGAGGGCGTCGTGACTGGTGCCGCAAGGTCCCGCCGCCCTGGCCGGCGCCTCGAGGGCGGCAGCGGCAGCGAGCAGGGCCGCCCCGGCAACGAGCGCAGGCAGGAACAACCATCGCATGTGCATCACCAACAGCGGGGGCGCTGGCGCCCTCACCATAACACCCGGTCGACGATGAACGTCAACCGGAACTGTCTGGCGACCAGCCGTTTGCCGGCGTACCATTGCGCAGGAACATGACGGCAACACTCACGACCTCCACGCGGCCACGGGCAAACCCTGGTGGGCGGATCGCCGTGCCGCGTCTCCCCCGGCGCCTGGTTGCCCGGCCCGCGGTCGTGGCCCGCATCCACGAAGCGATCGGGAACGGCGTGATCGCGGTTATCGCTCCCGCCGGCTTCGGCAAGTCGACTGCCGTGGCCCTCGCGCTCGAAGAAGTCGACTACGAACCGCGGTGGGTGTCGCTCGACAGCACGGCCCACGCGCCCGAGGCGCTCGCCCACCAGCTCGGCTGCGCGCTCTACCGCAACCGGCTTGCTCCCCCTCCGCCGACCGCCCTCCGGCTGAGCGACCTGCAGGCATACATCGGAGCCGCTGTCCACGACGTCTCCGCCTCGACGCCGCGCCCGCTTCTTCTCGTCATCGACAACGTGCACGAACTCGCCGACTCGCACGAGTCCCTCCAGCTCCTCGGCTGGCTGATCGAAGCGATGAGCGACGGACACGAGGTCGTGCTGGTCGGCCGCGAACTCCCGTTCCTCCCGGCCATCAACGAGCGGGTCGCGACTGGCGAGGTGACGGTCATCGATGCCTCCGTACTCGCCTTCTCGGCCGACGAGGTTCGTGCCGCCATCGAGGTGACCGGCGCCCGGTTGGACCCGGGGCAGGTCCTCGAGCAGACCGGGGGCTGGCCGGTCGGCGTCATGGCCACGCTTGCCGGCGATGCCGTCTCGGGGGTTTCCGCCGCCGATTTCCATCGGTACCTCGCCAGCGAAGTCTGGGCCCGCGTCCCCGCCGACCTCCGCCAGGTGCTCCACCGCCTGGCGCTTCAGCCCTCGATTGAGCGCTCCTTCGTCGAAATCGAGTTCGGCCTCCGCGCCTGGCGGGACCTCGTCGCATGGCTGAGCCGGCGCGATTTTCTTTGCGAACACCTCTCGCCCCGTGAGTTCCGCCTGAATCCTCTTCTGCGCCAGTTCATCGCCGAAGATTTTGCTGCGGCCGACCCTGACGGCTTCCAGGCCGCCATGGAAGAGGTGCTTGCCTCCCTCACCAGGATGGGGCGGTACGCCGAGGCAGTGGAGCTGGCCCGGAGCCAGGGCACGGAGCTGCAGCTCGCCGGGCTGCTGGCCCGCCACGGGCACCACCTGATCATTCGCGGCTCCTTCTCCCTCCTGAAGGAGGCGTTCGCGGCCCTGGGACATGCCACGCTCGAGCGGGACCCGCTTCTTCAGGCCCTCAAGGCCCGGGTCGAGGCGCACGTCGGTGACCCTGAGGAGGCCCTCCGCCTTGCGGCCCTGGTCCTGGGTGCCCCCGATGCCCGCGGGGCGGTCCGCATTCATGCGCACCTTGCCCGCCTGCGTGCTCTCCGC
This sequence comes from Tepidiforma bonchosmolovskayae, assembly GCF_008838325.1. Lineage (GTDB taxonomy): Bacteria > Chloroflexota > Dehalococcoidia > Tepidiformales > Tepidiformaceae > Tepidiforma > Tepidiforma bonchosmolovskayae. The sequence continues at coordinate 148,343 of NZ_CP042829.1, read as the reverse complement.
CTCCTCGGCCGACACGAGGAGCTGCTTGCCGAGGCCGAACACCTCCGTGCCATCGACTGGTCCGGCGATGCGGCCCTCCGCGCCGAAGTGGTCTTCCAGCGCGCCGAAATCGAGCTGAGCGTCACCCGGAACTTCCAGCGCGCTGAAGAGCTCCTCCGCCTGGCCATCGACGAGGCGGAGCGGCACCAGGTCTCGCCGCTCGACCTGCTCGCCCGTTCGACGCTCGGCCAGGCCCTCGCCATGCACGGCGACGCGCCAGCTGCCGTAACGATGCTCACCCGGGCAGCGCAGGGCTGGCGTGCTCTCGGGCGCTCGTCCAACCTTGGCTGGACCTTGAACAACCTCGGGATGGCACATCTCGACGCCGGCGACTTCCGCAGCGCCGTCGCCGTCCTCGAAGAGGCCGTGGCCGAAGGCATCGCCTGCGGCAACCGCCGGAACGTCGCCTACGCCACCGGCTCCCTCGGCGATGCCGAACTCGCCCTCGGGCACTTCCGGAAGGCTCAGGAGCATTTCGAGGAAGCCATTCGCATCTGCGCGAACGAGGCCCTCGATGAGACCCTCGCGGCCCTCGCGATCGGCGGCCTCTCCGCGGCGTACCTCGGCCAGGGCGACCTCCAGCAGGCCGACTTCTTCGCACGCCGGGCAATGCTCGTGGCGCTTGCTTCGGGCAACCCCTACGAAATCGCGTACTGCCGGCTTCGCCAGGCCGCCGTCGACCTTGCCGCCGGGAATGCCGCCTCAGCGGTCTCGCTCGCCCGTGAAGCCGCCGAGGCGTTCGAGCAGATGGATGTCGCACCGATGGCGGCTGCTGGCTGGTACCGGGTTGCCATGGCCCAGTTCCGCGCGAACCGGCGCGCCGAGGCCCAGGAGTCGCTCGCGAAGTGCGCTGAAGCGATCCGCCAGCCCTGGATGACGCAGTCCCTCATCCCCCTCGTCCGCGAGAACCCGATGTTCGCCCAGTGGGCTGCCTCCCGCCCCGCTGCGGGGCGCTGGTTCCGCGACATCCTCGAGCGCCAGAGCTTCCTCGTCAGCGGCGATGCCGCCGAACCCAATGCCGAGCCCGGCACTGGCCGGTTCCCCCGCGTGGTGGCGCGGAGCCTCGGGCGCGTGGCGGTCACGGTCGGCGGGCGGCAGGTGAGCGACGAGCAGTGGGCCAGCGTCCGCGCGAAGGAGCTCTTCTTCCTCCTCCTGGCGCACCGCGATGGCATTCGCAAGGAGCAGGCGGTTGAGATGCTCTATCCCGAGCTGCCTCGGGAGAAGTGCAACTCCGCCTTCCACTCCAACCTCTACCGGGTCCGCCGGGCCCTCTACCAGGATTGCGTCGTCAAGCAGGACGGTGCGTATCTCCTGAACCCGGAGGGCCAGTTCGAATGGGACGTCGAGAAGTTCGAGGCTGCCGTCGAGCGGGCCCACCGGGCGCAGCCCGGCAGCAAGGAGCGGGCCCTCGCCTTCCAGGAGGCGCTCGAGCTCTACGAGGGTCCGTTTGCGGAGGTGTTCGAGTCAGAATGGGCGGCCGGCGTCCGCACGCGCCTGCACGAGGCCGCGCACGCTTCCCTTGCCGCCCTCGCCGGGTACTTCGCCGCGCGGAACGATTTCGAGTCCGCCGTTCTCTGCCTCGAACGCATCCTCCGCAACGATCGCTTCAACGAGGAGGCCGCCTACGAACTCGCCCGCTACCGGAGCCGCGCGGGGCAGGCGGTTCAGGCGCTGCACTTCATCGACCAGTACGCCGAGCTGTACGAGCAGGAGCTGGGCGAGCCCCTGCCCGAGCGCTTCTTCGAACTGCGCGCGGCCATCGCAGCCGGCGTAGCGGTGTAATCCGGGGCCGGTCGCGTAGCTCGCGAGAATTTCGCGATAACCGGGTGCTTACCTTCGGGCCCGACAACACGGTCCTGGAGGAACCCGCTCGTGACTCGCCGCCTCGTTTCGCTCGCCATCTCCGTTTCGGCGCTCGCCATCATCGCCCTCGCTGGCGCGGCCCCCTATCAGTCCTGGTAGTCCGCAGGGGGAACAGCCCCTGCAGCCGGTCAGGAAATTCGCGACAATCGCCCGCGTGAAACGCCATGCGGGCGATGTTGCTGTCCTGGGGGTCGCTGCAGCCATCTTCCTCGCGCAGCAACTCGCCATCTCGTACATGCCGCTCGACGGCGCCGCCGGAGCCGCCCGGCGGTTGCTCTTCCTCGTCACCACGATCGCCCTTGCTGGTCTTGCGCTTCATTTCCGCCGGTTCCTGGGCGCATGGCTCGTCGCAGCCGGCATTCTGCTGAACGTCGTCCCGATGACCGCCCATGGCGGCGCGATGCCGATCGACTACGCAATCCTCGAGCGGTCTGGAGCCTTCCCCGAGGTCACCGAAGCCGATATCGGCCGGCAGACCAATCACGGGAAAGACGTCGTCCTCAGGCGCGACGATATCCGTTTCTTCTGGCTCTCCGACCGCTACATCGTTGACCTGCCGATCTACGGGACCAACATCTACTCCCTCGGCGACTTCGTTCTCTTCGCCGGGCTCGGCCTCATCGTGCTGCAGGCCGCCTTCGAGGCGCTCCGGCCGGCCCCGGTGCCCCGGCCGGCGGCCGACCTTCCCGCTGACCACGCCGGGGGAAGCGAGCGGTGACCCGCTTCGTCGTCTACGGTGCCGGCGCCGTCGGAGGGACCATCGGCGCCCGCCTGTTCGAAGCCGGACACGAGGTGGTTCTCATCTGCCGGGGCAGGCACCTCGAGGCGGTCCGCTCAGAGGGCCTGCTGTTCCGCACGCCCGAGGGCGAACGGCGGCTGCGTATCCCGGCCGCGGGAAGCCCGGCAGAGGTGGTGTGGCGTGCTGACGACGTCGTCCTCCTCTGCATGAAGACCCAGGACACCGCAGCCGCGCTCGCCGAACTCGAACGAGCGGCCGGCTGCAGGGTTCCGGTGGTCTGTGCGCAGAACGGCGTCGAGAACGAGCGCCTCGCAGCACGCCGGTTTACCGATGTCTACGCAATGCTCGTCGCGCTCCCGGCCACCCACCTCGAGCCGGGGGTCATCCTCGCCTCGGGGGCACCGCTCAGCGGATGCCTCCATGCCGGGCGATACCCGCGCGGCACCGACCCGCTGATTCGCGCTGTTTGCGGCGCGCTCGACGGCGCCGGCTTCCGCAGCGAGGCCGTCGACGATGCCCTGGCCCTCAAGTACCGCAAACTGCTGCTGAACCTGGGCAACGGGCTCGATGTCATCCTCGGGACCAGCTCCTGGGGCGCAGGGGGCGAGGTCGGCGATTTCCTTGCCCTGCTGCGCGCCGAAGGCGAGGCCTGCTACCAGGCCGCCGGGATCCGCGCGGTTTCCCCCGCCGAATACGCCGAGCGTGTCACCCGTCATTACCGCTCGGTACCGGTCGCGGGCGAAGGCCGGGCCGGGAGTTCGACGCTCCAGAGCGTGCTACGGGGACACACCGTCACCGAAGTTGACTACCTTAACGGCGAGATCGTCCTGCTCGGTGCGCTCCATGGCGTCCCGACCCCGGCGAACCGCCTTGTCCGGGAACTCGCGACCCGGATTGCTGCCGCTGGAGGCGACGGCCCGCACGCCACCATCGGCGACCTTCGGCGGATGCTCGCCGGGGGCTAGCCGGCACTCCCACGCTGCACCCGTGCCCAAACATTTGCACAGCGTCGCCGAAGAGCGTGTACGATGCCGGCGGCATCCGTCGCGAGGCCCTCACGAATGAATGTGATCGAAAGACCCGGAGCCCAGGCTCCGTCCCGTTCTGCATCGCTGGCGTCGAGGCGAAACACCGCGCGCTGCGGGTGCGTACCGGGATGAGCACCGCTGAACTTCCTGGCTTCGAAGCCTGGCTCGAGGGTCTCCTCGGGCCGGGCCACGGCCGGCGCCCTGCGGCGGTCAATGGCGACCGTATCGTCCTCTCGAAAGTTCCACCCGGGCTGCCCGGGTCCGTGCTGGATGCGGTCGACCGCATCCCCGCGCTCGCGCTTCCCGCAGCGCTCCACCTCCTGGCTCCGCCGGGCATCGGCGGCGTGCGGGCATGGCGCGCGGCTGCTGACCGCGCGCTCGAGGATGCGCTCCAGGCCGGAGAGATTACCGATGCCGGGCTCGCCGCCATTCGCGTCGGCATCGACTCCGTCGAGGCGCTCCTCGCCTCCTGCTGCTGGACCGATGACGGCAGCCCCGGCTGGGCGCCGGGTCCGGCCGAGCGGGCGGCCCTTGCGGAAGCGTCTGCGCGGCTTGCTCCCGGTCGCGACAGTCTCTTCACGCGCTACTACGGCGAGTTCGAGGGGCGCCCGGTCGAGGCTCACTGCCCCGGCGCACCGGTCGCCCGGCGCATCTTCGACGCGGCCCGGGGCTTCCTCGAAGCCCGCGCCCCCGGGGCAGCCTCGGCTTGCCCGGGAGCCGGCACGACCGTACCATGAGCGAGTCTGGCCCCGTGGTGTAGTGGTCTAACATGCCACCCTGTCAAGGTGGAGATCGGCGGTTCGAATCCGCTCGGGGTCGCCAGGTCAGCCGCAGAGAAGCCCGGGAATACCCGGGCTTCTTCGTGTCCAACAGCACCGCTGCCGTGTGGTCCTGGTGTCAGTTCTACCCCAACCGCTGGTGGCCCGGCTCCGTCTCCCACGGCGGGGCGATCTGGTGATAGCCGCCGCCCGCAGTCCAGCCGCCGTCCACGTACAGGATGTGCCCGGTCACGAACTTCGACGCATCTGAAGCAAGGTAGATAATCGCGCCCTCGAGGTCCTCCGGCTGGCCGAGCCGCCCCATCGGCGTCCGCGATATGGCCTGGTCTCGCGTGCCCGGGGTGGATTCGAAGACCTTGCCCATCAGCTCCGTCCCGTCGAAGTACGACGGTGCGATGGCGTTCACCCGGATGCCCTCGCGGGCGTATTCGAGCGCCAGCACGCGGGTCAGCGCATCGACCCCGCCTTTCGCTGCGTGGTACGACGCTGCGCGGAACTCGCTCCCGACGCGCCCGAGGATTGAGCTGATGTTGATGATGACCCCGCCAGTCCCCTGGGCCAGCATCTGCCGGGCCGCAAGCCGGCAGCCGTTGATCGTCGCCAGCAGGTCCAGTTCGACCACCGACCGCATCCGCTTGAAGCTGCCGAGGTCGTGCCGCAGGCCGGAGCGGTCGGTGTAGCCGGCATTGTTGACCATGATGTCGAGCCGCCCGAACCGCTCGACAGTCCGTTCGAACAGCCGCTCGAACTGCTCCTCGTCGGTGATGTCCGCCGGGCACGCCTCGGCCTCGACGCCGTATTGCCGCAGCATCGCAGCGGTCTGTTCGATGAGCTCCTGTCGCCGCGCCGTGACGACCACGTTCGCCCCGGCCCGGGCGAGCCCCCGTGCGAAGGCCACCCCGAGCCCGCTGGACGCCCCCGTCACGAGGGCAACTTTGCCGTCAAGGCTGAAGAGCTGGGCAAGCGAAGGGTCCATCGATGCGTCTCCGGGTGCAGGCGTTGCGCGGATCTTACGGGCGGCCCGCTGGCAGGGTCAGCCGATGAGCCGCGCGGGCGGCCGGTTCGGATTCGCCTTCTCCCGCCTGATGATCTCCGCGATCTCGTTGACGGCCTCCTCGAGGCGGCCGTGCCGGTTGATGACGACGTAGTCGTTGTTCTCGATGTCGTCGAGCTCGTCCTCAAGCGCTGCGATGCGCCGCGCGAGGCTCTCCGCGTCCTCGCTCCCTCGCCCGACCAGCTGCGCGCGCAGCGCCTCCCGGTCCTCCGCCATCAGGAAAATGAACACGGCGCCTTCGAGCTTCTTCCGCCACGTCCGCGCGCCCTGGACGTCGGTGCGGATAATGACATCCCGGCCCTCGGCGAGCGGCCCTTCGATTTCTGACCGCTCCAGCCCCTTCAGGTCCCCGTACACTTCTGCCCACTCTGCGAACTCGCCGTTCGCAATCTTCTGGCGGAACTCGGCGTCGCTGATGAAGTAGTAGTCCACGCCGTGGCGCTCGTCGCCCCGCGGGGCGCGGTTGGTCGAACTTGTGGCCCGGTGGATGCCGAGGCGCTTCTTCAGCTCGGCAATCACCGAGTCCTTGCCGACGCCGGAAGGGCCGTGAAGGACGACAACGAGCGGCTTTTCGCTCACCGCGCCATCGCCTCGCCGGAGGTGGCCGCCCGCAGGTCGTCCCAGAACGCCCGGTACGAGACGCCCACCGCATCGTCGAGCACCTCCGTCTCGCCCTCGGCGAGGCAGCCGGCAATGGCGCCCAGCATGCCGATGCGGTGGTCGCCGTGCGCGTGGACGCGGGCTCCGCGGAGCCGGACCGGGCCATCGACTTCGAAGCCGTCCTCGCGCTCCCGGATTGCCGCGCCGAGGCGCCCGAGCGCTTCGACCACGGTCCTGACGCGATCGGATTCCTTGACCCGGAGTTCTGTCGCATCCCGCACGACGGTCGTGCCTTCGGCGAAGCAGGCCGCCAGCGCCACGAGCGGAAGCTCGTCGATTGCCCGCGGGACCAGCTCGCCGCCGACGGAGGTCGCGCGGAGCTGGCTCGAGCGCACGACGATGTCGGCGACCGGCTCGCCGCCGGAGGTCCGCTCCTCGACCAGTTCGAGATCGGCGCCCATCGCCCGCAGGATGTCGAGGATGCCGGTCCGCGTCGGGTTGACGTTGACGCCTTCCAGCACGATTTCGGCATCCGGGTGGCACACGCCCAGCACCATCCATGGCGCAGCGCTGGAGATGTCCCCGGGCACCCGGACCGAGACGGCGCTGAGCCGGTCTGCCGGCCGCACCCGGACCGTCAGCCCGTCGCTCGTCAGGGGCGCACCCATCGCGGTGAGCAGCCGTTCGGTGTGGTCGCGCGAGCGGCTGGGCTCGGCGACTGCGGTTTCCCCTTCCGCGTAGAGGCCGGCGAGCAGAATGGCGGATTTCACCTGCGCGCTGGCGACCGGGGACTGGTATGCAATGCCGCGGAGACTGCCGCCTTTGATGACTACCGGGGCGAGCGTGTCCCCGCGCCGGGCTGCAAGGTGCGCACCCATCGTTCGCAGCGGCTGGATGACCCGCGCCATCGGCCGGGACCGGAGCGACCTGTCCCCCGTGAGGACCGAAAGGATCGGGTGCCCGGCGAGCAGGCCGAGCAGCAGGCGCATCGTCGTGCCGCTGTTGCCGCAGTCCAGTACGTCCTCGGCTTCGAAGAGCCCGTGCAGCCCCTGCCCGGTCACATGTGCTACCGCGGAGCCCTCCGGCCAGTCAATCGGCACGCCGAGGGCCGCAAGGCAGCGCGCCGTTGAGCGCACATCATCCGAGTCGAGGATGTGCTCAACCGTCGCCCGCCCGGTCGCAACCGCATTGAAGATTAGCGCCCGGTGCGAGATCGATTTATCCGGCGGGACGTGAATGGTGGCCCTGATGCGGGCCGGCCGGCTCACCTTCACAGCCGGTCATCCTCAATGCCGAGCTTGCGTTTCAGGTCAGCATCGTCGCGCGGTGCCGTGGGCAGCCGCTCGGTGGTCTCCTTGATCCTGTCGTAGAGCCCTCCCACGAACATCCGGCCGATGGCATCGCGGGCCGAAGGCGGTTCGATCCCCTCGGGCCGGCGCCGCTGCGGCGGATTCTGGATAAACGTGTCTCGGTCCAGCTGCGTCGACTTGAACAGGTCGTAGATCGGCTCAGGGCCGGCCTCGAGTGCCGCCCTAATGGTCGAAAGCTCCTGCTGCAGCCGGCCGATCCAGTGAATCACGGCCTCGCGGTTCGTGAGCATGATGTCGCGCGCCATGGTCGGGTCGCCGCTCGCGAGCCGGGTGACATCCCGGAAGCCGGGGCCTGCAAGGAGCGCGGCATCCTCCCAGCCCTGGCTGTCGCGCACCATGCGGAAGAGCGCGACCGAAGCCAAAAGCGGAACATGGCTCACCGCGGCGGCGTACTGGTCGTGCTCTGCCGGGTCGATGTAGAGCGGGATTGCCCCCAGCGCTTCAATCAGCCCCAGGACAGCCTGGACCGCGCGTTCATCGGCCCGCGGGGACGGCGTGACGGCCCACGTCGCGCCTTCGAACAGTGAGGCCGACGCGGCTTCCGGACCGCTCTTCTCGCGGCCGGCCATAGGGTGGCCGCCGACGAAGTGGACGTTCTCCGGGAGGTATTCGGCTGCCCAGCGCATCACTTCGGCCTTGGTGCTGCACACGTCGGTCACCACGGCGCCGGGCACAAGATAGCGCCCCACGTCCTCCAGGATGCGCCGCGCCGCCACGACCGGCGTCGCGATGATGACCATCCCGGCCCGCTCCACCGCCTCCTCCAGCGACCCGACCTCGCGGTCCAGGGCGCCGAGCTTCTTCGCCGCGCGGGCATGCGTGCGGTCGCGGTCGACGCCGACAATTTCGTAGTTGCGGTTCGGGCGGGCGGCAAGGCCCAGCCCGATCGAGGCGCCGATGAGACCGGTGCCGATGATGGCGATGCGATTCTCTGCCATGGGACCCACCCGCGAACGCGCAGGCCGTGCCTCCTGCCGCTCCCTGTAGGCTACCACAACGGCACTTCCCGACGGCGCCCCGGGCAACCTGGTCAGGTACCGACAATCACCCGCAAGACGTCGTCGTACACGAGCCCGATCAGCCAGCCGAGCGGGCTGAAGCCCGTCAGGAAGCCGATGGCAATGAGGGTCATCAGGATGCCCGGCCCCCACGGGGCGAGCTGCTCGAGCGCCCGGGCGACCTCCCGGGGCGCGATCCCGGTCACGACCTTGAACCCGTCGAGCGGCGAAATGGGGATGAGGTTGAATATCCCCAGGAGCACGTTGAGCGTGATGATGAACGAGAGGAACAGCCAGAGGTAGTCCTCGCCGGAGCCCCGCCGGATGACGGCTTCGATGGTCGGGAACGAGGTTTGGACGACCCCGAGCCGGATGGGAATGGCGGCGAGCGCGGCGAAAAAGAAGTTCGACGCCGGCCCGGCGAACGCGACGAGCGCGAAGCCCTGCCGGGGTCCGGTTCGCAGCCGCCACGGGTTGACCGGCGTCGGCTTCGCCCAGCCGAAGCCGAAGAGGAGCAGCAGCGTCGAGCCCACCGGGTCGAGGTGCGCGAGCGGGTTGAGGGTCAGCCGCCCGTTCCGCCGGGCGGTGTCGTCGCCGAGCTGATAGGCGGTCCAGGCGTGACAGAACTCGTGGAACGCCAGCCCGGTGACAATCGCCACAAGCCAGGCTGCAAGGTAGACAGCGAAGACGGCAGGGTTGTCCTGGAGCGCGTTGAGATACCAAATCATCAGCCGAACGCTAGCACACCGCCGGCCTACGCTGGCTCCCCGGTGCGGAAGTGTGCGGTAAACCCGGATTGACGAGACCCGGGTGCCTTGTTACGTTCGCCCCACGGCCCCTCCCATCGAGGGGTGCTGGCACGCCCCGCTCTGGGGCGTACCCGGCGGTACAGCGGGGGTACCGACCGCCTTGCCAGGTGGCCGAGCGCCGGGGAAGTCGAGACCCGGTGCAAGACCAGGGCGGAGCTTCCGCCCGCAAGCGCGAGGTTGCCGCGTGCTCGCTCCCGGGTTGCGTCGAATTCCCGGTCCTTCCCGAACGTTCGTTCCCATCGTGCTCGCCGTGCTCGCGGTGGTCGCGGGCATCGCCGCATGGGTGGCGTCGTCATCCTCCCCGGTTTCTACCGATGGGCCGGCGGCGCCGGCCATCCCTGCCTCGGAAATCCGGACCGTTGCCTACCTCGAGCCCGACTCCGCCCGGCGGGTCGACAACCTCCGCGTACGCGGGCTGTCCCGCGGTGCGCCTGCCCGCACCATCGCCTCCTTCCCGTACACATTCACCGGGCTGCACGCCCGCGGCGCGGCATCGCCAACGGGCGACCGGATGGCCGTCCTCGCCGTCGACGGCACGCGCGGCAGCGCCGCCACACTCTCGCTGGTCAGCCTCGATGGCACCGTCCGGGTCGTCGAAGGCGGGTTCGAGTACCTCTCGCCGCTGGCCTGGTCTCGCGACGGTTCGAAGCTCGCGGTCACAGCGAGCGGAGAGCCCGGTGTTCTCCGGGTCCTGGAGATTGACGCCGACGCGCTGGCCCTGTCCGAAGCAGCCCGCTTCACCGCGGCTTTCCAGGTCGTCCCGCTCGGCTACAGCCTCGATGGTGGCCGGCTGTATATCGTGGTCGTCGACCAGTCCGGATCGAGCCTCTGGATGGCGCGTGGCGGCACTGTCGAACGGGTCGCCGAGCTCTCGCCCGGCCGCACGCGTGACTGGTCCCTGAGCCCCGACGGCTCACGCGTCGCGTTCGTGGATATCCTCAGCGCATCTTCCCGCAGCTACGTGGGCAAGACCCTGACCATTGCAACCGGTGCCGTGACCGCCCTCCCATCCGGCCGCAACCAGGTCGGGGCAGCATGGCAGCCCGGCAATCCGCTCCCTGTGTTCGGAGGACCCGGCGGCTCACTCCAGCTCGCAGACCCGAACCCATCGGCAGCCTGGGTCATTCCCCACGCCTGGGCCCCGCTGGGTGATTACGTCGTCGTCTCCACCGTCGGGGCGGGCACCGACCCGTCCGCCCGCCCCGAGGCAGCGCTCTGGATTGCCTCGCCGGCCTCCCGGGAGCTGCTCACCGACGTTCCGGCGGCCTCGTTCGTCGGCTGGGTGAGGGGCGAGTAATGGCATCGACGCCCATCTCCCCCGTCCGTTACCGAACCCGGCGTGAACCCGGCACGGGCCGTCTGGCACGGCTCGTCCTCGTTCTGACGGGGCTCGTCGCCGTGCTCGCCATCGGCCCCATCCTCTGGGGCATTATCGCCGGCGATGCGAAACAGGGGCCCGGCTCGGCCTTTGCAGCCGCTCCGCCCGGCACCTACGCCCTCGTGACGCGGACCGAGGGCTCGGTCGATGTCATCGCCGCGGCGCGGGCTGACCAGTCTGCCAACGTTATCGAAATCGCCCGGGTCCCCCACCTGGAGGGATTCCGGACGAGCGGCTCCGTTGACCCCGCCGGCCGATTCGCTGCACTGGTTGCGGTTGACGCGGGCTCGCCGGTGCAGCCCCAGGCGTCGCTCATCGTCGTCGACCTCCAGCGCGGGGTCGCTGAACGTCTCGTCTCGGGCATCGAGCCCATGCAGACGCCGCTCTGGACTCCTGCCGGCGACGCGGTCGTGGTCACACGACCGGGAGCTGCCGACGGCGCCCCCGCTATCGATGTGCTCGAAGTGCGCCTGGACGGCGCGGTCCGCCTCCGCTGGTCGCAGGCCGCACTGGCCGTCGCGCCCGTGGGCTGGCGGGATGGCCGGCTGCTGACGGTCGCCATCGATGCGCGAGGCTCAACGCTCCAGTCCGACGGGCAGGACCTTCTCCACCTCTCGCCATCGATCACCCGTGACTGGGCGCTCGCCCCCGATGGCTCAGCCATCGCGTTCGTCGAGGTGGCCACCCAATCCGGCGTCCGCTACTCCGCCCGGGTCGCAGCGCTGGACGGCGGAGCAACCGCCAGCGCCCAGGCCCTCTCCGACCCCGGCGCGGAAGCACTGGGCGCTGTCTGGAAGCCCGGCGGGGCGCCCGCTTTCGGCGCTGTGCCCCGCGAAGGCCCCGCCGCCGGTGACGCCTCGGCGCAGGCGCTCCGGGCCGGGGGGTTCGATGTGCCGCTGGGCTTCAGCCCCGACGGCGAACTGCTCGCGGTCACCCACTGGGACGGCTCGGGCTTTGCGTCGCCCGGGCGGCCCGAGCTGCAGCTCGTCGGCTCGGGCGGCCGGGCCGCAATCCCCGGATTCCAGGGATTCCTCGGATGGGTCCGGCGCTGAGGTCCCTCCTGGTCGGCGCGCTGCTGGGCGCCATGGCCCTCGCCGCGACCGCACCGCGGGAGGTCGCCCGTGCTGACCACTACCCCTGCCATGTGCCGAACTACGGCTTCGGCTTCGACACGTACGAGCACGAGGACTACGTCTCGGCCTACAACCAGATGATTGACCTGGCCGCCGCCGGGGTCGCCGTCCCCCCGCCGTACCAGCTGCCCTCGGGGGAGTGGGTCGATGTGAGTTACCCCGGCCTCGAAACCGGGTCCCGCGCAGCCCGCCAGCCGCGCACCCGCTCTGCCGCCGTGCCGGCCAGCCTGTATAAGGCGATGGTCTGGGTCGAGTCCGGCTGGGCGCACGCGGCTGGCTCCGTCCCGTACGGCGGAGTGGGTCCGGTTCTCACCGCCATCGACTGCGGCTACGGGCTCGGCCAGATCACCACGGGAATGGGCCACCTCGCCTCGCCGCCGGCCCTCGACATCCGGGTTCCTTCGGCACGTCAGGCGATGATCGGCACCCACCCGCTCTTCAACCTGGCGGAAGGCATCCGGATTTTCGCCGACAAGTGGAACTCGGCGCCGGAATTCCGGCCCGTGGCCGGAAACGGCGACCCTGCCGCGCTCGAGGACTGGTACTACGCGGTCTGGAGCTACAACGGTTTCGCGTTCATCAACCACCCCCTCAATCCGAACCGCAACCCGTTGCGCGGCGAGGTGTGGCATTGCAACGACCCGAACGCGCCTGGCTTCGGCACGTTCACCTGGGGCGACTACACCTACCAGGAGAAGGTCTACGGCTGCCTTCGCTACCCTCCCGTGCCGAAAGGACAGAACTACCCGCCGCCGCTTGCACCGGGCGGATCGACGCAGCCGCCATCGACCGCGCTCGCCGTCGGCGACACCGCCGTCGTCCGGGCTGATGGGCAGTGCCTGAATGTCCGTCCGGCCCCGGCAGCGAACCCGCCGCTGGCCTGCCTCCCCGAGGGCACCAGGGTCACCATCGTCGGCGGGCCGCAGACGCTCGAGGGCATCACATGGTGGCAGGTCACCAGCGGCCAGGTGACGGGTTGGTCGGCCGGGCAGTATCTCGCGAAGGTGCAGCCGGCTCAGCCCGACGCGCCGGTCAACCCCGCCGGGCGCATCTGGCCGCCCCAAAAGGTTGCGATGCCGGCCCTCTCCGCGCCGGCGGTTGCTGCCGCCTTTGCACCTGCCGCGTTCAGCGAGTGCTCCGAACGCGGCTTTTCCGGCGGGTGCGCCGCGATGGATTTCCCAACCTCGATCCCGGAACTCGGCATTGTGACCCATTCCGACTCGACGCCCGCCCCGGACCCGTCGCGCTCCGGCACGTTCCTCGGCGCACCGAAGCTCCAGGTCATCGGCGAACGCGCGGTCACGCTCCAGGTCACATCGGCCAGCTCGACAGCGGCATCGATAACCGTCCGCAACCTCGGCACAGGGATTGGCCCGTTCCGAGTCCGCACCTCGGCCGCCTGGCTCATCGTGCGCCACCCCAACGACCCGCCGGGCCGGGTCGTCGATGGCGGGGTCGCCATCGGCAACGACCTGCCCGTTGTCGTTTCGGCCAGTCCGCGGGTTGCGCAGGCCGGCATGGATTCGGTTCTCGAAATCCGCATCGACCCGAGCGTGCTCCCGCCGGGCGCTACGAGCGGCACGGTCATGGTCGAGCCGCTGCTCGGCTCACTGCAGCCCGTCACCATCACCGTGACGGTCCAGCGCTCCGGCTCCGCCAGCGGCCCGCCGCAGTTCCCGTTCAGGCGGATCCTGCCGAACGTTACTGCCGAAGGCAGCCCCTGACCCCCGACGGCTCCCGGCCAGTCAGTGGGCGTGCGCCTCCTCGAGCGCTTTCTTGTGCTCAGAGATGACGCGCTGGGCGATGTTCGCCGGCACCTCGCCGTAGTGGTCGAACGTCAGCTCGAACACGCCGCGGCCCTGGGTGAGCGACCGGAGGTCGGACGCATACCGCTGCACCTCCGCCAGCGGGACCTCCGCTTCGATGACGCTCATTCCCCCGTCCGGATTGATGCCATGGATGCGGGCCCGCTTGGTATTCAGGTCGCCCACGATGTCCCCGGCGAACTCGTCAGGTACGTACACGCGGATAAGCATGATTGGTTCAAGCAGGATCGGCCCCGCCCCCTGGACGGCCTCCTTGAGCGCCTGCGAAGCCGCCAGCTTGAACGACATCTCGTTGGAATCCACCGGGTGGTGCTTGCCGTCAACCAGCGTGACCTGGCAGTCCGTCAGCTCGTAGCCGGCGATGATCCCGCCCGCCGCCGTCTCCAGCACACCTTTCTCGACGGCGGGGATGAACTCCTTCGGCACGGCGCCGCCGACCACCCGCTCGCCGAACCTGATGCCTGACCCACGCGGCAGCGGCTCCACCTCCAGCAGCACGCGGCCGTACTGGCCGTGGCCCCCCGTCTGTTTCTTGTGCGTGTACTCCGCCGAAGCTTTCCGGGTAATGGTTTCCCGGTAGGGCACCCGCGGCAGCGCCAGTTCGACCTCGACATTGAACTTCCGCTTCAGCCGCTCGACCGTCACCTCGAGGTGCGCGTCGCCCAGGCCGGAAAGGATCAGTTCGCCCGTCCCGGGGTCGCGGTCGAGGCGGAGCCCCGGGTCCTCCTCGACCATGCGCTGGAGGCTCGGCCCGAGCTTGTCGACGGCCCCCTTCCCAACCGGGCGCACGGCCATGCTGAATACCGGGGCAGGGAACTGCATCGGCGGAAGCGTGACCGGCCGCTCCCGGCTGCCGAGCGTGTCGCCCGTCCCGGTGTGGGCAAGTTTCGCCACCACGCCGATGTCGCCCGCCACGAGTTCGGTCACGGGAATTTGTTCCTTCCCGCGCTGGATGTACAGCGTCCCCAGCCGCTCGTCGGCCTGCCGGTTCGCATTCCACAGGTGGGAGTCGGTTGTCACCCGCCCCGAAAAGACGCGCAGGTAGCTCAGCCGGCCCACGAACGGATCGGCCGCAGTTTTGAATACCAGCGCGACCGGGGGCGCCGAGGGGTCGGCCGTCACCTTGATGCCGCCGGCGTCGATCGGGTCACGGTCGGCCGGCGACGGGCCGCTGAATGCGATGGTGTGGAGCAGCTGCCGCACACCGATCAGTTTCGTCGCCGAGGCGCAGACGATCGGGAAGATCAGGTTGTGGTCGAGCCCGCCGTGGAGCACCCGGCGGAGTTCGTCCTCCGAAAGCTCCTCATCGGCAAAATACTTGGTCATCAGCTCTTCGTCGGTTTCGACGATGCCCTCGATGAGCTGTGCCCGGAGCCGCTCCGCTTCTTCGCGCAGTTCATCGGGCACGTCCACTTCGTCGGCCTGCTCGCCGACGTAGGCCTTCATGTGGAGGAGGTCGACGACGCCCGTGAACGCCTCGTGGGCCCCGATGGGCAGCTGCAAAGGCATGACCCGGTGCCCCCACCGCTCCTGCAGGGCCGCGAGAACGTTTGCGAAGTTCGCATTCTCACGGTCCATGCGGTTGATGACAATCAGCCTCGGCAGCCCCAGCTTCTCGGCGATGCTCCACGCCCGGTCGGTCCCCACCTCGGGGCCCGAAACGGCATCGACCACGACCACGGCGAGGTCCGCGGCGTGCGCCCCGCAGATGACCTCCGAGACGAAATCAGCGTACCCGGGGGTATCAATGATGTTGATCTTGCGGCCCTCCCACTCGAGCGGCGCCAGCGCGAGGTTCAGGCTGAACTTCCGGCGGTGCTCATCTTCGTCGTAGTCGGTGACGGTGTTCTGGTCCTGGATGGAGCCGAGCCGGGTGATGGCGCCGCTCTCGTAGAGCGCTGCTTCGGCAAGGCTCGTCTTGCCGACGCTCCCGTGGCCCACCAGGACCACGTTACGGATGGCTTCGGTGGGATACACCTTCATCAACGTGAACCTCCTCCGGCCTGCGAAGTGGCCCGTAGTCTACGCACCGGTGATCCGCCTCTCAATGCGGGACACGGCAGCAGGTGTCGTCCGAGGGGAAGAAGCTGGTTAACGTCGCGCCTCTCAATGCCGCCCGGTAGACTGGGCGATGCCATCAGTACGGATGTTCGAACCATGACGACCTACGTGGCGCTCGACCTCGAAACCACGGGCCTCGAGCCCGAGCGCGACCGCATCATCGAGGTGGGCGCTGTACGGTTCACTTCCGGCGGCGTCGAAGCCGAGTTCAGCACGCTCGTGAATCCCGGCCGGCGGCTCACGCCCTTCATTGAGCGCCTGACCGGCATCTCGAACGCCCTCGTCGCTTCCGCACCGCCGCTCGACCAGGTGCGCGACGACCTCGTGCGGTTCCTCGATGGCGCCGTGATCGTTGGACATAATATCGCGTTCGACCTTGAGTTCCTCCGCAGATCGGGCCTGCTTCGGCACGCCGATGCCATCGATACCGCGGAGTTCGCCCGCCTCCTCCTGCCCGACCTGAAGAACTTCTCCCTTGGCGAGGTTGCTGCAGCGCTCGGCCTCCCCGTGACCGACCAGCACCGCGCGCTGGCGGATGCCCGCCTGGCGGCCAGGGTGTTCCTCGAGCTCAGCAATCTGGCCGAGCGGCTCGACCCTGACCGGCGCGCGCAGCTCGCCCGGCTCGTGCTCACTGATGCGCCGGCGCTCGGGCGCACCCTTGGCGGCGCCGAGGCGTCGCCGCCAACCCGTGGGGTGCTGCCGGTGCCGCCGCCATTCCGCTCCGTCCCTGTGCTTAACCCGCGGAATCCGCCGCAACCGATCCGGCGGCAGGACCTGGAGGCGGCCTTCGACGGTCTTGCGCGCGTGGTGGAGGGCTTCGAGCACCGCGACGAGCAGCTCGCCATGGCTGAGGCGGTCCGGGAAACGTTCGTCGAGGGCGGACATCTCCTCGTGGAGGCCGGGACAGGCGTCGGGAAATCCCTCGCCTACCTCGTGCCGGCCGCCCTCGATGCCATCCGCAACGGCCGCCGGGTCGTGGTCAGCACCAACACCATTGCCCTCCAGGAGCAGCTCATCCAGAAGGACATTCCCGTGCTCCGCCAGGCGCTGGCTGCGGCCGGCGCCATTGACGCACCTGAGGACTTCCGGGTCGCCCTCCTGAAGGGACGCGGAAACTACCTGTGCTACGCCCGCTGGGCAGCCAGTTACGTGGCCGGCACGCGCGACCCCGATGTCGCCCGGCTCAGCGCCAGCATCCTCCTCTGGCTGGAACAGACGGAGACGGGCGACCGTTCTGAACTGCGCCTCGGCCCCGAAGAGTCGGCGGCCTGGGCCCGCCTTTCGGCGTCCGAGGCCGACTGCCTGTCCCGCCAGCATCGCCACGTCCGCGAAGGCAACTGCTTCCTCTGGCGGGCACGGAAACTCGCCGAATCGGCGCACCTGGTTATCGTCAACCATGCCCTGCTCCTCGCCGACCTCGCATCGGAAGGCAGCGCGATTCCCCAGTTCGACCACCTGATTGTTGACGAGGCGCACAATCTGGAGGACGTCGCGACCCAGCAGTTCGGAGGCGCGCTCACGCTCCGGAAACTGACCGAGTCCCTCGACGCCATCCACCGTCCCAGCACGCGTGACCACCGCGAAGGGGGCGCACTCATGCTCCTCCGCTCCTTTGATGGTGAGCCCTACGCAGCGTCAGCCCGGGCGCTGACCGGGCTCGTCGCAGCGGCCCGCGAGGCAGCCCAGCCGTTCTTCCGGGCGGTGGGAGCCCTCCCTGCCCGTGACGGCGACGGCGACCGGCTCCTGCTGACGCCCCTCGTCAGGCGCGAGCCCGCCTGGGAAGAGGCCGAAGAGCGCTGGCACGCGCTCCATGCCCAGCTCGAGCGCATCGAACGCGCCGGCGAAGAGGCCGCAAAGCTCCTCGGAACCGCCCCGGTCGAACTCTCGGACGAGCTCGCCGCCGAGTTCCGGGCGGCGCTGCGGAAGATCGGGGACGTCCGGGCGCTCGGGGAGGTGCTCGTCAACCCGGCCGGCCCGGAGACGATTACCTGGGCCGCCCGTGAGCCCGAGGGCATCGGCTCGCTCCACATGGCGCCGCTTGACGTCGGGCCCCTCCTCCGCGAACAGCTCTTCGAGCCCCGCCGCGTCGTGGTCGCCACCAGCGCGACCCTGAGCGCCAATCACGATATGTCGTTTGCGGCGGGCCGGCTGGGCCTTGACTCCCCTCGCATGCTCGAACTCGGGTCCCCGTTCGACTACGAGCGGGCCGCCCTGCTCGCTGCGGTCGACGACCTTCCCGAGCCGAACCATCCCGACTTCCCCGGCAGGCTTGCCCGCGCGATCGGGACCCTTGCCCTCGCCTCCCGCGGCCGCGCGATTGCGCTTTTCACCTCGAACGCGCTCCTGCGGCACGTCTCCGGGCTCGTCCGCCCGATGCTCGAGCCGTCCGGCATCGTCGTCCTCGCCCAGGGCATTGATGGCACCCCAAGGTGGATTACCGAACAGCTGCGCGAAAATCCCGAAACCCTCGTCCTCGGAAGCGCGAGCTTCTGGGAGGGCGTCGACATCCGCGGCGAGGCGCTCTCACTCGTGATGATCACCCGCCTGCCTTTCGATGTGCCGACCGACCCTGTCGGCCGCGCCCGCGCCGAGCAGTACGACGACCCGTTCAACCAGTACCAGGTCCCTGCGGCGATCCTCCGTTTCCGCCAGGGGTTCGGCCGGCTGATTCGCGACAAGCGTGACCGCGGCGTTGTCGCAGTATTCGACCGCCGTCTCTGGGAGAAGCGGTACGGGCGCCAGTTCATCGATTCGCTTCCGCCGTGCACCCGCTTCCGCGGTTCGACCGACGAAGTCGCTGCAGCCATTGAGGACTGGCTCAGCCGTGGCTGACCTCGCCGGAAATCTTGCTGTACGCGGCGAACGGGTCGAACTCGTGCCCGCACGCCCCGGCAGCCTGGCAGTTGTCCGGCTGAAAGATGGGCGAAACATCGGCCGGCTGGAGGTGCTGCCCGGCGGACTGGGCGAACTCATCGCCTGGGAGCTCTGTATCGACGAAGCAGAGCGCGGCTACGGCGCCGGCTCGGAGGCCGCCCGGCTCTTCGCCCTCGCCGCCAGTCAGGCGGGCTGGACCCGTCTCCGGGCGCGCGCGCACCCGCAGTTCGGACTCTCCGTCTACTTCTGGATGCGGATGGGCTTCAGGCCCCTCCACGGGGAGGGGCCTGAAGGGGGAATCTGGTTCGTGCGCCGGCTGACGTAAGGACCGGGCTAGGCGTTCGCCCAGGTCGCCATTTTCGCCCGCAGGTTCCGGTCGAGTTCGTCGAGGAACTCTTCCGTTGTGAGCCACGGTGTGTCCGGCGAGACCAGGATCGCGAGGTCCTTCGTCATCTTGCCGCTCTCCACCGTCTCGACGCAGACCTGTTCGAGTGTCTCCGCGAACCGCGCGACCTCCGGCGTGCCGTCGAGCTTCGCCCGGAAGGCAAGGCCGCGGGTCCAAGCAAAGATCGAGGCGATGGGGTTCGTCGAGGTTTTCTCACCGCGCTGGTAGGCCCGGTAGTGGCGGGTCACCGTCCCGTGGGCGGCCTCCGCCTCGCAGGTCTTGCCGTCCGGCGTGAGCAGCACCGACGTCATCAGTCCGAGCGATCCGAACCCCTGGGCCACGGTGTCGGACTGGACGTCGCCGTCGTAGTTCTTGCAGGCCCAGACGTAGCCGCCCTCCCACTTCAGCGCTGAAGCGACCATATCGTCGATCAGCCGGTGCTCGTAGGTCAGGCCGCGTGCCTTGAACTCCTCCGCAAACTCGGTGTCGAACACCTCCTGGAAGATGTCCTTGAAGCGCCCGTCGTACGCCTTCAGGATGGTGTTCTTGGTCGAGAGGTAGACCGGGTAGTTCCGCTCCAGGCCGTAGCGGAACGAGGCGCGGGCGAAGTCGCGGATCGAGTCATCGAAGTTGTACATGCCCATCGCCACGCCCGGGCCGTCGAACTTGGCGACCTCGAACTGCATCGGCTCCCCGCCGTCGGCTGGCGTCCAGCTGATCGTTACCGTCCCCGGGCCCGGTACGCGGAAATCGGTTGCCCGGTATTGGTCGCCGTGCGCGTGGCGCCCGATCACGATCGGTTTCGTCCAGCCCGGTACGAGCCGCGGGATATTCCGGCAGATGATCGGCTCGCGGAAGACCACCCCGCCGAGGATGTTGCGGATCGTCCCGTTCGGGGACTTCCACATCTGCTTCAGGTTGAACTCTTTGACCCGCGCTTCATCCGGCGTGATGGTGGCGCACTTCACCCCGACGCCATACTTCTTGATGGCGTACGCAGCGTCGACAGTGACCTGGTCGTTGGTCGCGTCCCGGTTCTCGATACCGAGGTCGTAGTACTCGAGCTTGATGTCGAGGTACGGCAGGATGAGCTTTTCTTTGATGAAGCGCCAGATGATGCGCGTCATCTCGTCGCCGTCGAGTTCGACGACCGGATTGAGGACTTTGATCTTCTCCATGGTGCTGCTCCCGGGTTAGCTGGCGGGCTGAGCCGCGATCTGGCGCAGGACGTACGGCAGGATGCCGTCGTGGCGGTAGTAGTCGAGCTCCACCGGCGTATCGATTCGGCACACGACCTTGAAGGTCCGTTCGCTGCCATCGTCCCGCCGGGCGGTCACGTCGAGCAGCGCGCGCGGAGCCAGCCCCTGCGCGACGCCGCGAATGGTGTACACCTCGGTCCCGGTGAGGCCGAGCGTTTCACGGTTCTCCCCGGGCAGAAACTGGAGCGGCAGGACGCCCATCCCGACCAGGTTGCTGCGGTGGATGCGCTCGTACGATTCGGCGATGACGGCTCGGACCCCGAGCAGCTTGACGCCCTTCGCCGCCCAGTCGCGGGAAGAGCCGGTCCCGTACTCCTTGCCGGCGATGACGATGAGCGGCACGCCCTCGGCCCGGTATTTCACCGACGCATCGAAGATGGTCATCTCCTCGCCGTCCGGCAGATGGCGGGTCACGCCGCCTTCGGTGCCCGGGGCGAGCAGGTTCCGCAGGCGGATGTTCGCGAAGGTGCCGCGCACCATCACCTCGTCGTGGCCCCGGCGCGCGCCGTACTGGTTGAAGTCCTCCCTGGCCACGCCCATCTCCCGGAGCCAGACCCCTGCCGGGCTGTTCGGGCTGATGTTGCCGGCTGGCGAGATGTGGTCCGTCGTGACCGAGTCGCCCACCATGACCAGCACGCGGGCGCCTTCGATATCGGTCAGCGGCGCCGGCTCGAGCGACAGGTTGTCGAAGTACGGCGCCCGCTTGATGTAGGTCGACTTCGGGTCCCACGCGAAGAGGTCGCCCGAGGGCGTCGGAAGATTTCGCCACCGCTCATCGCCCTTGAACACGTCGGCGTACTTCCTGCGGAACATTTCGGAACGGACCGAGGTGCGAATCGCCTCCTCGACCTCAGCCTGCGATGGCCAGATATCGGCGAGGAAGACCGGCTTGCCGTCTTTACCGGTCCCGATAGGCTCGGTGGCGAAGTCGATATCCATCCGCCCCGCCAGCGCATACGCGACCACCAGCGGCGGCGAGGCGAGGTAGTTCGCCCGCGTGTCCGGGTTGACGCGACCTTCGAAGTTCCGGTTCCCCGAGAGAACCGCTACGGCCACGAGGTCATGCTCCCGGATCGCGTCGCTGATCCGCGGGTCGAGCGGACCGGAGTTGCCGATGCAGGTCGTGCACCCGTAGCCGACAAGTTCGAAGCCGAGCCGGTCGAGGTACGGCGTCAGCCTGGCCTCAGCGAGGTACTCGGTAACCACCTGGGAACCCGGCGCCAGGCTCGTCTTCACCCAGGGGGGTGTCGCAAGGCCGCGCTCAACCGCCTTCCGCGCAAGCAGCCCCGCGCCGAGCATGACCTCGGGGTTCGACGTGTTGGTGCAGCTCGTGATCGCCGCGATGACCACCGACCCGTGCCGCAGCTCGAAGGACGTCCCGTTCCGGACTGCCGCGGTCGCTGACCGCTTCTCGGGCGGGACCATGGCGGCGAGGTTCTTCTCCCAGTCGGCCTTCGCGAGCCGCAGCGGAACCCGGTCCTGCGGCCGCCGTGGGCCGGCAATCGACGGCTCGACGTCGCCGAGGTCCAGCTCCAGCGTCTCGGAGAAGACCGGGTCCGGCGTCTCGTCGGTCCGGAAGAGTCCCTGGGCCTTGCAGTACGCCTCCACGAGGCGGACGAGCCGCTCATCCCGGCCGGTGAAGCGGAGGTAGGCGAGCGTTTCGTCGTCGACCGGGAAGAAACCCATCGTGGCGCCGTACTCAGGCGCCATGTTCGCGATGGTGGCCCGGGCCGCGAGCGGCAGGCCCGTCAGGCCGGTCCCGTAGAACTCGACGAATTTTCCGACGACGCCGCGTTCGCGCAGCATCTGGGTCACCCGGAGGACGAGGTCGGTACCCGTGGCGCCCTCGCGCAGGCGGCCCGTCAGCCGGAATCCGACCACCTCGGGAATCAGCATCGCCACCGGCTGGCCCAGCATCGCCGCCTCGGCCTCGATGCCGCCGACGCCCCAGCCGAGCACGCCCAGGCCGTTGATCATCGTCGTATGCGAGTCCGTGCCGACGAGCGTGTCGGGGTACGCCTGCAGCTCTCCGTCAACCTCGTTCTGGAAGACGACCGAGGCGAGGTACTCCAGGTTCACCTGGTGCACGATGCCGGTCCCGGGCGGGACCACGCGGAAGTTCCGGAACGCCTGCTGACCCCAGCGCAGGAACTGGTAGCGCTCCCGGTTCCGCTCGAATTCGAGTTCGACGTTCTTTTCGAACGCATCGGGACGGCCGTAGTAGTCCACCTGGACCGAGTGATCGATGACGAGGTCGACCCGCTGCAGCGGGTTGATGCGTGCCGGGTCGCCGCCGAGGGCCACGATCGCGTCGCGCATCGAAGCGAGGTCAACGACAACCGGGACCCCGGTGAAGTCCTGGAGCAGGACGCGGGCCGGCGTGAAGGCGATCTCGCGGTCGGCGCCGGAATTCGGCTGCCAGCCGGCGAGCGCGGCGATGTCCTCCGCAGTGACCGCTCGCCCGTCCTCCAGCCGGAGCAGGTTTTCGAGCAGAATCTTCAGCGAGAACGGGAGCCGGTCGACGCCCGGGAACCCGCGGTCCCGCAGCGCCTCGAGGGAAAAGATGGTGTAGCCGGTTCCGTCGACATCGAGGCGGCGTTTCGAACCGAATGAATCAGGGTGTGCCACTGTGACCTCCTGGGAAAGTCGCGGCGAGGACGGTGGGGAAGGTCCCCGGAGCCGGAGACGAGGACGCGATGCGAATCAGGGGGTGCGTGGCGGACCGGTGCCCATGTCCCAAGCCTCCTTCCACCTTGCGTGTGGCGGTACTTGGGCCCTTTCCCGCGCTCCATCCGCGGGGGGCCATCCGGCCGGAGTCCGCGACTTCTCCCGGAGAGGAGACCGTTGGGCCCGGAGCGGCACTGAACGAGATGGCCAATCGCAAGTATACGCCCGGAGCCGCATTCCGGCCGAATTGCTGGTACTCGCAGGCTGCAGGCGGCTCGCGCTAATGACACGTTCCGCCTGAACCTGTTACCCTCGAAGCGGTAACCAGGTTCCATCGGCCTCACGGAGAGGTCATTCTCGCCAGTCCCGGAAACGCTCGATGACCGCAGGTTCCACCACATCTTGGAGGGTCATCGAGTGTCGTTCGCCGACAAGTCGCTCGCCTGCATCGATTGCGGAGCGTCCTTCACCTTTACTGCTGGCGAGCAGGAGTTCCACGCATCAAAGGGGTTCACGCAGGAGCCGCGGCGCTGCCCGTCCTGCCGCCGCGCCCGCAAGGCCCAGCAGGGCGGAGGCGCCGCTGCTGCCGATTCCCGCCCGCCGCGCCAGCTCTACGACGCAGTCTGCGCCTCCTGCGGCAAAATCGCGAAGGTCCCGTTCGAGCCGACCACCGGGCGCCCTGTCTACTGCAGCGACTGCTTCCAGTCCCAGCCCCGCGGCCTCACGTCCTCCGGGGGCCGTAGTGCTCCCCGGGAGCCCCGCTCGGGCGGCGGGCTCGGTAGCTGGGGCGATTTCGAGCCCATGGAGCGCGGCGGCGGCCGCGGCGGCCGCGGCTGGAACGACCGCAAGGGCGGAAAAGGCCGCCGCTGGTAGCCAGCAGGTCCGCTCCCCCGGGCGGCCGCTGCTATCATGCCCGCCGGAGGGCCCGTAGCTCAGCGGTGAGAGCAGTCGGCTCATAACCGATCGGTCCCGGGTTCGAATCCTGGCGGGCCCACCACCAAACGTTTCGCTGGGGTCAGGAGCGAAATCGGGCCCGGCGCGCGGAATAGCGCCGGCACGGGCACGCGTCACGAGCAAAATCCTTCGGGAGACGCTAACCTTTGCGCGGAAGCACCGCGGCCCCGGCCGCCGTGAGAAGGAGACAGCACCGATGCCAATCAGCCGCCCCGTCGAGCCGCTCGTCGCAACCGATGACGAGCTTCGCGCAGCGCTCGAAGACGCCTTCCTCCCTGCACTGCTGCCTGCACTCGCCCAGGCTACCGGCGACTTCTCGATCCTCCGCGAATCGCTGCGGCCTCCTGGCGTTGCCCCGGGCGTCCAGCAGGGCGGTATGACGCCCGCCCAGCAGGCCGAGGCGAAGGAAGTCGCCTTCGAAGCCCTCAAGCGGCTCCGCGACGGCCAGGTCTCCGGCGAGGTCCCGGTCGAAGAGGCGCTGCTCCGGATTACGGCGTGGATGACCGGCTCGCCGGTTTCTGAGGACTACGTCCCGCTCCTGCTCGAAGAACTCGCGCCCGAGGGCCAGGACCCCCGAGCTCCCGCCTGGCGGAAGGACCCCTCGGTTCCGTTCAGCGTCATCATCATCGGCGCAGGGATGTCCGGCATCCTCGCGGGGATTCGGCTCAAGCAGGCCGGCATACCGTTCACCATCCTTGAGAAGAACCACGACATCGGCGGCACCTGGCTTGAGAACACCTATCCGGGTGCGCGTGTCGACGTTTCGAACGCGTTTTACAGCTACAGCTTCGCCCAGAAGATTGACTGGCCGACCCACTACTCCACACAGCCCGTACTCCTCGAGTACTTCCAGGAGTGTGCCCGCGAGTTCGGCGTTCGCGAGCACGTCCAGTTCAACACGGAGGTCACCCTCCTCCAGTGGGATGATGACCGCGCCGAATGGGTCGTCCACATCCGCCGCGCTGATGGAACCGAAGAAGAGCTCCGCGCTAACGCCGTCATCAGCGCGGTCGGCCAGCTGAATCGCCCCAAGATTCCCGATATCCCGGGCCTCGGGCGGTTCCGCGGTCCGCAGTTCCACTCTGCCCGCTGGGACCACTCCGTCGACCTCGCCGGCAAGCGGGTCGCCGTCATCGGTACCGGGGCGAGCGCCGCGCAGTTCATCCCCGAGGTCGCGAAGGTCGCCGGCGAAGTCACCATCTTCCAGCGGACGCCCAACTGGTATGTGCCCGTGCCGCACTACCACGATGAGGTCCCGGCCGGCCTCCGGTGGCTCTTCACGCACGTGCCCCATTACGCCCACTGGTACCGATTCTGGCTCTTCTGGAACACCACCGACGGCCTGCTCGCTGCCGCGAAGGTCGACCCCACCTGGCCCGACAAATCCCGCTCGGTCGGCCCCGAGAACGAGAACCTTCGCCAGCTGCTGACGGCCTACCTCCAGATGCAGTTCGCCGACCGGCCCGACCTGCTGCCCAAGGTGATGCCGGACTACCCGCCTGCAGCCAAGCGCCTGATTCTCGACAACGGTATCTGGGCGGCGACGCTCAAGCGCCCCAATGTCCGCCTCGTGACCGACAAGATTCGCGAGGTGACCGAAACCGGCGTCGTGACCGTGGACGGAACCCTCTACGAGGCCGACGTGCTCATCTACGGCACAGGCTTTCAGGCCTCGAAGTTCCTCACGCCCATGCGCGTGCTCGGACGCGACGGCAAGGACCTCCACCGCGAGTGGGATGGCGACGCCCGCGCCTACCTCGGCATCACCGTGCCGGGCTTCCCCAACTTCTTCATGCTCTACGGGCCGAACACCAACATCGTCGTCAACGGCAGCATCATCTACTTCTCCGAGTGCGAAGTGCAGTACGTCATGGGCTGCCTCAAGATGCTCTTTGACCGCGGCGAGCGCGCCCTGGACGTCCGCAAGGAGGTCCACGATGCCTATAACGAGCGAATCGACCGCGGCAACCTCGAGCGCGTCTGGGGGGTGGCCACCGTCAACAGCTGGTACCGCAACGAGAAGGGTCGGTCGGCCCAGAACTGGCCGTTCAACCTCATTGAGTACTGGCAGCTGACGCGCGAGCCGAACCCCGACGACTACGAGTTCATCCGTCAGCCGGCGCTGGCCGGCGGCGACTGACCCCGGCCTTCCCCGGACGCCTCAGCGGCCCGCTTCGATCGCTCCGGAGCGGGCCGCTGCGATCGCGGCTGCCGCTTCGGCAGGGCTGAGCACCCGGGTTTCGCCCGTTGCACGGTCCCGCACCTCGACGCCTCCGCGCTCGAGCGACCGCGGGCTCACCGTCACCCGCATCGGCATACCGAGGAGGTCGGCGTCCTTGAACTTGATGCCGGGCGAATCGTCGCGATCGTCGATGAGCGGCTCGAGGCCCGATTCCTGGAGCGCCTGTTCGACCTCGGACAAAGCGGCATCGATCGCCGCGTCCCCGGCGCCGATAACAACGACATGGACGTCGAACGGGCTGACCTCCCACGGCCAGCGGATACCGTCAGCATCATGGTTGGCTTCGATGATCGCTGCGAGCAGCCGCTCCACGCCGATGCCGTAGCAGCCCATCACACAGGGCCGGCGCTCCCCGTACTCGTCGAGGTAGTACACCCCCATCTTCTCGGCGTAGAGCGTGCCGAGCTTAAAGACGTGGCCCATCTCGATACCCCGGCGGGTCTCGAGGGCCTGCCCGCAGGTGCGGCAGGCGTCGCCCGCCCGCGCCAGCGCGATCTCGGCGACCAGCGTCGCCTGCCAGTCGCGGCCGTGGTTCACGTTCCGGAGGTGGTAATCGGGCTCATTCGCCCCGCCAACCAGGTTCGTGGCATCAACGGCGCTCCGGTCGGCGATAACCGGGATGCCTGAAACGCCGACCGGCGAAGCGCTCCCGGCGACCAGCCCGAGCTCCCGGACGGTTGCCTCATCCATCGGCTCAACCTCGCGCGCACCGAGGGCGTTCTTCAGCTTCACCTCGTTAACCTCGAGGTCGCCGCGAATCGCCACGAAGACCGGCCTTCCGTCGGCTTTGTAGAACACCGCCTTCAGTGTCTGCCGGGGTTCCACGCCGAGGAACTCCGCGACCTCGGCAATGGTCCGCCTCCCCGGGGTGTGCACGCGCTCCACCGGCGCCGGCTCACCGGGAACGGCAGGGGCCGGGACAAACTCGGCCTTCTCCGCGTTCGCGGCGTACCCGCATCCCGGGCAGAGCAGAATGGTGTCCTCGCCGCTCTCGGTCAGGAAGACGAACTCCTGCGAATCCTTGCCCCCGATTGCGCCCGAATCGGCCGCGACCGGGATGACCGGCACCCCGGCCCGGCGGAAGATGCGCTGGTAGGCGGCGAAGGCGGCATCGTAGGAGGCGTCGAGGGTGTCCCAGCCCGTGTCGAAGCTGTAGGCGTCCTTCATGGTGAACTCGCGCAGCCGGATCAGCCCGCCGCGCGGCCGCGGTTCGTCGCGGAACTTCGTCTGAATCTGGTAGAGCGTGACCGGCAGGTCGCGGTAGCTCTGGATGGTCCGTGACGCGAGGTACGAGATGACCTCTTCGTGGGTCGGACCAAGCGCGAACTCCCGCTCCTTCCTGTCGGTGAGGCGGAAGAGCGTCTGGCCCATGAGCGCCGCCCGGCCGCTCTGCTCCCAGAGCTCGATAGGGTGCAGCGCCGGGAGGTGGACTTCCTGCGCACCGGAGCGGTTCATCTCTTCCCGGATGATCCGTTCGATGTTCCGGACCACGCGCCAGCCGAGCGGCGTGAAGCAGTACAGCCCGGCCGCCAGCGGCACGACCAGCCCCGCCCGCAGCAGCAGGCGGTGACTGGACAGCTCGGCCTCCGCCGGCGCCTCGCGAAGGGTTTTCACAAGCAGCTGGCGTATGCGCATGGAACTCCTCCGGGCAGCAGGTGCGAAGTGAACGTTGGGCGCCGGTCAGTGTTCCGGTCAAGCCCGGCGCGGCCGCTCGAGGTCGGCGGAGTCGACGAACAGGGTCACCGGGCCATCGTTAACCAGCTCGACCTGCATCTCCGCACCGAAGACGCCGGTTGCACAGGGAATGCCCGCCCCGCGGACCGCCGCGACGAATGCCTCGTACAGCGGCTGCGCCTGCGCCGCCGGCGCGGCGGCCTCGAACGACGGCCGGCGCCCGCGGCGAACGTCCCCGTACAGGGTGAACTGGCTGATGCAGAGCACGGCCCCGCCGATGGTGGCCACGTCGAGGTTCATGCGCCCGGCGCCATCATCGAAGATTCGGAGCCCTGCAACCCGCTCTGCCAGTCGCGCGGCCGTCGCCGCGTCGTCATCCCGGGCGATGCCGAGCAGCACGACCATGCCCGGTCCGATACCCGCGACCTGTGCCCCCGCGACCGATACGGCAGCGCGCTGGACGCGCTGGATGACCGCCCGCATCAGCCCGCAGCCGGGGAATCGGCGCGCTCCACCGGGAGCAGACGCTGGACTGCGCGGATGACCCGCTCCTGGAATGCATCGTCGCGGACCGCCTCGGGGTACGCGTCACCGGTCTCCATCTCGAGCCGCAGGAGATACCCCGTCACCGCGGCGGCGAACGTTTCGACCAGCTCAGCCGCGCGCGGACCTGCCGCTTGGAAGTGTCTCGCGAGTGCTGTCCGCCATCGTGCGCGCGACGCGTTGCGGAGTGCAATCGCCGTTTCGTCTGAGGCGAGCGCCTGCCGCGCAACCAGCCGCAGGTAGGTGAAATTCTCGGCCGAGATGTGAATCGTCGCGCGCACCAGCTCCGCCAGCCGTTCAGCTGTCAGCGGAGCAGCCGGGTCGCCCACCGGGAACGAACCTGCCGGGGCCTCGTTCCAGAGCGCCTCGAGGAGGTGACGCTTCGTTGGGAAGTAGTAGAACACGCCCGCGTCCGAGATGCCGCAGCGCCGCGCAATCGAGCGGACCGAGGTCGCGTCGAAGCCGTCCCGGGCGAACGCCTCCATGGCCGCTGCGAGGATGCGTGCGCGCGTGTCATCCCGCGGCGCGGCCTCCCCGGGGGCCTGGCCGGCGGGAGGTTCGCGTTCACCCGCCACAGCAGCCCTCCATCCCGAGGGCGCAGCGGATGGCGAACCGGATGCGGTCTTTGAACACGGGCTGGGCCAGCACCTCCCTGGCGGCGTTGCCGTACGTCATAACCGCGTCCCACATGAACCCTGAAAGGGTGTGGAAGAGGAGGTCCGCCGCCGTCTCGCAATCCCCCTCGTACCCGGCCGAGCCCAGGATGGACGCCACCTCAGCCCGGTAGCGGCTTTCCCCGTCGCGGAGGTACTCAAGGGCCTCCGGGTCGCCTCTGAGCTGTTGCTGGGTCAGGATGCGGACGAGCGGGGCGTTTTCGGCCCACCAGTCGAACATCGCGGAGAGCACGTCAACCGCCTCATCCAGCGACTGCGCCACCGGCGGGGTGCGGTAGTCGGGCTGGACCATCAGCGCCCGGAAGAGGTCGTACTTGCTGGGGAAGTAGTAGTGCACGGCCGGGTCGCTCACGCCGGCGCGGTTGGCGATCATCCGCACCGATGTCGCGTCGAAGCCGCGTTCGCTGAACAGCTCGCGTGCTGCCTGGAGGATGCGGTTGCGGGTGGCGATGGCCTCAGGCGTCTTGGGTTCGCGAATCGGCTGGGCCTCACTCGCCATGGGCGCAGTATAGCTGCCGCCGGTGGGCTGGCGAAGGTCCGACCCCCGTCGCCCGGCTCAGGACGCCGCAGCGGCTTCGCCGGTCGATTCCGATGCCGTGCTTTCCGACGACTCGCTGCTCGAGGACGTCGTGTCGCTCAACGCGGACGATTTGTTCCGGCTATCGGTGATGTACCAGCCGCTTCCCTTGAACACGATCGGCGGTGCGTGGAGCACGCGCTTTGCCGTGCCCTTGCCGCACTCTTCGCAGGGATGCGTGGTTGGCGCATCGAAGCCCTGGCGCAGCTCATAGGTCGCATCGCAGGCCGGGCAGTGGTACTCGTAGGTCGGCAACGGCGCACCTCGAGGGGAAGGGATAAGACTGCCTCCATGATCCCGGGCTTAGCACTCCCATGTCAAGAGTGCTAACCGGGCGCAAGGGGCCCCGGCCAGCTACAATTGCCGGCGGAGAGGTGCCCGAGTGGTTGAAGGGAACCGTCTTGAAAACGGTCGTGGGGCAACCCACCGTGGGTTCGAATCCCACCCTCTCCGCCACCATGCCGGCGTTCTTTCGCGCGGAACCCGCTGCCAGCGTACCCTTGTCTGCAGCGGGGTGTAGCTCAGCCTGGCAGAGCGCCTGGTTTGGGGCCAGGAGGTCCCGCGTTCGAATCGCGGCACCCCGACCACTGGATCGCGGCCAGGCCGCCCGCAAGGGCCCCCTCGGCCGCCTGCGGGGCACTGACATGAGTGACGAGTACGGCGTCGACCTCGACGAAGTCTTCCGGGTCATCGATACCGCCGATGTCCTCGTCGTCCGGTTCCACTTCATCGACCGCCGCCTCCTCGTCGACTTCCGCACCCGGCCTGGCATTGCACCGCTCATCCGGGTGGTGCCCCGCGCCGAATCGGTCGAAGAGCGGTTCCGCTCCATTAAGCGGCTCCGCCCCGAGTTCCCGCTCCCTGAGCGCGTGATGACCTTCCACTGGCCCCGGTCAGTGCCGGTCCTGCTCGCGAGCGGCGCCTGGCAGCGGCTCGTCGACCGGGCCTCTGCGCTCGGCTCGGACGAAACGACCGATGCCTGTGCCCGCGCCCTCGAGGAGCTGATGGCCCTCGAACGGAAAGAGGTGCTCGCCGCCATTACCGGGGCTTCGCATTACCAGACGCTCTGGGAGCGCCGCTCCCCGTGACCCGCCCCATCGACCTCCGGAGCGATACCGTCACCCGACCCACCCCGCCCATGCGCGCCGCGATGGCCGCTGCAGAGGTGGGCGACGACGTGTTCGGCGATGACCCGACGGTCAACCGCCTCGAGGCGCGGGCTGCCGAGATGGTCGGCAAAGAGGCCGCGCTCTTCGTGCCAAGCGGAACGATGGCGAACCTGGTCGCTCTCCTGGCGCATACCGGCCCGGGCGATGAGGTCATCCTCGGCGACCAGTCGCACATTCTCCACTACGAGGTCGGCGGCGTGGCCCGCATCGCCGGCCTCGTCACCCGGACGCTGCCCAACCTCGACGACGGAAGTCTGGCGTCGGCCGACGTCGAGCGGGCCATCCGCCCGCAAACGATCCACTCGCCCGGGACCCGCCTGCTCTGCCTCGAGAACACCCACAACCGCTGCGGCGGCGCGGCGCTCTCCGCTGCGACCACGGCCGAACTCGCCGGGGTCGCTCGCGCCCGCGGCGTGGCGGTCCACCTCGACGGCGCCCGCATCTTCAACGCGTCGGTTGCGCTGAGGACGCCCGTCGACGTCCTCGCGGCGCCATGCGATTCAGTTTCCTTTTGCTTCTCCAAAGGGCTAGGGGCGCCCGTCGGGTCCGTCCTTTGCGGGAGCCGCGAGTTCATCGCCCGTGCCCGGCGATTCCGCAAGCTGCTGGGCGGCGGCATGCGGCAGGCGGGCGTGCTTGCTGCAGCTGCCCTCTACGCGCTGGACCATCACATCGACCGGCTGGTGCACGACCATGAAAACGCCCGCCGCCTGGCCGAAGGTCTCGCCTCCATCGGGCCGTTCCGCCCCGTTCCTCCGCAGACCAACATTGTGGTCGTCGATGTCCTCCGGGGCGATGTCGATGACTGGCTGCGGAAGTTCGAACAGGCGGGCGTTCTCGCCGTCGGCTTCGGGCCTGGCCGGTTCCGCATGGTGACGCACCTGGATGTCGACCGCGCAGACATCGAAGAGGCGCTCGCCAGAATCTCACGTATCGCTGGAGCAACCGCCCATTGAACCGCATGTTCCTGGTCGCCCTGCCCGCCGCTGTCGCGGGCGTTCTCCTCGCCGGCTGCGCCGGATCCGAAGACCCGCCGGCCGAGCGCGTCTTCCTCGGCCCGCCCTGGACCGCTGACGAACGGTTCACGTACGACCTCCTCGCCAGCGGGCGCGAACCGTATGGCTCCTGCGTCCTCGAGACCGACGTCGAATTCCAGCCGGGCGTGACCCGGCTCAGCAGGCTCTGCAGCGACGAACCGGGCCCGCACCGCGACGACGGCACCGCGACCGTGGAGGCCCAGACCCTGGAGCCGATCAGCTCGACGCGCGTTCAGGTGGACGCCGAGAAGAATCGCCGGATTTCGTTCACGGCGACCTACGCCTACCCGGTGGTCAAGTTCGAGGCCGACGATAACGGCAAGATCCGGCGGACCGAGCGCGATCTCCCGCAGCCGACGGGCACGAACCCGGACCCTGCCTATTACGACGATGAATCCATGCTCTGGCTCGTGCGCGGCATCGAACTCCGCACCGGGTACGAGGGTACGTACCGGAACGTGTCCGCCGCGACCGGCGCCGTCTTCGACGTGACGCTGCGGGTGGAGGGCGAAGAGACCGTCACGGTCCCTGCCGGGACGTTCCGCACCTGGAAGATTCGCATCAGCACATCGACGATCACCCAGTTT
This sequence comes from Tepidiforma bonchosmolovskayae, assembly GCF_008838325.1. GTDB lineage: Bacteria > Chloroflexota > Dehalococcoidia > Tepidiformales > Tepidiformaceae > Tepidiforma > Tepidiforma bonchosmolovskayae. The sequence continues at coordinate 116,027 of NZ_CP042829.1, read as the reverse complement.
GCGTGGGTTGAGGCGGAGGCCCCGCACCGCGTGATTAAGGCCCGCGTGCACGGGCTCCAGGACGTCGATTACGTGCTGAGCGGGACCGGCGCACCCTAACGAAAGCATGCAGGACCACGCGAAGGCGGGAAGGGTATCCTCGCACCCGCGGTCGGCGTCGCCCCCAGGCCGACACGCAGGGTGAACGGCGGCCTGGCCGCCTTCGGGGAGTTGTCCATGCACCGCAGCTTTGGGGGTCCCGTTTCCTTGACACGGGCCCGTCCGGTCACGAAGATGCTGCAACGCCTTTACCAGCCGGTCAGGCAGGATTTCGAATAGCCAGTATGCCATCTGTATTCGTCATAAGTCGCGAGCCCCGTACCCGTTCCGCCGTCGCCGACTACGTCCGGGAGCGCGGATACGACGCGGCCACCGCCGACAGCTACGACCGCGCCATGGAGACCCTGGGCGAGTACGTCTTCGATGCGCTCATCGTCGATGTCCAGGGGCTCCCGCGCGGAGAGAACGGGGCCACCTTCGCGCAGTTCAACCACTGGCTCGCTCAGGCCCTCCAGAGCCAGCGCCCGGCAATGATCTATCTGCTCCACAAGGGCGCGCGGCGTCCGCAGTTCCGCATTGAGGGCGCCGTCATCAAGAAACCGTTTCCCCTTGAAGCCATCGGCGAGGCCCTGCGTGAACGCATCGGCCTCCCACGGCATCCCGGCAATGAACGCGGCCTCGACCTCGACCTCGCCTCGAACACCCTCCGCTGCGGCGAGCGGCAGGTGCACCTCACGAACATCGAGGCGACGCTTCTCGCGTACCTGATGGAGCACGAGGGCGAGACCCTGCACCCGCGCGACCTCCTCGTCGATGTATGGCAGTACCACGACGCCGCCGGGGCCAGCACGCTCGTACGTGCCCACGTGAGCAACCTCCGCCGCAAGCTGCGGGAGGTCCTCGGCACCTCAGACGCCATCCAGACGATCCGCGGCAAGGGCTACCGGTTCATCGCCTGACAGAACTGGCAGCGAGAACAATTTCTTGGCCGATGAGCCAGAATGTGGAAAGATTGACGGCATGAAACTCGGCATCAACATCGGCTACTCCGGCTCCCGCCTCGACCTCCCCATCGACCTCATCCGCTACGCCGAATCGCTCGGCTATGACTCCGTCTGGACCGCCGAGGCGTACGGCTCCGACGCTGTCACGCCGCTGGCGTATATCGCGGCCCTCACCAGCCGAATCCGGCTCGGCACGGCGGTGATGCAGATCCCGGCCCGCACGCCGGCCATGACGGCAATGACTATGTCGACCCTCGACGCCCTCTCCGGCGGGCGCGTGATGGTCGGCCTCGGGCTCAGCGGTCCCCAGGTCGTGGAAGGCTGGCACGGAGTGCCGTACGGCAAACCGGCGGTGCGGATGCGCGAATACGTGCAGATCCTGCGCAAAATCTGGGCCCGCGAGGAGCCGGTGACCTTCGACGGCGAGGAGTATCTGCTCCCCTACCGCGGTCCCGGCGCGACCGGGCTCGGCAAGCCGCTCAAGAGCATCCTTCACGGGCGGCAGCTGCCCATCTACCTGGCGACCATGGGGCCCGTGAACATCCGCACGACCGCCGAGCTCGCCGACGGCTGGCTGCCGATCTGGTTTTCGCCGCGCCGCATGCCGATGTTCCGCCCCCACCTCGAGGAGGGCTTCCGGCGCGCCGGGAACGGCAAGAGCTGGAAGGACTTCGACATTGCGGCAGGGTGCACGGTCGCCATCGGCGACGATGTCGGCGACCTGCTCGCCGCGCAGAAGCCATTCCTTGCCCTCTACATCGGCGGCATGGGCGCCCGCGAGAAGAACTTCCATAACGAGATGGCCGTCAAATACGGCTACGGTGACGCCGCGAAGCGCATCCAGGAGCTGTACCTTGCCGGCCGGAAGCGCGAGGCAGAGGAGGCGGTGCCCGACGAGCTCGCCGATGAGATGTCCCTCGTCGGCCCGGTGGCCCGCATCCGCGAGCGATTCCGCGACTGGGAAGATGCCGGCGTGACCACGCTGCTCGTCCAGTCGCGCGACCCGGAGGCGCTGAAGCTCATGGCTGAGCTGACCGGCGCCAGCCGTGGCGCAGCGGTCTAATCGCCGGCTCCGGCTGCCGCCGGCTTCCGCTCGTACTTCCTGACAGGGGTGAGCACGATGGGGGCCAGCGGCGGCGCCCCGAACGACGCAATCACCCGCTCCTCGGGCGCACTTCCGTAGGTCGTTGTGCGCTGCCGGGGCGTCCGGCCCATCCCGCGGATCGTGCGCTCCATCTCTTCCGGGGGCAGCTCCTGCCCGAACCCGGCGCCGGCGGCGCGCGAGATGCTCTCGTTCATCAGCGTCCCGCCCATGTCGTTCACGCCCGCATTCAGGCAGGCGCGGACGCCCTCCACGCCCATCTTCACCCAGGAGACCTGGATGTTCGTGATGTACGGGTGGAGCGCCAGACGGGCTACGGCGTGCATCAGCACCGCCTCCCGGAACGTGGGACCCCGGCGCGCCCGGCCCTTGAGGTAGATGGGCGCTTCCATGTGGACGAACGGCAGCGGCACGAACTCCGTGAATCCCCCGGTGCGTTTCTGCAGCTCCCGGAGCCGCACGAGATGGCGCGCCCAGTTCCGCGCCCGGTCGATGTGTCCGTACATAATCGTCGACGTCGTCCTGAAGCCGACCCGGTGGGCCTCCTCCACGACGCGGAGCCACTGCTCCGTCGAAAGCTTGTCCGGGCAGAGGGTCACGCGAACTTCGTCATCGAGGATTTCGGCCGCGGTGCCCGGGAGCGTCCCCAGCCCAGCCTCACGAAGACGGAGGAGGAACTCGCGAACCGGGATACCCAGCGTCTCGGCGCCCTGCGCAACCTCGAGCGGGGAAAATGCGTGGATGTGCATCTCCGGGACGGCCGTTTTCACCGCCCGCAGCAGATTCAGGTAGGTCTCGCCGGTGTACTCCGGGTGGATGCCGCCCTGCATGCACACCTCGGTCGCGCCGCGCTCCCAGGCCTCGCGCGCCCGACGGGCGACCTCCGCCGTGTCCAGGTCGTACGGGATGCCCCGCAGGCTTTCGCTCAGCTTCCCCTTTGCGAAGGCGCAAAACTGGCAGCGGAAGTAACAGATATTCGTGTAGTTGATGTTCCGGTTAACGACATAACTGACGACGTCGCCGTTCACCGCACGGCGCAGCTCGTCGGCCGCTTCGCAGACGAGGTGGTAGTCGTCGCCGCGGGCGCGGAACAGCCGTTCAATTTGTGCTTCGGTCAGGTCGTTTCCGGCCGCCCGCCACGCGAGAATCTCGCGCACCTCCGCCGTCGAGGTGTCGGTGGGACGGTCTGGCGCGAGACGGCGCGGAATATCTGCCGCGGGCGGCGGCGTGTCCGGGTCGCCCGGCGACCACCGGTCCATCCGCGCGAAGCCGTCGGCGTCGATAGCGCGGATGACCGCGGTCCGCATCGCGGGGTCCTGCCACCGCTCCGCGTCGAGCGCATAGGCCGGGTAGACCGGCAGGCGTTCGACAAGGACCTTGCCGCACTCCGCCGTCCGCTGGCGAAGCTGCTCGAGGTGCGGCCACGGCGCCTCGGGATTGACGTGGTCGGGAGTGACCGGCGAGACGCCGCCCCAGTCGTTGAGCCCCGCTGCGACGAGCCGCGGATAGTCGTCGTAGCTCAGGTTCGGCGGAGCCTGGATGTTCATCTCCCCGCCAAACACGATCCGGGCCACGGCTATCGTCCAGAGCAGATCGTCAAGGTCTGGCTCCGGCGCCTTCGCCATCCTCGTGTCCGGCTTGGCGCGGAAGTTCTGGACAATAATCTCCTGCAGGTGGCCGTACTCCTGGTGCAGCCGCCGCAGGGCGAGCAGCGATTCGATCCGCTCCCGGCGGGTCTCACCGATGCCGATCAGGATGCCCGAGGTGAACGGGACCTGCTGGCGCCCGGCCTCGGCAATGGTGGCCAGCCGGACAGACGGGCGCTTGTCCGGCGATCCGTAGTGCACCGCGCCCTTCTCGGTGTACAGCCGCTCCGCCACGCTCTCGAGCATGATGCCCTGCGAGACGGACACGCGCCGGAGCATCGCAATCTCGTCGGGCGTCATGACGCCCGGGTTGGCGTGCGGGAGCAGGCCCGTCTCCCGGTGGACCAGCTCAGCCATGGCGGCGAGGTAGGCGATGGTCGACGGATAGCCCATCTCGTCGAGCTCCCGGCGCGCTACCCGGTACCGCAGCTCGGGCTTGTCGCCGAGCGTGAAGAGCGCCTCATGGCAGCCGGCAGCTGCCCCGGCCCGGGCGATCTCCAGCACCTCCTCCGGGGTCAGGTAGGCCCGCTGGCCGGGCCGCGGCGGTTTCGCGAAGGTGCAGTAGTGGCACACGTCCCGGCAGAGCTGAGTCAGCGGGATGAACACCTTTCTCGAGTAGGAGATGACGTTCAGGTGAGCGCGGTCGCGGAGCGCTGCGGCCGTCTCGAGCAGCGGCCCGAGGTCGCTCTCGTCGGCGAGGGCGAGCGCCTCGGCCTCGCTCGGGAGAATCCCGTCGAGCGCACGGTCGAGGATGGTGCGGGTGGATGGCAGCATGGGGCAGTCTCTGCGCCGGGATTCGGGGTGACTTCAGATTTTGAACTTACCCCTGCGCGCGCGTAGCATAACGCAACCAACCCCGGGAGGCTACTGTGGCCGACGCCGTCCGCTGCCCCGTTGCCGCCACGCTCGAGCTCGTCGGCGACCGCTGGACGCTCCTCATCGTCCGCGACCTCCTGCGCGGGCGCCGGCGCTTCAATGAACTGCGCGAATCGGTGGAAGGCATCCCCCCTGCCGTGCTCACGGCCCGCCTGCGGGCCCTCGAGGCCGCCAGCGTGGTCGAGCGCCGGCCCTACAGCGACCACCCGCCCCGGTACGAGTACCGCCTGACCGCCAAAGGCCACGCGCTTGGCGTCGTGGTCGGGGCCCTCGCGGACTGGGGCCAGCGCTACGCCGACGCCGACCTCGCCCTCGTCGACGGCGAATGCGGCCACGGCATCAGCGTCGTCTACCACTGCCCCACCTGCGAACGGCAGGCGCCGCGGCGCCGGGTGCGCATCGTCGGCCGCTCGGAAGCGCGGTTGCCCGCCGCCGATCGTGGGGCTACGCTGCCCCGGTGACCCAGCCATCCCGCATCATCTACCTGCCACCGGGCGTGGCCGCCATCCCTGCTGCTGCGCCTGTCGCCGCCAACGGCGCGCCCTTCGACCGCAACTTTTTTGAGAACGTCCTGCCGCCGGCCATCGCTGCCTTCTGCTCGCAGGTCAACTGCGAGGTGCCGGTGGTCGAACTCACGACCATCGACGGGGTCACCCACTACGTCAACGGCATCAGCGGGGTCGCTGACCAGTGGGTCGCGCTCCAGACGTCGAGCCCCGACCACGACCACCCGACCCAGGTCTTCATTCCCTACCAGACGATCTTCCGGGTCGAGATTCATCCCGAGCACGATGTCCGCCGGCATCGCCTCGGGTTCATTACCGAATCGGTAACGCCAAAGGCGGAGAGGCCGGCGCCGGAGCGGTCGAAATCCAGGCCCGCGGCCCGGCGGACGTAGTTCGCGAACATCTGTTCGCAGCCCCGCTCTGGCAGAATGGCTTCATGGCCACGCCGCCTGCGGCCGAGCCCCTCGCGGTGTTCAGCCCGGCCACCCGGGCCTGGTTCACCTCGGCCTTTGCCGCGCCGACCCGCGCACAGGAGCTTGGCTGGCAGGCAATCGCGACCGGCGAGCATACGCTCCTGCTCGCGCCGACCGGCTCGGGGAAGACGCTCGCTGCGTTTCTTGCCTGCCTCGACCGCCTCGTCCAGCGCGAACCCCTCCCGCGCGGCCGCGACGGGCGCCCGGTGCGCCCCGGCGTGAGCGTCATCTACGTCTCGCCGCTCCGGGCGCTTTCCTACGATATCGAGCGGAACCTCCGCGCGCCGCTCGCCGGCCTGCGCCTCGCAGCCCTGCGCGATGGACGGCCCGACCCCGAAATCGACGTCGCAGTGCGCACCGGCGACACCCCTGCCCGTGAACGGGACGACCTCCGCCGCCATCCGCCCGACATCCTGATCACGACGCCCGAATCGCTCTACCTGATGCTCACCTCGGCCGCCCGCGAGGTCCTCGCAACGGCGGAAACGGTCATCATCGACGAAATCCACACGATGGCCGCCACGAAGCGCGGGGCGCACCTTGCGCTGACCCTCGAGCGCCTCGAACGGCTCACCGGGCGGGAGTTCCAGCGCATCGGCCTCTCGGCGACACAGCGCCCGCTCGACGAAGTCGCCCGATTCCTCGGCGGCGACCGCCCGGTCCGCATCGTCGACGCCGGCAGCCGCCGCGCGCTCGACCTCCAGGTCGTGGTTCCGCTCGAGGACCTGAGCAGACCGGCCGAATTCGCCGGCCCGGTCCCCGAGAGCGAACTCTCCCCGGAGCAGCGGAGCTCAGTCTGGCCCGCCTTTTACCAGGAGATTCTCGACCAGGTCCGGGCGCACCGGTCGACCCTCATTTTCGTGAACAACCGCCGCCTGGCAGAGCGCATCGCGGCCCGCGTTAACGAACTCGCCGGGGCAGAGCTCCTCCGCGCGCACCACGGCTCCGTCGCGCGCGAACAGCGGCTGGCCATCGAAGAGGAGCTGAAGGCCGGCCGCCTGCCGGGCATCGTCTGCACGAGCTCGATGGAGCTTGGCATCGATATGGGCGCGGTCGACCTCGTCATCCAGGTCGAGTCGCCGAAATCTGTCGCCAGCGGCCTCCAGCGCGTGGGGCGGGCAGGCCACCAGGTGGACGGCATCAGCCGGGGCAGGTTCCTGCCGAAACACCGCGGCGACCTCCTCGAATGCGCGGTGGTGACCCGGCGCATGCGCGAAGGCCTGATCGAGGAAACTCGGGTCCCGAAGAATCCGCTCGATGTCCTCGCCCAGCAGATTGTCGCGGCCTGCGCGGTCGAGGAGTTCAGCGTCGAAGAGCTGCTCGGGATGGTCCGCCGGGCGTACCCCTTCGCCTCGCTCAGCCGAGAGCAGCTCGAAGGCGTGCTCGCGATGCTGGCCGGCCAGTACCCGTCGGATGAGTTCGCCGAGCTTCGCCCGCGCATCACCTGGGACCGCGAGACCGGCACCATCAGCGCCCGGCGCGACGCCCGGACCCTTGCCATCGTCAACGCAGGGACCATCCCAGACCGCGGCCTGTACGGGGTGTTCCTCGGAGATGGCGGGCCGCGGGTCGGCGAACTCGACGAAGAGATGGTCTACGAAAGCCGCCCGGGCGAAACGTTCGTCCTCGGCGCAACCACCTGGCGGATTGAACAGATTACCCGCGACCGCGTGATCGTCTCGCCGGCTCCTGGGCAGCCCGGCAAGATGCCGTTCTGGCGGGGCGACGGTATCGGTCGATCAGCTGAGCTCGGCGAGGCCGTAGGCGCTTTTACGCGTCATCTCGAACGGTTTCGCAGCCCGGACGAGGCTGTTGGCTGGCTGACCGCCGAGACTGACCTCGATGAGCGCGCCGCGCGCAACCTCGTCGCGTATCTCGCTGAGGAGCGAGAGGCCACCGGCTGCCTCCCGACCGACCGCCGCATTGTGATCGAACGGTACCTCGATGAACTCGGCGACTGGCGGGTCGTCATCCTCTCGCCGTACGGGGGCCGCGTCCACGCGCCGTGGGCGATGACCATCGAGGCCAGGCTCGCGGAGGCCGGCTTCCCGGAGTCGCAGGTCATCTGGGGTGACGATGGCATCGCCATCCGGCTCGGCGGCGGCGAGGAAGTGCCGCCGCTCGACGTGTTCTTCCCTGCCCCCGAAGAACTCGAAGACCTCCTCGTCTCGCACCTCGGTTCGACCGCGCTGTTCGCTGCCCGCTTTCGCGAGAACGCCGCCCGGGCGCTCCTGCTCCCGCGCCGCAGGCCCGGCTCGCGCTCGCCGCTCTGGCTCCAGCGGCTCCGCGCAGCCAACCTCCTTGCGGTTGCCAGCCGGTACGGCTCCTTCCCCATCATCCTCGAGACCTACCGCGAGTGCCTCCAGGATGTCTTCGATCTTCCCGCGCTTCATCGGCTGCTCCAGCGAGTCCAGGCGCGCGAGGTCGAGGTGCGCGAGGTCGCCGTCCGCGATGCGTCCCCGTTCGCCCGCTCGCTTGTCTTCGAGTATGTCGCCGCCTTCATGTACGAGGGCGATGCCCCGCTCGCCGAGCGGCGGGCGCAGGCACTGACACTCGACCGGTCGCTCCTCCGCGACCTCCTCGGCGAGGCCGACCTGCGCGACCTCCTCGACGCGCGCCTCATCGATGAGGTCGAACTCGAGCTCCAGGGCCTGGCGGCGGCCCGGAAACCGGCCGATGCCGACGCCCTCCACGACCTCCTTCGCCGCCTCGGTGACCTTACGGTGGACGAGGTCGCGGCCCGCATCGCCGAGCCCGGGCTCGGCGAGGCGCTGCTTGCCGCTCTCGCGCGCTCCGGCCGGGCCTGCGCCGTCCGCATCGCCGGCGAGGAGCGCTGGATTCCTGCTGAGGACGCGGCCCGCTACCGGGATGCCGTCGGGGTTGCGCTGCCGCAGGGCGTGCCGGGGGCGTTCGCGCCCCCGGCCGAGGGCGCACTGGCGTCGCTGCTGGCGCGGTACGCCCGCACCCACGGACCCTTTCACGCCGGGCAGCCCGCCTCCCGCTGGAATCTGCCCATCGCGCTCGTTGCCGATACCCTTCGGCAGCTCGAACGGGAGGGCCGCATGGTCGCCGGGACGTTCAGGCCGGGAAGCGCCGGGACGGAATGGTGTGACGTCGGGGTGCTCCGCACCATCGAGCGCCGGGCAGTTGCCAGCCTCAGGAAAGAGGTGGAGCCGGTCGACGGCGCGACCTACACCCGCTTCCTCCTTAGCTGGCACGGGCTCATCCGGCCGCGCCGCGGCCTTGACGCGTTGCGCGACGCCGTTGCCCAGCTCGAGGGGTATCCGCTCCCCGCCTCGATGCTCGAACGGGTCATCCTGCCCGCCCGCGTTGAGGACTACACGCCGGCCATGCTCGACGCGCTCTGCGCTACCGGCGAGGTTGCCTGGTTTGGGGCGGGCCGGCTCCGGGCTGAGGATGGCCGGGTGGTGCTCGCGGCCCGGGAGCGCCTCGCGGCCTTCGTTCCGCCGGCGCCAGAACTCCCGGAGGAGCCGCTTGCCGGCCGCATCCTCGACCTCCTGCGGGAACGCGGCGCCCTCTTCTTCACGGACATCGTCGCCGCGACCGGCGCCCCGCTGCGGGACGTCCTCGGCGTGCTCTGGGACCTCGTCTGGGGCGGGTTCATCACCAACGACACGCTCGCTCCGCTCCGCGCGTGGGCCCGGCGCGGCAGGGATGGCGCAGCCCCCGGCGGCCGCCTGCGCAGCCTTCCCCCGGAGGCCGCCGGCCGGTGGTCCGTCCTTCCGCCCGCGCTCGACCGGACCCGGGCGCTGCACGCCTGGGCCTCCGCCGTGCTCGAACGCCGTGGTGTTGCGGCCCGCGAGGCGGTAAACGCTGAGGCAGTCCGCGGCGGGTTCTCGGCGCTCTACCCGGTCTTCCGCGAGATGGAAGAGCGCGGCCGGGTCCGGCGGGGGTACTTTGTCGAGGGCGTCGGCGGCGCCCAGTTCGCGCTGCCCGGCACCGTGGACCGCCTCCGTGCCGAGCGGGAGCCCGCGGACCGGCTGCAGTCCGTCATCGTTGCCGCAGTCGACCCGGCCCAGCCCTACGGAGAGCTGCTGCCGTGGCCCGCTGCTGGCGATGCCGCCGTCCGCGGACCTGCCCGCACTGCCGGGAACTTCGCAATCCTTGTCGACGGCCGGCCGGTGCTCGCTCTCGAACGGTGGGGAAAGTCGCTCCTGCAGCTGCCGGCTGATGACCCCGACGGCGAGGAGCGGTTGGCTGTCGCACTCGACTGTCTCTGCCGGGCCGCCCCATGGCTCGCCCCGCGCGGCCTAACCATAGAACGTATCGACGGGGAGCCCGCCGCCGAATCCCCGCTCGCGGAGCACCTCGCCCGGCGCGGCTTTGCAGCAGGTTACCGGGGCCTCACGCTCCGCACCGCTTCCCCGGGGACCATGGCCTATGCCCGAGGGTGACGCCCTCTACCGGTTCGCTGGCCGGGTGCACAGCGCTCTGGCCGGCAAGGTCATCCGCACCGCGCGGTCGCACGGCCCGGGGCCGGTTCCGCAGGTCGAGCGGCTGGTCGGTGCGACCTGCCTGGGTGCCCGGTCCCTCGGGAAGAACCTCGTGATCGAGTTCGATAACGGGCTCTCGCTCCGGGGCCACCTGCGGATGTACGGCACCTGGCACGTCTACCGGCCGGGCCAGCCGTGGTCCCGCCCCGAGCGGGAGGCCCGCCTCGTTCTCGAAGTCGACGACGCCGTCGTCGTGAACTTCAGCGCGCCCGTGATTGAGTTGCTCGAAACGCGCGCGCTCCCTGCCCACCGGCCGCTCGCCGGCCTCGGCCCGGACCTCCTTGCGGAGGAGTTCGATGCGGCCGAGGCGCTCGTGCGGTTCCGCGACCCGCTCCGCGCCGACCTTACCATCGGCGACGCGCTCATGGACCAGCGGGTGATGGCCGGGGTCGGCAACATTTGGAAGCACGAAACGCTCTTCCGCTGCCGCCAGTATCCATGGGCCCGCGTCCGGGACCTGAGCGACGAGCAGCTGCTGCAGCTCATCGAGACGGCGCGCAACCTGCTGCTGGCCAGCGTCGGCCGCCCGAATGCTCTCGGCCTCCAGCGCAGGCCGGAGATGTACGTCTACATGCGGGCAGGCCAGCCCTGCCGTCGCTGCGGCACCCGGCTCCGCTCGGCGCGGCAGGGGGTTGATATCCGCTACACCACCTGGTGCCCGACCTGCCAGGCGCCTGCCGCCGGTTCGGTCAGCGCAGCGCCGCCGCCGCACGCTCGGCATCGGCAGGGGTGACCCAGGATTCGAGGGCTGCAGCGAGCCTGAGCGCCCGGTCATACGCCCGCTCCCGGCGCAGCTGCTCGGTGAGGTCATGAAATTGCCGGTTGACCGCCGCGTGCAGGGCGCGGTCGAGGGCATCCCGGTCGGCCGTGGGCTGTGCCGCGAGGGCGGCGGCAAGCGCTGCCTGGCGCGCGCGCTCGAGGGCCAGGCGGAATCGCCCAATCGGGTGGTGTGAGTCCTCGGTAACCCTTGCCAGCCGCCGGTCCAGCGCTGCTCGGACCGCCTGAGCCAGGCGGGACCGCAGAGCGACCGCGTGAGGGCGGCGGGACTCGTCTGCGAGCAGGTCGGCGAGCGTGATGACCACGCCGGCGGGTTCTCCCGTGAAATTCCGGGGAGTTCCAAGGTCAACCGCGAGGCCGGCCGGCGGCAGCGCCTCGAGGCGGACTTCGCCTGCGCCGGAGCCGAGGCAGCCGGCAACGATATCGACTGGTCCCAGTCCGGACACGTCGGCCAGCGGCACGAAGGGGACGCCAATAGCCGGGTCACGCCGGCCTGCGAGCAGGACCTCGAACCCCAGCTCCCGCCCGCGCGCGGCGATGAGCCGGCCCATCGCGCCCGTTCCGAGCACGAGCAGCCGTCCGCCTGGCTGAACCCGTGCCGTGGTCAGGGCCCGGTCGAGCAGGTGGCCGGCATGGCTCCGCTGGGGAAACGTCCGGCGGACGTCGCGGGCTGCGGCCAGCGCCACATCTGCGGCAGCCCGGAGCGGTCCGCGCGTCCCGCGGAAGGCAGCACGAACCTGTCCAGCGATTTGCGCCTCGCCGATGACTACCGAATCAAGCCCGGCCGCAACACCCGCGAGCCGCTCGAGCGCCGCCCGCCCTGCGAGCCGCACCGGAGCCCCGCATTCGCACGGTTCGAACCCGTACGCCTCCAGCCGCTGGCAGCTGGTGACGATTGCGGCGCCGGGATGCGCGGTCCGTACGTCGCCCTCGAGGGCAGCCATGGTGACAGCGTCGAGCGAGACGACTCGCCAGGCGCAGACGCGGAACCCCGGGAGCCAGGAGGGGCCTTCCATTTGTCGAGCAAGTCTATCAACTTCAGAGAGTTCGCGGAATTTCGCCCCGCATTCGCTGCCAGCGCAGGAGATGACCAAGGGCAACCCCCGCCCGGGCGATCGACGGATAGGTGGCAAGGCCGGCCCGCCAGCAAAGCTCCTGGAAGTCAAGCGACTGCTGGAAGCCTTCGACGTTTGTGGCCGGGCGGATCGCCACCACTACCGGCTTGCCCGATTCCTGCTGGACCCGCCCGAGCGTTTCTGCCTGGCGCGCCATCCGGGTGCGCACGTCGCCCACGCGTGCCATCGGGCCGGTACCGAAGCCGGTGTGGTAGAGGATGACGTCGACGTTCGGGGCCTCGGCCACCGGCCGGAAGGTGGCCTCAAACCCCTCTTCCTCCCAGACCGAGGTCGTGTCGATCGGGTTCCGGATGCTCGTGCCGGCCTCGTGGGTGACCTTTGCCAGCGCTTCCTGCGTCTCGGGAAGGAGCTGAGGGAGCGCCAGCCCGGCAGCAGCGAGGTCATCGGCGGCCAGCACACTCGCACCGCCGCCTCCGCCGACGACGACGATGTTCGGTCCGCTGAGCCGCTTCACGAACTGGAAGGTCACGGCCATGTCCGTCAGCTCTTCGAGGCTCTCGACCCGGATGGCTCCCGCCTGCCGGCACAGGGCGTCGAACACCTGGAGCGAACCGGCGAGCGAGGCAGTGTGGGAGTTTGCGGCCCGGGAGCCCGCCTCGGTCCGCCCGCTCTTGAGGATGACCAGCGGCTTCAGGGCCGCGGTCCTCCGGATCACGCGCGCCAGCCGGGGCCCGTCCTGGATACCTTCGAGGTAGGAAACGATGATGCCCGTCTCCGGGTCGTCGGCGAGGTAGTCGAGGAAGTCGGCAGCCTTGAGGTCAGCGCCGTTGCCGAAGCTGATGACCTTGGAACAGCGGACGCCCCGCGGTGTGGCGTAGCGCACGAACTCGCCGGCGTTCATCCCGGATTGCGAGACCATGCCCACCGGTCCCGGCTCGGGCGGCTGGCCCGGCATCATCGCGAGCCGTGAAGCCGGCACATAGAGCCCCATGCAGTTCGGCCCGATGATGCGGATCCCGGCCTCGCGCGCCCGGGCGACGATTGCCTGTTCCATCCTGGCCCGCTCCGCATCGCCGGTCTCGGTGAACCCGGCCGTGAACAGGTGGAGCACCCGGACGCCCTTCGCGATGCAGTCCTCCAGCAGCTGCGGCACAAACCGGGCCGGGACCGAGGAAATGACGTAGTCCACATCGTCGGGGATATCACGGAGCGACGGGTAGCACTTCAGGCCGCGTATCGCCGGTGCTGTCGGGTGGATGAGGTAAATCGGGCCGCGGAATCCGATCTCCTGCAGCGATGCCACAAACCCCCCGCCGCCGAACCCGGCGCCCTCCTTCGCCGAGACGCCGGCGATGGCGATCGACTTCGGGTGGAAGATGAAATCGAGGGATGGGGCTTCGGGCACGTCGCTTCTCCGGATGGTTCTTGGCGCACGAAAGCCCGGCGGGGGCCGGGCAGCGCCAGTCTATCAGAGGGCCGGCCTTGCTGCCCCCGTAGCCCCGGGCCGCGGTACACTGGCCAGCGGCGCGCAGCGACCTACCTTTGGAGCCCTGGAGACGTGGCCATCATTCCCATCCGCCGTGCGGGCGACCCGGTCCTCCGCGAGCCGGCCCGGCGCGTCCGCACCATCGACCGCTCGATTCACAAGCTCATCGAGGACATGTGGGAAACGATGTATGACGCCCCTGGCGTCGGGCTGGCTGCGCCGCAGATCGGCGTCCCGCTCCGCGTCATCGTCATCGACGTGCACGACGAGCGGTACCAGCCCATCGCGCTGGTGAACCCGGAGATCGTGCGGCGGGCGGGACAGCGGACCTGCGATGAAGGCTGCCTCTCGGTTCCCGGCTTCCGGGGCCAGATCCCTCGCTCCGTGCGCGTGGTTGCCCAGGGGACTGACCCCTACACCGGAAGGCTCGTCCGCATCAAGGCCGAGAACGACCTGATGGCCGAGGCCCTCGAACACGAGATCGACCACATCAACGGCATCCTCTACATCGACTACCTCCCGAGCCCGGACGCGCTCATCCCCCTGAGCGACGCGCCCGAGGTCCGGGGGTAAGGAGTACGTCATGCACATCGACCACATCGAAGCCTCGGAAGTCCTCGACTCCCGGGGAAATCCCACCCTTCGCGTGCTCGTTGCCCTGGATGACGGCGCCGTCGGCGTCGCCATGGTGCCCTCGGGAGCCTCCACGGGCGCGCACGAAGCCGTCGAACTGCGCGACGGCGGTACCCGTTACGGAGGGAAGGGCGTGCTCAAGGCCGTCCGCAATGTCAACGAGCCGATTGCCGAGACGCTGGCTGACGTCGATGCGAGTGACCAGGTCACGGTCGACCGCATCCTCTGCGAACTGGACGGCACGCCGAACAAGTCCCGCCTCGGGGCTAACGCCATCCTCGGGGTCTCACTGGCAGTCGCGCGGGCGGCGGCCGAATCGTGGGGCGTTCCGCTCTACCGCTACCTCGGCGGCCCGACCGCCCGCCTGCTCCCAGTCCCGATGTTCAACATCCTGAACGGCGGCAAGCACGCTCCCGACAGCACGGACTTCCAGGAGTTCATGGTGATGCCCGTCGGCGCCCCCACCTTCGCCGAGGGGCTCCGCATGGGCGCCGAAATCTACCACGCCCTCAAGGCTGTGCTGCACGATGCTGGCCAGAGTGTCTCGGTCGGCGACGAGGGCGGCTTTGCGCCGTCGTTGCCGGGCAACGAGGCCGCTGTCGACGCAGTAATGCAGGCAATTGAGCGCGCGGGCTACCGTCCCGGCCAGGATGTCGTTCTTGCTCTCGACCCGGCAACCACCGAGCTCTTTGCTGACGGCAAGTACACGCTCGTAAAGGAGGGCCGCACCCTGAGCTCCGCCGAGATGGTGGAGCACTGGGCCGCGTGGGTGGAGAAGTACCCGATCCGCTCGATCGAGGACGGCCTTGCCGAGGACGATTGGGACGGCTGGAAGCTGCTCACTGAGCGGCTCGGCCAGCGCTGCCAGCTCGTGGGAGACGACCTGTTCGTGACCAACCCCGCCCGCATCCGGCGCGGCATCACGGAGCGGGCCGCCAACAGCGTCCTGATTAAGCTCAACCAGATCGGCACGCTGACGGAAACGCTCGAAGCCGTCCAGGCGGCCCACCGCGCCGGCTGGACAACCGTCATCAGCCACCGCTCGGGCGAGACGGAGGATACCTTCATCGCCGACCTGGCCGTCGCCACCGGTTCGGGGCAGATTAAGACCGGCGCCCCGGCGCGCAGCGAGCGCACCGCAAAGTACAACCGCCTCCTCGAAATTGAGCGCGAGCTCGGCCGGAAGGCGGAGTACGCCGGCTGGAATGCCATGCCGCAGCTCGGGCCGGCGCCCGCCCGCGAGCAGGTCGCTGCTCCGCGGCCCCGGCCCCGCACCGAACGCCGGCGGTCCCGCCACTAACATGCACATCGCTGTCCGCTCCGCCGTGGACCGCCTGATGTACGAGCAGGCCGTGACCATCCACCTGCTCCGCCTTGCCCCGCCCGATGCCTGGCAGCGGCCGGTCCCCGCCCGCGGTACGACGGTAGCCGCACTGGTGGGGCAGCTGGCCGCGGAAGAGGAGGCGCTTGCCGCGTGGCTTGGGAACGGCATGCCCGCCGAGCGGCCGTCCGCCCCGGCGCAGCCCGGGGGTTTGGCCACCCTCGATGCGACGGTCGAACGGCTCCGCGCGGCGCTCCGCTCTGCCTTCGCCGCAGCCGGCCAGCTCCGGGAGACGCTCCCGGACGGTCCGCTCCCTGATCTGTGGCAGCGCGCTGCTCTCTTTACCCGCGCGCGCGACGCCCTGCTCGAGGCCCTGCCTGAGGCGGCCGACGACGCCCTCGTCGTCCGGTGGAAGAAGGCCCCCGAGCCGCCTGCCGCACCCCCGCTGGCGGGTGCTCCGTCCGACGCTGTGGCGCCGGGCGGGTAGAGTACGCGGAAACAGCAGACCCGGAGGCTGCGCCATGAGCCAGCTGGAAGCCATCGTGGCAGAACTGGATGCCCATCGCATACGGTTCGAACAGTTCTGCCTTTCGCTCACCGCTGAGGAGCTTGAGCGGTCCGTGCCGGGTTCAACCTGGCTCGTCCGCGACTTCATCGCCCACCTTGCCACCATCGACGGGCCCGTTGCCGAGATGTTCCGCGCTGTGCGCCGGGGCGAAGACGCCGGCCTCCGCACCGCCGATGGCAACCGGTTCGATGTTGACGAGTGGAACGAGCACCGCGTCCGGGAGCGTCGGAAGCATTCGGTCGAAGCGCTCCTCGAGGAGGCGCGGCGGGAGCGCGACCTGCTCAAGCGGGACCTCCTTGCGCTGACCGATGATGACCTGGGGCGACCGATCCGGTTCGCCGGCGACGCGAAACGGCCCCCGACCACCGTGCCGCTCGGCGCCTACCTGCGGGGGTGGTGTAAACACGACCCAATGCATGTGGTCGACATGTGCCGGGCGCTGCCGGGCCGGGCCGAACAGCTCGGCGCATGGCTGGAAGACCCCGTGGTGGCCCGCTACCAGGCGGCGATGAACCCGGAGCCATGAGCGCCCGCAGGATTTCGCCGCCGCGCGTGAACGGCCGGGCCGCCCGCGCTCCGCGGCCGCCCGCCGACCTGCCCGGGAGCAGCGATGCGTACCGCCAAACGTCCTTCGTCCTTGGGGAGGACGTCGCTCTCGTCATCGAAGGCCTGGAGCTCGAAGGCCAGCACGCCGAGGCCTGCGCCGGCGCGAAGTACCGAAACCGCGTCATGGCAGCGACCCTCGGCCCGTGGTCACGCGGCTGGCTCGCACGCCTCCAGGCCCTGCACGCTATTGAATGGGGCGACTACTCCTCGGCGGCCGTGCTGGTGCGGGCGGCAGCCGACTTCGAGGCCGCCGCGCTCTCGCACCTCCAGTCAGGGGCCGAAGAGTGGTCGGGCTGGCTGGACGGGGATGGGGTCGGCGAAGCCCCCGACCTCCACGCGGCAGAATTCCGGCTTCACCCCTTCCGCTCTGCCGAGTCGCTGGCGCGCGTCCCTGCGCTGGGCGAGGTGTACCGCGAAGCCTCTGATTTCGCCCTTCCGCACCTGGGTGCGACAGCCCTGCTGACCGCCTCTGATTCGAACCGCGAGCGCTACCTTGCCACCTTCGGCGACCGCGATTTCCATCTGGGGCTCGCCGAGCTCACCCTCGGCTGGCTGCTCCGGCTCGGCATCGCGCACTGGGACCGCTTCCCGGGCGAAGCGCCGTTGCCGGCGGCCCCGGAGGGTGCTGCGGCGTGGTGCCGGCGCGCAGCAACGGCGCTGGCGCGCCGCGACCGGTGCCGCATCGAGCGGGTCGAGCGGGAGGGCGTTGAACGAGCGCTCATCGTCAACTGGCGTCGGGAGCCGCGGTCGGCCCTGAAACGCATCCTGCTGTGACCGAACTGCCGGGGCGTCAACGGGCCTGAACGCCCGCATGCGGAGGACGGTGTACCATCCACTCCGTGCGTTCGCGACTTATCGCCGCCATCCTCCTCCCGGTGTTCGCTGTTTCCGCTGCCTGCGGCGGCGACGATGCGGGCAGCCAGCCCCGCGGCACTGGCAACGACACCGACTACCTCCGGGCGGTCTGCGTCGGAATCGACCGGGTAACCGACGCGCTCATCAGCGCTACCACGCCGGAGGCCATCGCCGCCGTGATCGAAGAATTCGCGGCGAGCATGCGGCAAATCGACCCGCCGCCGGACCTCACCGAGTACAACCGGCAGTTCGTCGCCTACCTGGAGGCAGCGCTGAAAGACCCGACGTCGGTCGTTACCACACCTCCGCCGCTGCCGCCCGACGACGTCCGGCGGCGGCTGGCGCAGCTTGAGCCGCAAATCCCGGAGTGCCGGGAGCCCACGTTCTTCAGCCGCGGCCTCGAGTAGGCCGCCCCGAAACGGAGCGCCGGCGTATACTTGCGGAAACCCCGGGTTCGCCGGGACGAGGAGACCCATGCCGACACCGTACGCGTACTTCCAGGGAAAGATCGTGCCGCTGAGCGAAGCAAAGATCGGCGTCATGACCCACGCCTTCAACTACGGGACGGCGGTATTCGAAGGGATCCGGGGGAACTGGAACGAAGAGGACCAGACGGTCTACCTCTTCCGCATGCGCGAACACTTCGAGCGGCTCCAGCAGAGCGCCAAGATCCTTATGCTCCAGATGCACGACTCGGTTGACCGCCTGTGCGAAATCGCCGTCGAGCTCGTCGAGCGGAGCGGCTTTACCGAGGATGTCTACCTCAGGCCGATGGTCTACCTGTCGAGCGAACAGCTCGGCGTGCGGCTCCACAACCTTGAAAGCGACACCCTCATCTTCCTCACGCCGTTCCCGGCCTACCTGCCCGAGGTTGCGCGCTGCCATACCAGCACCTGGCGCCGCGTCCAGGACACCGGCATCCCGCCCCGCGCCAAGGTGACCGGCATCTACGTCAACAGCGCCCTCGCCAAGACCGAAGCCAACGCCAACGGGTTTGACGAGGCGATCATGCTCAACGAAAACGGCCATGTATCTGAGGGGAGCGGCGAGAACATCTTCATCGTGCGCAACGGCCGGCTGATTACGCCCACCCCGGCCGATAACGTGCTTGAAGGCATCACCGCGAAGAGTGTCATCGAACTCGCGCGGAACGAACTCGGCATTGAGCTGGTTGAGCGGGAGATTGACCGCACGGAGCTCTACATCGCCGATGAGGTCTTCATGACCGGCACGGCCGCCCACCTCACCCCCGTCGTCGAAATCGACCGGCGGACCATTGGCGACGGCCGGCCCGGCCCCATCACCCAGAAGCTGAGCCAGCTGTACTACGACTGTATCCGGGGCAAGAACGCGAAGTACCGCGCATGGTGCACGCCGGCACGCATCCGCGTCGCGAACTGACCGCGACTATCGTCCGGCCGCCGCGCGCAATGGGCGTGATCATCGGCGGCGCCTTCGCGGCCTGGGCGGCTGCGGTCGCCGTTATCGCCGTGAACATCGCCTGGGGCGCGTCGCCCGAGTTCAAGACGTTCCTTGCCTGGCTCGTCGCGGCGGGGGCGCTCCTGCTGGCCGCGCTGTTTGCCGCCTGGTCCTACGCAGTCGGCTCGCTCGCCTACGTCATCCGGCCCGACGTGCTCGAGATCCGCTGGGGGTGGCGCCGGGTTGTCGTACCGATCGCCTCCATCCAGCGGCTGGTGCCCGGCCGGACGCTCGACCCTCCCGAGGTGCAGGGCCTCAACTGGTGGGGCTGCCACGTCGGCTCCGGCGACGTCAAGCGTGTCGGCTATACCCTCTTCTACTCCACCCATGCGACGCCGGAGGAGCTGCTGTACGTCGTGACCGACGGCGAGGCGTACGGTCTGACGGTGCAGGACCAGGCAGCGTTTGCCGAGGCGATCCAGGCGCGGGCCGCGCTCGCGCCCGTGGAGGAGCGGGGCGAACAGCGGTCGCTGGGCGTCGGGCCCGCCGCCCTCCCGCTCTGGCAGGACCGGGTCGCGCTCTGGGCGGTGGGCATCGGAGGAGCGCTCTGCGCGCTCGTGTGCGGCTACGTGTTCGCCTCCTATCCGTCGCTTCCGGAGGTCGTCGAGCTCTCGTTCCCGGCGCTCGGCGGCATCGTCCGTGTGGGTGACCGCTCTGAGTTGCTGGACATCGCCTATCTCGCCGCCGCAATCTACGCAGGCAACGTCGTTGCCGGGACCGCGCTCCACGCCTTCGAGCGGGCTGCCGGCCTCTGGCTCTTCGCCAGCGGTGCGCTTCTCCAGGGGGTCCTCCTGGCAGCCGCCCTCATCGCGTTCGCGCAGGCCTGACGCGAGGCCCCCGCGACCCGTGCGCGGAGACGTTCCACGCGCTAGGATGTTTCGCAGGCCCCCGTAGCTCAGCGGATAGAGTGTCGGCCTCCGGAGCCGAAGGCGCAGGTTCGATTCCTGCCGGGGGTACCACCTGCATCGCATCCTCACCGTCCAGCGGCGGATTCCCCTTACCCACTCCCTCCGAGGATTGCCCCGAGCGCACCGGGGTCCACATTCCCGCCCGAAATCACGACGCCGACCCGGCTGCCGCGCGGAATGGCCAGCCGGCCGGTCAGGAGAGCCGCCACGCCGAGCGCTCCGGTCGGCTCCACGACCATCTTCGCGCGCAGGGCGAGGAACCGCACCGCCGCCCGGATGTCATCGTCCGTCACGGTCACGACCCCGGAGGCCAGTTTCGAGACAACGGTGAAGGTGAGCTCCCCGGGCTGCCGGGTCCGCGCCCCGTCCGCGATGGTCGACGGCGGGTCGATCAGCACCGGTCGGCCGGCGGCGAGGCTCCGCACCCAGTCGTCGCCGTCCGCCGGCTCCACGCCGAAGACTTTCGCCGACGGGACCAGCGTACGAACGACCGTTGCGACGCCGGAGAGGAGGCCGCCTCCGCCCAGTGGGGCAACAACTGCGTCAACCGGGCCCGTTTCCGCCAGCAATTCGAGCGCCAGCGTGCCCTGTCCCGCCATAATTGCCGGGTCATCGAACGCCGGGACCGGGACCGCGCCGGTCTCGGCTGCGTACCGCGCCACGAGGTCCGCCGGGAGCGCTGTGCGGCGGTCGTACCGTTCAACCGATGCGCCATAGGCCCGGGCCGCATCCAGCTTCGCTGCGGGGGCGTCGTCTGGCATGAAGATCGTCGCCCGCACCCCCAGCAGCCGTGCGGCCAGCGCGACTCCCTGCGCGTGGTTTCCGCTCGAGGCCGCCACGACCCCGCGGGCGCGTTCGCTGGCCGTGAGCTGCGCGAGCCGGTTGTATGCACCGCGAATCTTGAACGAACCGGTCCGCTGCTCGTTCTCGCACTTCAGGAACACCCGCAGCCCTGTCAGTTCGTCCAGCTGGCGACTCGTCGCGACCCGGGTGCGGTGCACCACCGGCGCTACCCGGTCGTACGCCCGCAGGACGTCGCTGAACTGGAGCGGCAACGGTTTCACTGTCCCCGAAGGCTACGGCCGCCTCCGCTGGATCGCCAGCGCTCCGGCGCCCGGTGCGGTAATATCCCGTCGGCGGGGGCTTTTCAGAGGGCGAACCATGGCCCTGCCGGTGCACCATACCGGGCTTCCGGGCGACCCAGCTGAGCGGACACCGTGGGAGTTCCTGCTGGCCGTAGCCGCTGCGACCGCCGCCTTCGTCTACCTGCTCGCCGTCGTCGCCGGGCACGCGGCGCACCACGCTGCCGACACTGAAGTGCGCGCCACTGGCACAGGCCCGCCTGCCGTGATTTCGGTTGACGGCTCCCGCGGCGCTGGTCCGTCCAGCGGCGACCAGGCTGCAGCGCTCGAAGCGGCCATCCGGGGCGTCCTCGCGCCCGAAGAAGCGGCATCCACCGGCGTCGCGGTGATGACCCCGGCAGGCGACTGGATTGGCGGGCTCAACCCCGACCTGCCGGGGTACGCCGCCAGCACCTTCAAGCTCGCTGTCCTGCTGGAAGCCGAGCGCCGCGTCAGCGCCGGCGCACTCAGCTACACCGACCGCGTACCGGTCACCGAGGAGGCCCGCGCTGAAGACCTCGGCACCATCGACCGGTTGCCCGTTGCGCCCGATGGGACCGTCTCCCTTGGTGAGGCGTTGGAGGCCATGGTCACCTTCTCCGACAACGCCTCCGCGGTGGCCCTGCTGCGGCTCCTCGGCCCGGCGGAAATCGACGCTTCACTGCGCGTGCTCGGGGCTGAGCTGTTCTCGGTCAACGACCCCGGGCTCCCGGTGACTGCTCGCGACCTGGCGCGCGTCCTTGCGGCCATTGCCCGCGGCGACAGGATGTCAGCGGCGCAGCGCGACCACGCCCTGGGGCTGCTCACCGCACAGGAGGTGCGGTCCGGCATCCCCGCCGCGCTCGACGGCATGCCGGGGGTGCGCCGCGTCGGGAACAAGACCGGTACCTGGCCCGGTGCCACCCGCGATGCTGCGTTCGTCGAGACCGGGCGCGGTACCTACGTGGTCGCTGTCATGGCCGAAGGCGATTGGAACTGGGAGCTGGTCAGGCGGGTTGCCCGCGCGGTTCACGAACAGTTGACGTCACGCTAACGCGGAGGCGATGAAAACGCCCGGGCGCCGGCCCACACTCCGGGACGATGGGACCGCACGCCTGCGTCCGCCGAGCCCGCCGTCTCGCGCTGGGGTTGGCCGCGGCCGGCGTGCTGCTCGCCTCGGCGGCCGTCTCGGCGGCGATGTCGGTCGAACCTGCTCCGGCGCCTCCCGACGAGAGGGCGGCCAGTGACAGCATTCCTGTCGGTCCGTCGCCGCGTTACCTGACACCCGAGCTGCTCGATGCCTACGGCCGGATGGCCGGCTGGCCTGATGAGCCGGGGTGGTGGCCCGAAATGCGCCGCATCATCCTGTGCGAGACGGCATCGCTCGACACAATGGCCTACAACCCCGCCGACCCCAACGGCGGCAGCTATGGCCTCGCCCAGCTCAACGGCCGCTACCACTTCGATCGCGCCGGCGAAGACTTCCGCCGCTGGTCCGACCCGGTGGTCAATTTGCGGACGGCGCTCTGGCTGCGTACGGTGCGGGGCCGATTCGGCGGCGAAGGAGGCTGGGCGAACTGTGCCGCACTCCTTGGGATACACTAGCTCCATCGCGGCACTGGGAGGTGTGTTGTGTTCATCGCGATGAACCAGTTCAAGGTTAACCCCGGGCGTGAGGCCGACTTCGAAGCCGGCTGGCGCACCCGTGAGAGCTATCTTTCCGAAGTCCCGGGCTTCATCCACTTCGCCCTGCTCAAGGGCGACGAGCCGGGCGACTATATTTCGCATACTATCTGGGAATCGCGGCAGGCGTTCGTCAACTGGACCCAGTCCGACGCCTTCCGCAGGGCGCACGCCGGTGGCATGCCCGACGGCATCCTCGCCACTCACCCGCGCGCCCGCTTCTACGAGGCCGTGCTGGAGCAGGGTGCCCCGCTGGCGGCTTCCCGTGCCTGACGTCTCCGAAGAACTTCCCGAACTGCGCCCCGAGTACTTCGCCCGCGAGGACGAGTCCGACGACGCGCTCTTCTACCGTGAGCCCCGGCTGGTCACCCACCTCGACGACGCGGCCACTGCCGCCCTCACCGCGTTCTATGGGCGCATTATTCCGCCCGGCAGCCAGGTGCTCGACCTGATGTCGAGCTGGGTCTCCCACCTTCCGGAGGAGCTCCAGCTCGGTCCGGTGGCCGGGCTCGGACTGAATCGGGTCGAGCTGGAAGAGAACCCCCGCCTCACCGAGCGGGTCGTGCAGGACCTCAACCGCGAGCCGACGCTCCCGTGGCCAGATGCCACCTTCCACGCCGTCATCTGCTCGCTCTCGGTCCAGTACCTCACCAGGCCGGCGGAAGTGTTCGCCGAGGTCGCCCGGGTCCTTGTCCCGGGCGGCATTGTTGCTGTGGCCTATTCGAACCGATGCTTCCCGACGAAAGCGGTGGCGGTCTGGCGCGCCCTCAATGACCGCGACCACGCCGAGCTGATCGCGCTCTACCTGGCCCATGCCGGGGGGTTCGGGCAGCCCCGGGCGTTTGACCTCAGCCCCGGACCGGGTGCAGACCCGCTCTACTGCGTCATCGCGCAGCGCGAGCCAGTGCCGGCATAACGTGGAGGTCCTCCGGCGGTAGCTCGAGCGTCCAGCTCTTCCGCGAGCGGACATCGAGCACGTCGTACGGCCGCGAGGCGAGTTCGACCACGAGGCGCGGGCCTGCGCCGTCTGGTTCGAAATGAAGGACGCGGCTGTTCCCGTAGTCAAACTCCCGCACGATGCGCGCCGGCAGCGCATTGACGGTCGGAGCGCCGCGACGCATTACCACGCGCTCTGGCCGAATCATCACGTCCACCGCCTGGCCCGGCACCGGGTCGCCGCTCCAGCTCGCCGCCAGCCCCTCCCAGCCGCCGGCGGTGAAGACCAGCGTCGAGTCGTCGCGGCGGATGACAGTGGCCGGGAAAACGTTCACCGCCCCAAGCAGCTCGGCTACCCGCCGGTTTGAGGGCGCCCGGAAGACCGCGTCGCGGGGCCCGGCCTGGAGCACCCGGCCGCCATCGAGGACCGCCAGCCGGTCGGCGAGCAGGTGCGCTTCCCGCAGGTCGTGGGTCACGAAGATGATGACCAGTTCGCGCTCCCGGGCCAGGTCGTTCAAGAGCGCCCGCAGGTCCTGCCGGAGCGCCTCGTCCAGGGCTGAGAACGGCTCATCCAGGAGGAGCACCCGGTGACCGGGGGCAAGCGCCCTGGCCAGCGCGACACGCTGCGCCTGGCCTCCGCTCAGCGACCCGACCCGCCGCTGTTCGAATCCGGCCAGGCCGAACCGCGCCAGCAGCGCCGAGGTCACCGCATCCCTGTCCGCCCGGCTGTGGTCCCGCAGTCCAAAGGCGACGTTCTGGCGCACCGTCAGGTGGGGGAAGAGCGCGGGACGCTGGCCGGCATACCCAAAGCCCCGCCGGTGCGGGGGAACGGAAATGCCCGCCGCGCGGTCGAACACTGCGGCCCCGTCAACGGCGATGCGCCCCGCGTCGGGTTCGACCATCCCGGCGATTGCCCGCAGAGTGAGCGATTTCCCCGAGCCCGAGGGCCCGAACAGGACTGTAATGCCCGGTTCAGCGGCGAGATCCAGCTCAAGTACGAACGTCCCCTTCGCCAGCCGAAAGCTTGCCTCCAGCACGTCAGCCGCGCCCCCGCTGGACTGCTGCGTGGAGGGCAACCGTCAGCAGCGTGACCAGCACGAACCCGATGAGCAGCGCGACGAGCGAAAGCTCATTCGCGAGCCGGTCATCGCCGGCCAGGTTCGCGTCGTAGATGGCCGCCGGCAGGGTCCGTGTTCTGCCCGGGATGCTGGACGCAACAACCACGGTGGCGCCGAATTCGCCCAGGGCGCGGGCGAATGCGATCAGCGATGCCGCCACCAGCGACGGCCAGGCCAGCGGCACGACCACCAGGAAGAACACTCGCCACGGCCCCGCGAGCGTCCGACCAGCAAGCAGGAGCTCCTCATCGAGCTGCTCGAACCCGGCTGTGGCGGTCCGGACGTAGAGCGGCAGCGAGACCACGGCGGCAGCGAGGGCGGCGCCCGGCCAGGTGAAGACGAGCTGGATGCCGAGCCCGTCCAGCAGGAATCGCCCGGTGGGGCTCTGCCGGCCCAGGAGCCAGAGCAGGTAGTAGCCCACTGCAGTCGGCGGCAGCACCAGCGGCAGCAGGCTGATCGCGGAAAGCACCTGCGCAACCGGCGGCCGTGCACGCGCAATCAGCCAGGCGAGCGGCGTGCCGACTGCAACGCACACCGCCGTGGCCGAGGCCGCCACGAGCAGGGAGATGCGGAGCGGGTCGGCCCATGCGTCCATGCGGCTACTCCTGCGCCGGCTCGAAACCGAACGTCGACAGGGCGTTCTGGCCGTCCTCGCTCAGCAGGTACTGCAGGGCGCAGCGGGCCGTGCGTTCGGCGCCCGTGCCCCTGGTCACAACCCCCGCCTGGGTGATCGGCGCGTGCAGGGCGGCGTCGACCAGCAGGTACCGGTCAGCGCCACGGTCGATCACAAGCGCGAGGGCGACAATCCCGGCATCTGCACTCCCGTTGTCGACGTACTCCACCGCCTGGCGGACGTTTTCACCCTGGACGAGGCGGCCCTCCACCCGGTCGAGGATGCCGGCGCTGCGGAGGGCTTCGCGCGCCGCCCTGCCGTACGGGGCGTGGGCGGGGTTGGCGATGGAGATTGTCCCGTAGGCCCCATCGCCAAGTTCGGCGAAGGCTGCCGGCAGGGGGACGCCGGCCCGCGTGATGACCGCGAGCCGGCCTCGCCCGTAGACCGCCGCGGAGGCCGGCGCCGCCCGGCCGGCACGGAGAACCTCCTCCACGTAGGTGGTGTCGGCGGAGAGGAAGAGGTCGAACGGCGCGCCGGCTGTGAGCTGCCGCGCCAGCTGGCCCGAGGAGCCGTACGTCGTCGTGATGACCGTGTCGCAGTGTGCCTCGATGGCGGGCCGCAGCGCCTCGAGCGCGAACCGGAGGTCGGCCGCCGCGGCGATGGTGAGCCGGGGCGATGTTCCTTCGCCGACTGCAGCCCCGGCTTCGACGTCCCGCGTGTACGTGCCCGGCCGGTCAGCGCCCTCGTCCCCGGAGACGCAGCCGGTCAGCACGGCGCCCAGGAGCAGAATGGCCAGGCTCGCAACTGCCAGCCGGCGTCTCATGGCTCTACCCCGGGTCTTGCGAGGAGCGATTCGAGCCAGGTGATGGCGGCGGCCGCGGCGGAGGCCCGGGAAGACCGGCTCAGCTTCGCAACGGGCGATGCCGGGCGCTCGCCGTTCACCCGTTCGAGGTAGGCGCGGCAGGCGTCGACCTGGGCCGCGATGAGGGCGCGGCGCTGCGACGCCCGGCCGAGCGCATCGAGGAGGGCCAGCTTCACGAGAAACTCCTGCCGCACCTGTCGGAGCCGCTCGACCGGCTGTGCGAGCCACGCCTCTGCCGCTTCTCGTCCGCGCTCTGTCGTCGAGTACACCTTGCGCGGGGGCCTGCTGCCCGTACGCTCCTCGCGCCACGCCACGTGCCCTGCTGCTTCGAGCGACCGCAGGTAGCCGTAGAGCGTCGGCTGTTCCATCGGGAGCACTTCGGTAATGCCGAGCTCGGCGAACAGGTTTGCGAGCTCGTAGCCGTGCCGCGGTCCCAGCAGCAGCGCGGCCAGCACCGCCGCTTCCCCCGGGGAGAGCCGACTGTCGGGGCAGCTCTGCACGGGCACAGCATACCCGGAGTCCGGGTATTCGCTACAGAATCATCGGCTTCCGGCTCGTGAACTCGTACAGCATTGCGGGCCGGTGCGCGCCCTGCTTTTCAAACCGCCCGGTCGGCCGCACAATGCCGAGCCCTACGACACGGCGCCGGAAATTCCGCTTGTCCAGCCGTTCGCCGAGGATCGCCTCGTAGGTTTGCTGCATGCGCGTCAACGTGAACCGCTCGGGGAGGAGGCTGTACACCACGTTCGTGTACTCCAGCTTGTTGCGAAGCCGCTCCTCGGCATAGGCGATGACCCTGTCGTTCTCGAAGGCGGTCGGCGGCGTCGGGTGGACCGGATGCCATGCCGGGCGCCATTCGCTTTCGCTGCGCAGCCGTGTCCGCCCTATGTCGACCAGCGCGAAATACGAAACGACCACCTCTGCCTTCCCTTCGCCCAGGCGGTCGAAGGTGTACAGCTGCTCGAGGAAGACGTCGGAAACGCCCGTTTCGTCCTCCAGCTTCCGGCGGGCCGCTGCGTCGAGTGTCTCGCCGGGCAGGAGCAGGCCGCCGGGGAGTGCCCATTCTCCTTTGCACGGCTCCGCCGCCCGTTCGATGAGCAGAACGTTGAGGCGGTCCTGTCGGACCGTGAAGATAACGACGACGACGGCAACGGCCACGGATGGAGTGTATCCCGGCCTGCGCAACGGTCTGCCCTGCTGCTGGTGACGGTACTCCCCGGGCCGCCCTACAATGGAATTCCGGCGGCACTGGAGGGGTCGCATAGTGGTCTAGTGCGCCCGCCTGCTAAGCGGGTTCCGGGGTAACTCGGTCGAGGGTTCGAATCCCTCCCCCTCCGCCACGTTTCACTCCCTGCCCATGACTCAGCGCTTCTACCTCTGGACGGTCGGTTGTCAGATGAACAAGGCGGACAGCGAAAAGCTCGCCGCCGGCTTTCTGCGCCTCGGGCTGAAGCAGGTCGACCGCATGGAGCGGGCGGACATCATCGTCCTGAACACCTGCAGCGTCCGCCAGCATGCTGAAGACCGGGCCTACTCCAAACTGGGCCGCATCCGGCAATTGAAGGCGGAGCGCCCCGGCATCAAGGTCGCCGTCATGGGCTGCATGGTCGGACTCAAGACCGACGAACTCGAGAAGCGGTTCCCGCAGGTCGATGTCTTCGCCCGGCCCCAGCAGTTCGACCCCATCATGGCGCTCGTCGAAGAGCCCGCCGAAGACCTCGGCGGAGAGTTCTGGCCGCGCACCTACGCCGTCCCCGAAGGCCCCACGGCGTACGTTCCCGTGGTCCACGGCTGCAACAAGTTCTGCACCTACTGCATCGTCCCGTACCGGCGCGGGCGGGAGCGGAGCCGGCCGGTCGAAGAAATCGTGCGCGAGGTGGCCTATCTCACGGCCCACGGCGTGCGCGAGGTCACCCTCCTCGGGCAAACCGTCGAGGCATACGGGCACGACCTCCCCGGCCAGCCGGACCTCGGTGACCTCATGCGCGAACTCTCGAAGCTCGAACGGCTGGACCGTATCCGCTTCCTCACGTCGTATCCGAAGGACATGACCCGCCGCATTCTCGAGGCCGTCGCCGAGCTGCCGAAGGTCATGGAGTGCTTCTCGCTCCCCGTCCAGGCGGGCAGCAGTGCCGTCCTCGAATCGATGCGCCGCGGGTACACGCGGGAGGAGTACCTCGAGAAGATCCGCGAGGTCCGCGAGCTGATGCCCGGGGCCGGCATCACGACGGACGTCATTGTCGGCTACCCGGGCGAGACCGAGGCCGATTTCGAGCAAACGCTTTCGCTCCTCGAAGAGGTGCGGTTCGACAAAGTGCACGTGGCGGCCTACTCGCCGCGGCCGGGAACCATCGCCTGGCGCAAGCTTCCCGATGATGTGCCGGCCGAGGTCAAGTCGGAGCGCCTGCACCGCGTGGAAGCGCTCGAAGCTCGCATCTCGGAGGAGCTGAACCGCGCGTACGTCGGCACGGAACAGGAGATCCTGGTCGAGGGCATCCGGAACGGGCAGCCTTTCGGCCGGACCCGGACCGGCAAGCTGACGCATCTCGACGCACCGGCCCGCATCGGCGAGATCGTCCGGGTGCGGATCGACCATGCCGGGCCGTTCTCGCTGCGCGGCACACCGGTTGATGCCCTCGCCCTCGTCTGAGGGTCCGGACCTGGAACTCACCTGGAGCCGCCGGAAGGCCCGGGCAGCAGGGGGCTCTGAAAGGTCTTTGGCAACCCAGGCGGGGCCGCGGCTGTCGCACGCCGGATGAGCGCGCCCCGAATCTGTGTGCCCCGCTGGGAAGCGACCGATTTGAGAGAAACTGGAGCGGGCGGCGGGAATCGAACCCGCACCTCAACCTTGGAAGGGTCGCGCGCTGCCACTACGCCACGCCCGCATACGCCGGGACTCCCCGGTCCGCTCGCCACGATGCTACCAGACCTGCGCCCTGGGCACGCGTTGTGCACCGATTGTACGATTCGGAAACGTGCGCGTCCTGATCCTTGAGCCGTACCCCGGCTGGCGGTGGGTCAGCATTACCCGGTACGCCGAAACCGTCGCGGCGCTCCTGAGAGATGCCGGTGTCACTGTGACGCGAGCCCGGGCACCCTGGTGGGGCTGGTCCCTGATCCGTCATCCTTCCGCAGCGTTATGGACGCGGGACCCCGCTGTCCAGGCAGCTCGCAGAGGCCATGCGGATACGGTCCTCATTGCCGACCTGGCGCTTGCGCACCACGCCCCGCTCTTTCGAAAAACCCACGTAGTGGTGGCGGTTCACGGCCTCCTCGCCCTTGACCCCGAGCGGTACTGGGCCGGGCGGCTCGAGCGGCTGACGAAGTCCCTTGCCCTGCGGGCTCCGCTTTCACGGATGCTGGAGGCCGACCGGCTCCTCGCCGTATCCGACTGCGTCGCCCGAGACCTCGAAGACCGGCTCGCCGTGCCGCCCGACCGCATCCGCGTCGTGCCGAACGCGCTTCCCGTCGGGATTTCCCGCCTGCCACGCGGTGCGGCTGAACAGGTCCTCGCGCAGGCCGGGCATTCGTTACCCGCGGGCGCCCGGGTCCTCTCAGTCGGCCACACGGTGGCGTACAAGAACCTTCCCTTGCTCATCGACGCGATGATGCAGCCCGCCCTAGACGGCGCCTTCCTGGTTCGCGCAGGGGAACGGTTCGGGCCCCGCCTCAGAAAACAGGCGCGCCGGCTCATTGCTGAAGGCCGCCTCGTTGAGCTTGGTCCCCTCTCGGGTCCCTGCCTGTCGGCCGCCTATTCCGCGTGCGACGTCTTGGCTCAGCCCAGTGTGGCCGAAGGTTTCGGCTACCCCGTCATCGAGGCGCAGGCGTGCGGTCTGCCGGTTGTCTGCAGCGACGGCGGCGCACTGCCGGAAACCGCGGGCGAGACCGCGATCGTCGTTCCGCAGAGGTCGGCCGCGCCCGCGGCGGAGTTCGCCCGGGCGCTTGCCGCTGTGATCAATGACCGGGCACTGGCCGAGCGCTTGCGTCGCGCGGGCTGGAACAACGTCGAGCGGTTCGCTCCCGCAAGAGTTGCGCCCCTGCTGTGTGCAGCCCTGGCTCCGCCATAGCGTAAGGGCGGCCGGCGCTACCATGCCGGCGTGGGTATCGCAGCCGGCAGTCTCGTCGCGCTCCTCTTTCGCTTCGGTTCGACCTTCCTCTGGGCCGTCATCGGGGTGCTCACAGCGCGCACCCTCCCGGTCGAAGACCGGGGCGCCTATGCGTCCGCCGTTGTCTTCACTTCGGCCGTGGGCGGAATCACGAGCCTTGGCGCGGCCACGGGCTACTTCGTGGCCAATCGAAAAACGGACCCCGCCGAGGTCGCCGGTCATGCGCTCGTCCTGTCGCTGGTCGCCTCGGCGGTGTCAGCGCTCTGCGGGGCGGCGGTCTGGCTTCTTGTCCCTGGCGAAATCGGGCGGCTCGGCCTGCTCGCAGGGCTGCTCATGCCGCCGAACATCATCCGCAACAGCTTGAACGGGGTGGTCCTCGGCCAGGGCCGCCTCGTGCGGTTCAACCTCGTGGCCAACCTCCCGGTCGTTATCGGCTTCGTTCTTCTTGCGCTGGTGCTGCTCGGATGGTCGCGACGGACGGCGGAGGCCGCACTCGCTGCCTGGACGGTCGCCCAGTATCTCGGCCTCCTGCCGTTCCTGCACTGGGGCCGCTCCTGGCTGCTCTGGCCCCTCCGCCACCGGCCGCGGCGGGACCTCGTGACCGGCTTGCTGCGCTTTACGGCTGTTAGCGGGCTTGCCGGTGTGGTCGGCCTGCTGAACTACCGCGTCGACCTCCTGCTCGTCGTCTCGCTCGACAGCCGCGAGGGGGCCGGCATCTATGCCTCTGCAATCGCCGGCGCCGAGGCGCTCTGGCTGTTCTCGTCGTCCATCGCGATGGCCTCCTTCGCACGGGTGGGCGCCGAGGCGCGCGAGGAGGCCGCGCGGATCACCGCCGCCGGGGTCCGCCACACGTTGCTCATCGTTGCGGCCGGCGCGGCGGTGCTCGCGCTCGTCGCGCCTTGGGCTGTCGTAGTCCTGTTCGGGCCGGACTACCGGCCGGCCGCGCTGCCGCTCCGGGTCCTGTGCATCGGCACCTTGCTCTATGCGCCCCAGTCGCTCCTGAACAACTACTTTTCGAACCAGCTCGGCCGCCCGGCCATCACCCTCGTGCTCGGCCTCACGTCGCTGGCGATCAGTGTGGCCGCAGGGCTTGTCCTCATTCCTGTGTATGGGTTCGTCGGGGCCGCCTGGGCAACCACGCTCAGCTACCTCGTTTCCGGGTTCGTGGCGATCGGGCTGTTCCTCTGGCTGGCGCCGGCCCGGTGGCCCGACCTCTGGCGGCTGCGGCGCGAGGACCTTGCCCGGTATCCCCGGCTTGCACGTGAACTTGCCATGCGCGCCCGGCGCGTCGGCGGTTAGCGGCTGGATGTCTGGGCGGTGCGCCGGCGGGCGGAGCGGTCAGTCCGTTTGCGCGGTGCGAACCTCGGACCGGTGCTCCGGCGGGCGGCTATCGGCCGGGGCGCTCCCCCGGCGCCGATCTGTGCCCCGAGCCAGGTTGCGACGAGGGTCAGGGTCCAGGCCAGTACGACCGACCAGCGGACCGGTTCCGGGATGTTCCACGCCCGGTTGATGGAGATCTGCCAGTTCAGCGCGAGCACGGGCAGGAAGGCAGCCGCGCTCCAGCTGCCTGCCCACCACAGCTGCCAGCGGCTCGCGCCAATTGCCGCGAAGGGCAGGAACCAGATGAGGTACCACGGGAGAAACCCCGGCGACGCCGCGAAGAGGAAGAGCCCCATGACCAGCGCAACCGCCCGGGCGAGGTCGCGGCCCGTCTGGAGCGGATGACGGGCGGCAACGGCGGCGAGAATGGCCAGTGCGATGACGTAGCTGAAAAAGACGAGCCGGTCGTTGCCGCGGGCGCCGAGCGAGAAGAGCCCCGCGACGACGCCCCACGGGTTCGATGGCGCGACCGCGGTTGCCGGCCCCAGCGTGCCGTTGCGGACCGGGGCAAAGTCGAACGCATAGGCTGCCAACAGCAGCAGTCCCAGCCCGGCCGCAACCCCGGCGACCGCCCGCCGCCAGCGAGGAAACCAGTAGGCCACCACGAGCGGGGCGGCCAGCAGAAGGGCGTACTTGCAAAGCACCGAGGCGACCCCGGCAGCGATTGCCCCGGCCCGGCTGCGCCAGCCCGGCTCGACCGCCAGGCCGAGCGCGACGACCCCGAAGAACGCCATGAGCGTGTCGTTGTGCCCATCGCCGGGATACTGCCAGAGCATCATCGGGTTGAGCCCGATGAACCCGGCGGTGAAGGCCGGGTTCCCTCCGAGCCGCCGGGCGACCAGGGCCGCGGCGACGGCCGTGGCGAGGAGAAACGCGCCGGCGACGACCTTTTGGCCGAGGAGGTTGGCCCGGAATCCATCGCCGACGAACGGGAGCGGCGCCCCGCCGATGATGTACGCGAGCGGGCCGTACCCGCTGGGGCTGTCCCGGTAGACCCGCACCTCGTTTGCGACCGGGTCATCGACCTTGTCGGGGGTGCCGCCGAAGTCGGCCGGCCACTTGCCGTGCAGCCAGAACGTCCGTACGTCGGCCGCAAGGTGGACAGCATCGGGCGAGGTGAGCGGCATTGCCGGGAGCATCGCCAGGCTGCACAGGACAATGCCGCCGAGAGTGGCCGGCAACGCCCGCCGGAACCCCTGCGCCAGCGCCCAGAGCGCCGCGGCGTACCCGACGAACATCAGGACGATCAGCACGAACGTGTCGACCAGGTCGGGGATGCCGCCCCGCAGGACCCGCGAGATGCCGGCCCGCGCCACGACGTCGATGTCGTTGGCCAGGCTCACCCGCGTGGCGATGCCGAAGAAGAGCACGGCGGCGAGGAGCGTTACGCCCCCTGCAAACACGGCGGCCGTCCACCCGGCATCTGCCGGCTCAGCGGCCGGCCGCGCGTTCGCCATCCGGCACCTCCTCCGGGGTTCTTCGCGAATGGTCCCACGCCTGCACCCGGGCCGTCAGGAGAGCCCAGATGCCGATGGGGAACCAGAGCAGGCTGAGCACGCCGTGCCGCAGCGCGAGTTCGATGCCGCGGCGGTTCAGTGTGAGCAGGCGCTCCCGGATGGCGATGATGCCGGGCACCAGCCATTCCGCCGCTGCTACCGGCAGGGCGACAGCCATCGGGAGCGCCCCGGCGCGCCGCGTCAGCGCGTGCAGCGCCACGAGGCTGGCGCCCAGGCGGGTCAGCATCCTCGTGGGAACAAGCAGGTAAACCGCGAGGTCGAGGGCGCGCACGTCGCCCCGTGCCGCCCGCCAGGCGAGCGCAGGCCAGTACCGTGCGACGACGAGGAGATGGCCGCGAACCCACCGGAGCCGCTGCCGGACCGAGGTCCGCAGGTCCCGGGCCTCCCCGACCGCCACCCGCGCATCCGATACATACGTAACCGGCACGCCACGCAGCGCGAGCCGGACGCTCAGTTCGAGGTCCTCGGTCAGCGTCGTCACGTTTGGCAGCTCTGCCCGGAGCAGCGCTGGCCTGACAAACCAACCGCAGCCGCTGATGGTCGTGCCGAGCCCCAGCGCGTCGCGGGGCTGCCACCAAAAAAGATTCCGCGCCTTACGGCCGAACCCGTACCCCTCCGCAATCCACTCCGGGTCGCCGATGGGGACCGTCTCCGCCTGGAGGCAGTCGGCCCCGGGGCCGCGCCCGGCGATCGCGCGCAGGAGGCCCGGCTCAGCCCGCGCATCCGCGTCGAAGACGCCGACGAAGTCGTAGCCGTCACCGAGACGCTCCAGCGCGGCCCGGATGGCCAGCGCCTTCCCGGGGACCGCCGAGTGCACGTCGATCACCTCCGCGCCGCTGGCCCGCGCGACCTCGGCCGTGCGGTCGGTGCAGTTGTGCGCCGCAACGAAGACGTCGCGCAGTTCGGAGGGATACTCCTGCCCGAGCAGGTCACCGACGATGCGTCCTACGACGCGCTCCTCGTCGCGGGCGCACACGACCAGGGCGAAGCGGGGCCGCCAGGCGGGCGGCGGCCCGGCCGGCGCGTCTTTCCCCCTCCGCTTGAGGTAACCGCCCAGGGTTACTGCCGACTGGTACGCCGAGACCGCGAGGACCAGCAATTCTGCCGTCCTGGACGCCAGGACTGTGGCGGAGCGTAGCCTGCCCACGTCCGGTCATTATGCCCGCCTTCCGGCTTCCGTCGATCGGGGGTTGGGCGCCGACGGCAACGGCCCCGGGTCCAGGCCCGGGGCCGCGCGCGGTATCGATGCAGGGAGGATTGGGCGCCGTTAGCCGCGGGGCAGTCCGAGGCCCCGCGTCGCGATGATGTTCTTCTGCACCTCCGTGGTGCCGCCGGCGATGGTCGCGGAGACTGCCTGCATGTAGCCCATCGACGCGCGGTTCCGGATGTTGCCGTACATCCCGTAGAGGTGCATCGAGAGGTTCGCGATGCGCTGGCTGAGCTCGCTGGTGAAAAGCTTGCACATGCTCGCCTCGTAGTTCGGGATCTTGCCGGCAGCCTGCATCGAGACGACCCGGTAGCTCAGCATCTTGGCCACCTCAGCCTCGATCCAGCGGTCGGCGAACTCGCGCCGCACGCTGTCGCTGTGGAACTTCGCTTCCTTGCCCTGCTTCGCCTGGCGCATCAGCCCCTCGAGCTGCTTGCGGATACCCACGGCCGACCCGATCGACGAGCGTTCGAAGTCCAGCGTGGTGGTGCCGACGTACCAGCCGCGGTTCTCTTCGCCGACCCGGTTCTTCACCGGGACGCGGACGTCCTCGAAAAAGACCTCGTTGAATGTTTGGGTGCCGGCGAGCGTGGTCAGCGGCCGCACGGTGATGCCGGGTGATTTCATGTCGACGAGCAGGTAGGTGATGCCGCGGTGCTTGGGCGCGTCCGGGTCGGTGCGCACCAGCATGTACATCCAGTCCGCGAACTGGGCGCCCGTCGTCCAGATTTTCTGGCCATTAATGACATAATCATCCCCATCGCGGACGGCGCGGGTCTGAAGGCTGGCGAGGTCGGAGCCGGCGCCGGGTTCGCTGTAGCCCTGGCACCAGATCACCTCGCCCCGCAGGATTTTTCCGAGGTGCTCTTCTTTCTGCTCCTCGGTGCCATGCTCGATGAGGGTCGGCCCGATCATCATCACGCCGAACCCGCCAACGTTGGCGGGCAGCCCGGCCTCGGCGAACTCCTCGTTCATGATGAACTGCTCGACGACGCTCATATCGGCGCCGCCGTACTTCTTTGGCCAGGCCGGCGCAATCCAGCCCTTGGCCGCGAGCTTATCGCGCCATTCTTTGATGGCGCCCATCCGCGCGAAGAGGCCGCCTTCGCCGCCGCCCTCGCTGCCGGCGCGAAGTGCAGCCGGGGCCTCCTTCTCAATAAACTCGCGGACCTCCTTGCGCCATGCCGCTTCGCGTTCGTTGTCGCCGAGATTGATCGCCATGCGTCGTTCCTTTGCTGCTGTCGTGTCTCCCGGAATGGGAGTTCCGTTTCCCGATTGTGGAGGACCGGTCCCCGGCCCGCAAGCGAACGGCGTTCGAATTCTCTCAGCGCGCTCTCGATAGCACCCCGTGGAAACTTCGATGGCTGCCGCCTTCCCGGCTCCCCGCGCTCGTGATAGTCTTCACATTGTCCCACCCGGGTGCGGTGGCCGGCATTGGTTCTGTCCCTTCTCCTACTGCTCTGCTTCCATCTGCCCTCCGGCCGGCCACCGCACCGCCCCCCTTCTGGTATCCTTCCCCAGGCATGACCAACCCCGCCCTCAACCGCCGGCCGGTGTGGCAGGAGCGCTGGAACGAATTGAAACCGCTCCCGCTCCGCCCCTGCGTCGAAGTGGTTCCCGGGCTTTACCAGGTACGTACCCGCGCCTCGCGCGCCTACCTGCTCGTTGATGACGGCATCACGGTGGTCGACACCGGTGCTCCGGGCTCAGGTGAGCGGATCCTTACAGCTGTGCGCGAGATCGGCCGCTCGCCGGACGACATTCGCGACATCATAATCACCCACGCCCACCTCGACCACGTGGGCGGCCTCCCCGAACTTCAGCGGTGGGTGCCCGCGCGGACCGGGATCCACCTGGCCGAAGCCCGCGACGTCGAAGGCGACGGACCGCTCCCGAGCCCGTTCGCCCATGCCCTTCTCGCGCGGATCTGCGAGCCGTATCTGTTGCGGGTCGACCCCGGCCCGGCGCGCATCGACGTCTACCTCCGCGATGGTGACGAATTCCCGGCGCTTGGCGGGATGCGCATCATCCACGTCCCCGGTCACACGCCGGGCTCCATCGCGCTCCACTTCCCGGAGCGCGGCGTGCTGATCGTCGGCGATGCCATGCAGTATCGCTTCGGCAGGCTCATGCCGCCGCACCGCCTGTTCACCCGGGACATGGCCCAGGCCGCCGCCTCCATCCGCAGGCTGGCGGAGCTGGACTTCGACACCCTCTGCTTCAGCCACTTCCGGCCCATCGTCCGTGATGCCGACCTGAAGGTGCGCGAGTTCGCGCGCTCCCTGCCTGCATGAACACGCTCGTCGAGCTGCTCGAAACTTCGGCAGCGCGCTACCCGGACCGGGTGGCAGTGACGATGCGGGCCGGCGTGCGCACCACACGCTACACCTATGCCGACCTGCTGCGGCGCTCCCACGCCTGGGCCCGCCTCATGGCCAGCAGCGGAGTGAGCAAGGGGGACCGTGTCATCGCCTGGGCCCCGAACCAGCCCGAATGGGTCGCTGCGATGTTCGGCACGTTCATCGCCGGCGGCGTGCTGGTGCCGCTCGATGTCCGCAGCTCGCCGGAGTTCGTTGCCCGCGTTGTGGCAAGGGTGGAGCCGAAGGCAGCCTTCGCAGGGCGAAGCCAGGCCGAGGAGCTTGCCCGGCTCGAGGTGCCCGCCTTCGTCCTCGAGGACGTGCGCCCGCCGCTCGATGGTCCCTTTGCCGGCCCGCCGCTTTCGGGGAGCGACCTGGCCGAGATTATCTTCACCTCCGGCACGACCGGCGACCCGAAGGGCGTGATGCTGACCCACCGGAACATCGTGGCGAACGTCGAATCCGGCCTGTCGGTCATCGATATCGGCCCGGGGACGCGCATGCTGTCGCTGCTTCCCCTGAGCCACATGTTCGAACAGACTGCCGGCTGCTTCGCGCCCATTGCGGCCGGCGCCGCAGTCTGTTACCCGGCCAGCCGGCAGCCCGCATCCCTGAGCCGCGTCATGCAGGAGTGGAAGCCGACCGTGATCATCGGCGTGCCGCAGGTGCTCAGCCTGCTGATGGCCGGTATCGAACGGGAGGCGGCGGCCCACGGCCGCATGGGCCTCCTCAAGATGATGCGCCGGATCGCCCAGCCGCTCCCCGCGCGCGGGCGCCGGTTCGTCTTCCGCCCCGTCCTCTCGCGCTTTGGGGGCGCCCTCGATTTCGTTGCAAGCGGCGGCGCTCCGCTCGACCCCGAGGTGCAGCTGAAGTGGGAGGCGATGGGCATCGCCGTCGTTGAAGGCTACGGAACGACCGAGTGCGCCCCGATCGTCACCATCAACCCGCGCGAAGACCGCCGCGTCGGCAGCGTCGGCCGGCCCCTGCCCGGCCAGCAGGTCCGCATCGCCGATGACGGCGAGGTGCTCACCCGCGGCGAGAACGTTTTCGTTGGGTACTGGCAGGCAGCCGAGGCGACCGCGGCGGCATTCGATGGCGACTGGTACCGCACCGGCGACCTTGGCTACCTGCAGGATGGCTACCTGTACCTCAAGGGCCGGAAGAAGGACCTCATCGTCCTCGCCGACGGCCAGAACGTGTACCCCGAGGACATCGAGGCTGTCCTCCGGCGGCAGCCGGGCGTGACGGACGCCGTCGTGCTCGGGCTCGCGGTCGATGGGCAGGTGCGCCTCCACGCGGTCATCGCGGAGGCCGAGCCCGGCTCAGCGGCGGAAGCGGTCCGGCGGGCGAACCAGCAGCTCGACGCCCGCCAGCAGATTCTCGGCTGGAGCACGTGGCCGGAGCCGGACTTCCCGCGGACGCACACGCTGAAGGTGCGCCGGCCGCTCGTCGAGGCGTACCTCCGTGAACACCGGCCGCCGCCAGCGGCCCCGCAGCAGGAAGTTGCCGACCCGCTCCTCCGCATCATCGCGGCGCTCCGCCGCACCGACGCACCGCTCGACGATGCAACGAACCTTGGGGCAGACCTCGGGCTCGATTCGCTGGCTCGGGTCGAGCTGCTCTCTGCCGTCGAAGACGAGCTGGGCGTCTACGTGGACGATGCCGACGTCGGCCCGCAGACTACCATCGGTGAGCTTCGGCGCATGGTAGCCAAAGGCGAACGGAAGGTGCGCATCCGAAGGTTCCCCACCTGGCCGCGCTGGCGCACGGTCCAGTGGCTCCGCCATGCCCTCCTCTCCTTCTTCGTGTTCCCGCTGCTTCGCGTCGGCTATAGCGTGGAGGTCCGCGGCCGGGAGCGTTTCGCGACCGTTCAGCAGCCCTGTCTCATCATCTCCAACCACAACATGCACCTCGACCAGGCGATGCTCCTGCGGAGCATGCCCCCCGGCTTCCGGCGCCGGGTTGCGATCGCAGCCGCCGCCAGTGACATCTTCGGAAACCGGCTGCGGGGCTTTTTCGCCAGTCTGCTCGGGAACGCCTTCCCGTTCGCGAAAGAGGGGTCCGGGGTCCGCGAGAGCCTGGAATACGTCGCGAAGATGCTTGGCGAGGGGTGGAACGTGTTGATCTTCCCCGAGGGGAAGCTGACCGTCATCGGTCCGATGCAGCCCTTCAAGTCGGGCACGGGCCTGCTGGCGGTCGAGACCGGGGTGCCCGTCCTGCCGATGCGGATTGATGTGCTCCGGCCGGGCTTCTACGAAGGCAAATGGCTGCCCCACCCGCGGGCGCGGGTCCGCGTCAGCATCGGCGAGCCCATCCGGTTCGAGCCCGGCACCTCCTACCAGGAGGCAACGCGGCGGCTGGAAGAAGCGGTCCGGAACGCCTGAGCGTGCGGCCTCAGTACGCGCCGCCCGCGACTGCGGGTACGATGCTCACCTCGTCCCCGTCTTTCAGGGCCGTCTCGAGGCCGTCCAGGAACCGGACGTCGTCGCCATTGACGTAAATGTTGACGAACCGACGGATCTGCCCGGCTTCGTCGACCATCCGCTCCTTGATGCCCGGGTAGGCACGTTCGAGGTTGTCGACGAGCAGCGCGAGGGTCGTACCCTCGGCAGTGACCGTCGGCTGGTTGCCCGTGAGCGGGCGGAGCGGCTGGGGAATGCGGACATTGATGGGCACGGTGTCATCCTTCCTTGCAGGTGCAGGTTTCGGTTGCAGGTTGCAGCGGCTGGCAGCGGGTGCGGTGCCTTCGATGCCGGCTAGCCTTCGACGATGTCCCCGGTCACCGGGTCGACGCGGACACCACGCTCCTGTGCCCAGGCGAGGCTCCGTTCGATCTCGTCGGGCTCACCCTCGAGTTCGAGGACAACCCACCCGGTCTTTTCGTCGACATCGGCCATCCGCACGTTGGTGATGACCCGGAACTCGTGGCCGAGCCGGTAAATAATCGGCTCCCGGATCAGGTTCTCCGGGAAGGTAAACCGGACGCGTTTGACGGCCATCAGGCGACTCCCTGTGCCACGCGGGCACCGTAGGCAGCTTCGAAGCTCTCAATCGTCGCGTCAATCTCGAGCGGCGGGTTGAGCGCCTCGGCCACCGCTTCGACCGTCTTGAACCCGGCGCCCGTGATGAACGCGACGGTGAGCTCGTCAGGATGGATTCTGCCCTGTTCGGCGAGCTGCTTCAGCGAAGCGATCGTGACGCCGCCGGCCGTCTCGGCAAAGATGCCTTCCGTCTCGGCCAGCAGCTTCATGCCGGCGACGATCTCGTCGTCGGTCACGCTGCCGCAGGCGCCGCCCGTCTCCTTCAGCTGGACGAGGCTGTAGTAGCCGTCGGCCGGGTTCCCGATTGCGAGCGACTTGGCGATCGTGTTGGGGCGCTGCGGGCGGAAGTTCATCGAGCCTTCCTGCCATGCGGTCGCGACCGGCGAGCAGCCGGCGGCCTGCGCCCCGCTCATCCGTGTCTTCGGCTCATCGATTAGGCCGGTCTTCCAGAGCTCCAGGAGCCCCTTTCGAATCTTCACGAAGAGCGAACCGCTGGCGATCGGCACGACACAGTGGTCAGGGGCCCGCCAGCCAAGCTGCTCTGCAACCTCGAAGCCGAGCGTCTTCGAGCCTTCCGAGTAGTACGGGCGGACATTCACATTGACGAACGCCCAGTTGTACGAGCCGGCCAGCTCGGCGCAGAGGCGGTTCACCGCATCGTAGTTGCCGCGTACCTTCACCAGCGTCGGCCCGTAGATGCTCGAGCCGAGCACCTTTCCGAGTTCGAGGTCGTGCGGGATGAAGACCACTGCCTCCATCCCGGCCGCAGCGGCGTGCGCGCTCACGCTGTTCGCCAGGTTGCCCGTGCTGGCGCAGGCCAGCTTGTCGTATCCCAGCTCCCGCGCGCGGCTCGCAGCGACCGCGACGACACGGTCCTTGAACGACCAGGTCGGGTTGACCGTGTCGTTCTTGATCCAGAGGTTGTTCAGCCCGAGGGCCCTGCCCAGGTTCTTCGCGCGGACCAGCGGCGTGAACCCGGCGCCGATATCGATTGCGGAGTCGGGGTCACAGGGCAGGAAATCCCGGTACCGCCAGAGCGAGGCCGGCCCCCGTTCGATCCGCTCCCTCGAAACATTCTTCTGGATGGCCTCGTAGTCGTAGGTAACTTCAACCGGCCCGAAGCAGAAGTCGCACACATGCCGCGCTTCGAGCGGGTACTCGCGGTGACATTCACGGCAGCGGAGATTCTTTGCAAAGCTCATGCTCTTCCTCCCTGAGCGGTGGGCCCGCAACAGCTCTGCGCGGCTGCGCAGCGCTCGGCGGGCAACGGCGACGACGGTGCGGGAGGCCCCTTCTGGTGAGGGGCTAGAGCATGACCATTCGGCCCAGGAACTCAACCATCTCGGCAACTCCTCGTTCCGCGTGGGCCGTGTTTCGGAGCGAAGTCGCTCTCATCTTTCCCCCAGGGAAAACCCGGGAGGCCGGACTTGGCACCTTACCCTGCCGGGCAGGTTGCCGGGGTTTCATCGGGCCGGTCCCTCAACCCCATCTCGATACGAGCGGCCACGTTCGCGGGATTGTGCCAATGCTAGCACGACAGTGCCGTAAGGCGACAACCCGTTATTGGTCAGCCCGCAGGCTCGAGCCCGAAAGCGCGGATGACCTCCAAGAGGTCCCCGATATCCAGCGCCCGGCCCAGCAGGTCGTCGAGCTGGCGAAGGTCGAACGGGTCGCCCGCGGTGACGCCCGCCCCGGATGCAAGCCCCGCCATGTATGCCGCCGCCAGCGGCTCTGTCGGCGATTGAAGCTCCCTCACGGAGGGGTACGACCGCACCACAAACTCGGCGAACGACCGGTGGTCCGCGTTCGTACCGGGCAGCGCCTGCACCACGCCGGGCGAGCGGAGTACGCCGATCGATTCGGGCCACACGCCGCCGCTGTTGATTAGTGCCAGCGCGTCGATCCGCAGCTCGCGCGCCAGCCGGGAGCGCTCTTGGGCGAGCGACGGGTCGGCGGCCACCAGCTGCAGGAAGAGCAGCGTGTCGAAGGCCGTGGTGACAATCTCTTCGACCCGGCTGTCGGCCTGGTCGCAGTGCACGGCCTCGTGCGCAAGGAGCGGCATCAGCAGCTCGAACCGCTCATCCCGCAGGCCCGGCTCGACCGAAACCACGCGGGCCCC
This sequence comes from Tepidiforma bonchosmolovskayae, assembly GCF_008838325.1. GTDB lineage: Bacteria > Chloroflexota > Dehalococcoidia > Tepidiformales > Tepidiformaceae > Tepidiforma > Tepidiforma bonchosmolovskayae. The sequence continues at coordinate 74,119 of NZ_CP042829.1, read as the reverse complement.
GTTGCCGGTGTAGGTAACCCGGGCAAGCAGCCGTTCATTCCCCGGCGGCGTGCGGAAGTCGATGGACGCCGCCGGCAGCCCGGTGCAGTTCTGCGCTGTCAGGAGGTCGGTGAGGGCCGGTTCCGCGAAGGTGCCGACGAGCGCGGCGAGCGCGGCCCGGAGCTTTGGGGCCGGGACCGTCGCCGGCGGGATCGCGTCGTAGACCGCGAGGGCATCGGCGATGGTCGCCGCGTCTGTTCCCCGCTGCCGCAGGTGCCGCGCAAGCGCCGCGCGCATCGCCGCAGGGTCGTCGTCGGCCGGGTCTGTCGCCCGCGGCGCCGGGGGGTCGAAGAAGGCCGGGTCGGCCGGGGCCAGCGCGACGGAGGCGAGCAGTGCTGCCACGGGCTCGAGCCCGGCGCCCACCTCCGCTTCGACCACCCCCGGGGCGGCCGGGTTGAACGCCCGGCGCGAAACCCGCAGCGTGCTCCCTCTCGTCACGAGGGCGTCAACCTCGAGGACCACCTGCCGCCGGTCGGCCGGGCTTCGTTCTGCCGTCTTGACCAGCACGCGCTTCGCGCTGCCGTCGGCCTGCAGCACATCAAACTCGAAATGGGATGCGAGCGGAATCCGGGACTGGGCGGGGACCACCGGGCCGTCGAACGTGACCGTCACCCTGCTCCGTGTGGTGGCGAGGCCATGCTCGTCACGGATGCGCTCGGCGGTCACGGCCACGATGCCGGGCACCGCCGGAGCCTGGCGTTCCGCTGTGCAGGCGGCCAGGAGGAGCAGCGAGAGCAGCAGGACCCCTCCGCTCAGCCCGGCAACACGGCGGGCGCCGGGCCGGTCCATGTCATCGCCCCTGGTAGTTGGGCTTCCGCTTCTCGGCGAAGGCGCGCGGCCCTTCCTTCGCGTCCTCGGTGGCCATGAGGCGCGTAAACAGCAGCTCTTCGAACGCGAGACCGTGGTCGAGCGGCATGTCGAGCCCCCGCCGGATCGCCTCCTTCGCCGCCCGGACGGCGAGCGGGCCGCGCTCGCAGATGACGCCCGCGATCTGCAGGGCGCGGTCCATCAGCTCGTCCTTCGGCACGATGTGCGAAACGAGGCCGATGCGGAGCGCGGTCTCGGCGTCGATCTGTTCTCCCGTCAGGATCATGTAGTTTGCCCACGCCGCCGGGACCGCCCGCGGCAGCCGCTGCGTTCCTCCGGCGCCCGGCATAATCGCCCACCGCACTTCAGGAAGGCCGAACCGGGCATCTGGGGTGCAGATGCGGATATCGCAGGCGAGGGCGAGTTCGAGGCCGCCGGCAAGGCAGTAGCCGTTGATGGCGGCGATGATCGGCTTGTCAATCGTCATCCGCCGGGTGAAGCCGCCGAAGGGAACCGGTTTCCCGCCATCGAACTGGTTCTCTCCCCGTGCAGTCGCGACGAGATCCATTCCGGTCGAGAAGGCCTTCTCCCCGGCGCCGGTCAGGATTGCGACCCGGAGCGCGTCGTCATCCCGGAAGTCGCACCAGGCGCGGTACATCTCGCTCGAGGTCTTCATATCGATGGCATTCAGGGCCTGCTCGCGATTGATGGTGATGATGGCAATGGCATCGCGCTTTTCATAACGGATGTTCGAGAAGCCGGAATCGGTCATCGTCGGGCTCCTGGAGGTCTTCGGCGGCAGAATACTCCGCGGGAGTCGCCCTTGCGATGGATGTCTACCTCGAAGTAAAGCTGAAGCCGGGCGGCGAGCGCCGCGAGTACGCCACGCAGCTGGTTCACCTCGGCCGCGGCGTTGTCATCGTCCGATTCGACATGCAGCGCGGAGGCGGCCCGCCTGATATCCCGGTTACCGTGCCGCCCGGCTCCATCTCGCTCGGCTATTTCTGGGCGCGCCGGCCCTACAACCTCTACCGCTGGCGCGACCCGCTCGGCCGGCTGATTGCGCACCGCTTCGACGCTGTGGCCGACGTCGCCATCGCCCCGGAAAGCGTCACCTACCGCGACCTCGTGCTCGACTGGTGGGTGCTCCCGGGCGACATCCTGCTCGAGGAAGACCGCGACGAGTTCGAAACGCTCGCCGAAGCGGGCCTGCTCACCCCGTCGGACCTGGAATCCGCCCGTGCAGCAGACCGCGAGGTCCACGCCCGCTATCGCCACATCATCGATGAAGCCGCCCGGCTCGAGGCCCGCTACGCCCCCGCCCGCAAGGCGTAGAATGCACCCATGCCCCGCCTGCTCCGGCCCTACGTCAACGCCTTCCTCCTCGGCTTCATCGCGACCTTCATCGCCTTCCTCTTCGTGCGGTTCAACGCTTCTGATGTGGTCCTGGGCGTGGTCATCGGGGCCGTGGGCGGCGTCCTGGCGCTCGTGGGGTACGGATACCTGAACCGGAAGTTCGGGACCCCCGAGGTGCTCTACGACAAAGATGGGAACCCCGTCCGCCGATAACGCTTCGTTTGTGAGCCCCTTACCATCGCGGTAGACTGAAGATTCAGACATCGCAGCCGGAGTCCCTTGTGCACGTAATCGGGCTGACGGGCGGCATCGCCAGCGGCAAATCCACCGTGACCAGCTTTTTCCGCGAACGCGGCATCCCCGTCATCGATGCCGACATCCTCGGCCACCGCACCTATGACCCGGGCACCGAAACCTACCAGAAGGTGGTCGAGACCTTCGGCCCCGAGGTGGTCGCCCCCGACGGCACGATCGACCGCAAGGTGCTGGGGAGCAAGGTCTTCGGCAAACCCGACGAGCTCAAGAAGCTTACTGACATTGTCTGGCCCGGCATCCGGCGGCTTGCCAGCGAGCAGCTCGCCGAATTCGAGGCCGCGGGGAACGACATCGTTGTCCTCGAGGCGGCGGTGCTCCTGGAGGCGGGCTGGGAGGACCTCGTCGACGAGATTTGGGTCGTCGTGGTCGACCCGGAAATCGCCGTTCAGCGCCTGGCCGCCCGCAACGGGCTCGACCCGGATGCCGCGCGCGCGCGCATCGCCTCGCAGCTCACGAACGAGGAGCGCATTGCCCGGGGCGACGTCATCATCGAAAACAACGGCACGCTGGAAGAGCTGAATGCGCGCATCCAGCAGGCCTGGGATTCACTTCAGGAACGGCTGCGGGCAGCAGCCGGGAGGAACTAGCCAGTGGCTGACAACGGGTCCGTCCAGGGAGCAACCATCTACGCCGTGGAGGAGTACAGCGTCCATGAGGAGCCGTACTACCTCCCAATCGGCGATGAAGTGCAGCTGTTCGAAACAGCGTACCGCCAGCGTATCCCGGTCCTCCTGAAGGGCCCGACCGGCGCCGGCAAGACCCGCTTCGTCGAAAACATGGCCTACCGGCTCGGTCGCCCAATGATGAAAATCTCCTCCCGCACCGGCGAGGAAGTCGAGCACCGGATGCCCCTTATCACCGTCGCCTGCCACGAGGACCTCACCGCGAGCGACCTGGTGGGGCGGTATCTCCTCGACACCGACGGCACCCGCTGGGTCGACGGGCCGCTGACCCGGGCGGTCAAAGTCGGCGCCATCTGTTACCTCGACGAGGTGGTCGAAGCGCGGAAGGACACCACCGTCCTCATTCACCCGCTGACCGACTACCGCCGCCTCCTCCCGATTGAGAAGCTCGGGCAGGTTATCGAAGCCGCCGACGGCTTCCTGCTGGTGATCAGCTACAACCCCGGCTACCAGAGCGCGCTCAAGGACCTGAAGCACTCGACGCGGCAGCGCTTCATCGCGATCGAGTTCAACTACCCACCACGGGAGGCGGAGGCCCAGATCATCGCACACGAGTCCGGCTGCGATGAGCGCACTGCGATGGACCTCGCCCGCCTCGGCGAGAAGGTCCGCAACCTGAAGGAGCATGGCCTCGGCGAGGGCGTGAGCACCCGCCTCCTCGTCTACGCCGGCCGCCTCATCGCGCAGGGGATTGCCCCCCGGCGCGCCTGCCAGGTCGCCATCACCTGGGCGTTGACCGATGACTCCGAAGTGCAGCGCTCCATCGAAGAGGTGGTGACGAGCATCTTCGAGTAGGGGCAGCTGTGCGCCTCGGCATCGTGTCCGATATCCACTGCAACATCCAGGGCCTCGAACGGGCGCTTGAGCTGATGACGCCGTTCGACCAGCTCTGGTGTGCAGGAGACAGCGTGTTCCAGTTCCGCTGGTCGAACGAGGTGGTCGCCCGGCTTCGCGAGCTGGATGCCGTGGTCGTGCTTGGCAATCACGAAGAGACGCTGCTCGGCCCCGATGGCCAGCGCGCGCTCTCCAGCCCAAAGGTCGACCAGGACCTCGTGGCCTGGCTTCGGCAGCAGCCGTACCGGGTCGAGCGGATGGTCGACGGCAAGAAGGTCATGATGACCCACGGTTCCCCGTGGGAGCCCTGGAAGGACTACCACTACCCGCATGAGCCGATCTGGGCGCGGGCCGCGGAGCTGCCCTGCGACGTGCTCATCGTGGGCCACACGCACTACAAGATGGCGCTCCGCGTGGGGGATGTTCTTGTCATCAATCCCGGGTCCGCGGGGGACCCCCGCGACCACCGCAACGATTTCCAGCTCTCCTGCGCGACCTGGGACACGACAACCGGGGAAGTCGTCTTCTACGATTATCCTGACCCGACCCGCAACTTTGTCCGCCATTCGGGGGAGCAGTGACCCGCACCGTCCCCGCATCCCCTCAGAAATTCGCAGGTCCAGCGCATCGCCACGGCAAGGAGGTCGTCGCCGAAGCCGCCCTATGTCCATCGTGACCGAACTCCTCGCCCGCCACCAGGAACGCCTTTCCGGCTTCCCCGCGCCGCTCCAGCAGCAGTTCGAAGCCGGCCTCCGTGCCCTGGCCGGCCGGCTCAGCCCCTCGCAGCTCCAGGCCTGGGCCGAAACCGGCATGGAGCTGACTGCGCTCAGCCTCCGCAGCTGGGAGGCCGCGGTTGAGTACTTCAAGGCCGGTACGGCCTATCCCGAGTCGGCGACCTGGGATGCGATCGAGACCGTCGGACGTGACGCCCTGCAGATGGCGGCCGAATCAGCGCCGCTGGCTGTTTCGTTCCTCCGGGCCGCTCCGGCCGCCATGCAGGCAATCGGGCCGGGCCACATGCACGCCTGGGCCGAGCTCGGCCGACGGCTCTACAAGGGCAACTGGAAAAGCTCTTCTCTCGCTGCCCAGTTCTACGAGGTCGCGCCCGAGCTCTTCCGCATCATCCGCATGGGGCAGGCCTCCCGCCTCGTCATCTTCATCGATGAACTCGCGCGCCACAGCTATGAGCTCGCGAGCGCCTGCCTCGCCTCGGCACCGGCGGTGCTCGCCCGGCTGGAAGAGGACGACCGGCTCCCGTTCATCACCTTCGCGACCGAGCTGGCCCAGAGCTCGTGGGCCGACTCGCGCCTCTATTTCGACCGCGGCGTTCCGCTCCTCGAAAAGGTCCACGCCCCCCTTCGGGAACGGTTCCTGCTGCTCGCAGCCCAGGCAGCCCGGGGCCACCAGCGCTCGGTATTCCAGTACTTCGAGGATGCCGCCAACGCGCTCGGCGAACTCGAGCCGACCGACCATCAGCAGGTCATCATGCTGGCCGAGCAGCTCGCCCCGTACTCGCCGTTCGCCGCGATGGACTTCATCACCGTCATGCCCACCGTCCTCCAGCGGATCCGCATCGACGAGCTCGAAGCCTGGCAGCAGGCCGGACTGCGCATCCTCCAGGTCAGCCAAGAGGGCGGCGAGGCGTACTTCCGCCTCCAGTCGACCCGCGCCGAGGACATCCTCGAGAACCTTTCGGCCCGTGTCGAGCTGTCACGCATCGGCGAGGTGCTGCGGCTGTACTGCAAGGCGCTCACCGGCCGCAACGTGAGCATCCAGACAGCGGAATCGCTCGCCGAGAAGGGCATCGGCTGGGTCGACGAGCACCGCGCCAGCACCGACGGGACAACCATCTTTCTGCCCGAGCTGATGGAGCGGTTCCCTGCGAAGGAAGACAACTTCGCCGCCATGAAGGTCTTTGCCACCCACCAGGCGGCCCACATCGAATTCGGGAGCTTCGCCTTCGAGTTCCGCCGGCCGGGCAACGTGTTCCCGCTGCGGCGCCTTGCCTTCGCGCGCGAACGCGAGCGGCCGGCGACGACTGACATGGAAGAGTTCTTCGACCTTTTCCCGGACCGGCAGCTTGCCAGCGACCTGTTCACCATCGCCGAGGATGCCCGCATCGACGCCCGGGTCAAGGATGAGTACGGCGGCATCCGGCGGCAGCTGGTGCGCATGCAGGCCGAAGAACTCGAGCGCCGGCCGCCTGTGGAGCTGATGCCGCTCCGCAACGCGTTCGTCGAGAACCTTGTCCGCGCCAGCCTCGACGGCCTCCACCGGGTGCGGTGGCCGCGCGAGCGCGCCGATGAAATGAGCCGTGCGCTCGGCATCCTCCGTGCCGTGCAGCAGCCAGCGGCGACCGTGGAGGACGCTGCGGAGGCGGCCCTGGCGCTGTACGAAATCGCCATCGCCATCCCGAACATCCACGAAGATCTCGACCCCGCCGACTGGGATTCCGTCGAGCCGATGGAGGCCGGGCAGGCGATGCCGATGGAGGCAGCCGGGGAGGAGGGCGGACAGGGCACACAGGCGCAGCTCGGCGGCAGCGGCGAGGGCGAGGAGGAGTACGAGAGCCCGCAGGAGATCGACTTCCGCGGAGATTTCAAGCCCGAGCTCGTCGACCTGTTGATGAAGCTGCGCGAGAACGCCCAGGGCGGCCAGGCCGGCAAGCAGCAGACGGTGCCCCTCACCCCGGAGCAGCTCGCGGAGCTCCTCGCCAAGAGCGTCGAAATCGACCTCGACGCCATGGACGAGGGCGACCTCGACGCCTCCACCGGGATGTTCCTCTCCAACCTTCTGAAGGAGGCCGGAACACCGGCTTCGGAGAAGGGCGAGCAGGGCGGCCAGCCGACAAGCGACCAGTCGACCGGCGAGGGCGAAGGCGAAGAGCCCCTCAAGCCGGTGGTGACGGTCTACTACTACGACGAATGGGACTTCCGCGCCCAGGATTACAAGCCGCGCTGGTGCGCGGTAAAAGAGGCGAAGCTGGAGGAAGGCGACGAGGACTTCTACGAGAAGGCTCTGCGCGAGCACGCCGGGCTGGTCGCCCAGACCCGCAAGCAGTTCGAGCTGATGAAGCCGGAGATGTTCCGGAAAATCAAGCGCCTTCCGGATGGCGAAGACTTCGACCTCGACGCAGCGATCGAATGGATGGTCGAGAAGCGCACCGGCGCCAACCCGACCGAGAAGATCTACTGGCGCCGCAACAAAATCGAGCGCGACGTCGCTGTGGCGTTCCTCATCGACATGTCCGCCAGCACGGATGAGGAGATCAACAAGCGCGACAAGCAGTTCGACGATGACGATTACGACGACCCCCGGAAGTACCTGAGCTGGTGGGTCTCCAAGCGCCGGCAGGAGCTGACGTCGCCCCCGAAGCGAATCATCGACCTCGAGAAGGAGTCGACGGTGCTCCTGATGACGGCGCTCGAGACCATCGGTGACCAGTACGGCATTTACGGCTTCTCGGGATACGGCCGCGATAACGTCGAGTTCTTCGTCATCAAGGATTTCGACGAGACGCTCGACCAGAAGATCAAGATGCGGCTCGACAAGATCACCCCGATCCGCTCAACACGAATGGGGCCGGCGATCCGCCACGCCACCTACAAGCTCCTCCAGACCGATGCCAAGGTGAAAATCCTCTTCCTGCTGAGCGATGGCCGCCCGCAGGACCACGGCTACGGCCGCGACCGGACTGAGAAGGAATACGCCATCCACGACACCAAGCAGGCGCTGAACGAGGCGAAGCGCGAGGGCATCACCCCATTCGCGCTCACCGTCGACCGCGCCGGGCACGACTACCTGAAGACGATGTGCGAAGACATGGGGTACGAGGTGGTCGCAGACATCGAGTCGCTGCCCAGCCGCCTGCCCACGCTCTACCGCCGGCTCACGGAGTAGCAATGCGCCTGTTCCTCGTCCGCCACGGCGAATCGGAGGGGAATGCGCGCCGGGTTTTCCAGGGCCGGCTCGACTACGGACTCACGCCCCGCGGCGAGCTGCAGGCCCGCAGCCTGGCAGGGAGGCTGTCCGGCATGGAGGTGGTCCACTTTGCGACCAGTCCCCAGCGCCGGGCGCGCCTGACGGCCGAGATCCTCGGCTCGACCCTCGGCCGCACCGCCGTTCCGCTGCCGGAGCTTTCGGAGTACGACATCGGCGAGCCGTCCGGGCTGACCGTTGCCGAGGTCCGCGAGCGGTACCCGGGCATCCTCGAGGCGCAGCGGCGAGGGGAGCGCGTCGAATTCCCCGGCGAGGAGGGTCGGGAACAGTTCCAGTCGCGGGTCCGCCGAGCGCTCGACTTCCTGACCGCATTCGATGGGGACGTCGTCGCGGTCACGCATGGCGGGGTCGTCTCTGCCGTCTGCCATATGGTGACCGGCGTCGACCTCGTGCGGCGCGGTGTCTTTCACGTCGGCAACTGCTCGCTGACCGTCATCGAGCGCGACCGTCGCGGTCGGCTCGTCCTCGCCCGGCACAACGACGGCTGCCATCTTGATGGACTGGCGACCGCGTTCGACACTGGCTGACCGGCTACCGGCCTGCGCGCGTCTGCGCTTCGAGAATTGCGTTGGCGATGAGCCGCGCGTGCGGGTACGGCTTCCATCCCTGCGGCGTGTTGTAGTAGCGCGTGCCGCTCTGGTACTCGTCCGGCTCCCGCTCGCCGTACTCGACGTCGATGCCGTTGACACGGATGGACGGTGAGCCGAGGAATCGCTTCGCACGCGCATCCTCCATCCCGTCGACTTCGACGTACGTCACCTCGATGGACGGGTCGGTCGCCTCAAGCGCGAGGCGGAGCGCCTCTTCCGCTTCGGGGCTCCGGCCTGTGGCTTTCGAAAACAGGAATTCAATCTTCACAGTCATCGGGCGTCGATTCGGCTCCTTCCGGGAGTGGTGCGTCGGGTTGCGGAAGCCCGGCAAGCAGGTTGCGCCATCGCTGAGACGCGGTCGCTTCCCATCCGGTTGCTCCCGGCTGGTAATACTCCCTGCCAGCGAGCCGTTCCGGCAAATGCGCCTGTCCGCGGGCAACGTGGCCCGGCTCGTCGTGGTCGTACCGGTAACTTGCGCCGTAGCCGAACGCGGCCATCAGCCCCGTTGCCGCATTGCGCAGGTGGAGAGGGACCGGTTCTGCCGCGGTCGAGCGGGCATCCTCGAGCGCCCGGCCGAGAGCGGCGTAGGCGCTGTTGCTCTTTGGAGCGAGGGCGAGGTACACCGCGCACTCCGCCATCGGGATGGCGCCCTCGGGCATGCCCACGAAGTGAACGGCCTGCTGGCAGGCGGTGGCGACGACCAGCGCCTGCGGGTCGGCCAGCCCGATGTCCTCGGCCGCGAGGATGACCATGCGGCGCACGATGAACAGCGGGTCCTCGCCGGCTTCGATTAATCGCGCGAGCCAGTAGAGCGCAGCCTGCGGGTCGCTCCCCCGCACTGACTTGATGAATGCCGAAATGGTGTCGTAGTGGGCGTCGCCCTGTCGGTCGTGGTACGGGCGCCGGTCCTGCAGCGCGCCGGCGATATCCCCGGGGTCAATCGTTGCGCTCCCGCGCGCGAGCGCGAGGTCTGCCGCGATCTCCAGGGCCGTCAGGGCTGCGCGGGCATCTCCATTCACGCTCCGCGTCAGCAGCGCCCGTGCTTCCGGGTCGAGAGCCAGGCCGAGGTTGCCGAGCCCGCGCTCCTGGTCGGCCAGGGCCCGGTCGACCAGCTTGGCGATGGCGTCCTCGCTGAGCGCCTGCAGCCGAACGACGCGGACCCGGCTCAGCAGCGGTGCGACAACTTCGAACGACGGGTTCTCGGTGGTCGCCCCGATGAGCGTGATGGTCCCCTCCTCCACGTGCGGAAGCACCACATCCTGCTGCGCGCGGTTGAAGCGGTGAATTTCATCGATGAAGACGACGGTCCGCCGCCCGGCGCGGCGGGCGCGTTCGGCGTCGCCGATGATCCGCCGAAGATCGGCCACACCCGAGGTGACTGCCGAGAGCGGAACGAAGGCAGCGTCGGTGGACCGGGCCAGCAGCCGGGCAATCGTCGTCTTCCCGCAGCCGGGCGGCCCCCAGAGGATCACGGACGGCAACCTGCCGCGGCGGGTCAGCTCGCGGAGCATCGACCCCGGCCCGACCGCAGCATCCTGCCCGTACACCTCGTCGAGCGTCCGGGGCCGCATCCGTGCGGCAAGCGGGGCATCGGCCCCTCCCGCGGCGGCCGGCTCGTCGTTGCCGAAATCGAAGCCGGATTGCAGCGGCGGGCGATCCACGGCCGCTAGCCCGCAAGCAGGGCGATGGTGACGCCATCGCCGCCTTCCGCGGCCGGCGCCGATTCGTAACTCCGGACGAGCGGGTGCTTCGCCAGGGCCTCGCGGATCGCAGCCCGGAGTGCCCCCGTCCCTTTCCCGTGGATGATCCGCACGAACGGCAACCCCGCGCGGTATGCCGCGTCGAGGTAGCTCTCGAACCGCTCCAGCGCGGCTTCAGCGCGCTGCCCGCGCAGGTCGAGCTCGTGGCTGACCTGCGGACCCGCGGGGACAACCACCCGGCCGCCGGACGGGTTGGGCTTCTCGATCCGGTCAATCCGGTCGATGCTCACCTTCATCCGGAGGCTGCCGAACTGCACTTCGAGCCGGCCATCCTCCCCGGGCGCGGTCAGCGCCTCGCCGAGCTGCGGGATATCCCGCACGTGAACGAGGTCGCCGGGCTCTACCTCCCGGGTGATGACGGGTGAGGCAGTTGCGGCCCGCCGCGCCACGGCCGCGCGCGCGAGCTGCTCCCGTTCGCGCTCTGCCTGCCGGAGCGCCTCCTGGGCAGCCACCGGGTCGAACTGGCGCTCCGCTGCGCGCCTCCGCAGCTGCTCGAGCTCCCGGCGCATCCGGGCGAGGGTGTCGTCGGCCTCGCGTTTCGCTTCGGCGAGGAGTGCGGCGCGCTCGTGCTCAATCGCCTCCCGCTCCAGCGCGAGTTCGCGGCGGAGCCGCTCGGCATCCTGGCGGGCAGCCTCTGCAGCAGCACGGGCTGCTTCGGCTTCGCGCCGCTGGCTGCGAATCTCCGCAAGCAGCTCCTCCAGCTCAAAGTGCCCCGGTGAAAGCTGTTCCGAAGCCCGCTCGACCACATGCTCGTCGAGACCGAGACGCCGGGCGATCGCCAGCGCGTTCGACTGCCCGGGGAGACCGACGACCAGGTGATACGTAGGGCTGAGCGTTTCGAGGTCGAATTCCACCGAGGCGTTCTCAAGCCGCGGGTCGCTGTGCGCGAAGACCTTCAGCTCGCCGTGGTGGGTTGTTGCGACGATGGTGGTCCCGCGGTCGAGCAGCTCTTCAATGACAGCCCGGGCGATGGCCGCTCCTTCGGCCGGGTCAGTCCCTGCGCCGAGTTCGTCGAGCAGCACGAGGGTATCGCGGTCGGCCTCCCCGAGGATGCTGATGATGTTCCGCAGATGCGACGAGAAGGTAGAGAGGCTCTGCTCGATCGACTGTTCGTCGCCGATGTCTGCGTAGATGCGCGGGAAGAACCGGACCCGGCTCCCGTCGTCGCACGGCACGCCCATACCTGCCTGTGCCATGAGCGTGAGCAGGCCGATGGTCTTGAGGGCGACGGTCTTGCCGCCTGTGTTGGGGCCGGTGATGAGGATCCCCTGCGGCGACTCCCCAACGGTCACGTCAATGGGGACGACGTTGCCGCGCAGCAGCGGATGCCGGGCGCGGCGCAGCTGGGTCGACCCTCCCGGCCCGAACCATCGTTCGACCTCGCCGGCCGGCGGGAGGGCGGCGCCCATCTTCCGCGCAAGGCGCGCCCTGGCATGGATCAGGTCGAGGTCGCCGAGTGCCTCGACCGAGCGAAGGGCTTCCTCGGCGCGAATGCCGAGCAGGTCCGTCAGCCGCTGCAGGACCCTGCGGACCTCCCGCTCCTCAGCCAGCCGGAGCTCCCGCACGGCATTGCCCGCCTCCACCACGGCGAACGGCTCAATGAACAGCGTGGCGCCGCTGGACGAGACGTCGTGGACGATGCCGGGGACAGCCGACCGGCTGTCGGACCGCACCGGGATCACCTTCCGGCCGTTTCGCTCGGTGAGTAGGCCCTCCTGCGCGGCACCCTTGCGCACCGCATCGGCGAGCGCAGCCTGGGCCCGCTGCTCAAGCCGGGCCTCCGCCGCGCGCAGTTCGCGCCGGACGAGCGCCAGCTGGTCGCTTGCCGCGTCGGTCACTTCGCCCCGCGGCGAGATAGCGTTCTCGACCTCGTCGGCGAAGCTGCGGAAATCGCCGATGCGGTCCCCGATCGCGGCAAGCGTCGGAACACGATCGCGGACCTTCTCCAGGACGAGGCGGGCGCGGCGGGCGGTCGTGAGCACCTGTGCGCATTCGAGCAGGGCCCCCGGTTCCAGCATCTGGCCGATGGCGGCCGCGCGGAGGTGCGGCCTGATGTCCCGGGCTCCGGAGAACGGGATGTCGATGCCCTGCTGGTCGAGCAGGCGCATCTCGGCGGTCTCCTGCGCGAGCTGACGCGCGCCCTCCCACGTTGTGGCTGGCCGGAGCGCCCGGGCCTTCTCGGCCCCCATGCTGAAGGAGGCCTCCCCGGCAAGCATGTCGAGGACGCGTTCGAACTCCAGAACGCGCAGCGTGTGGTCGTTCATGCAGTTCGAGCGTATCGAACGCTGCTGCGGCGCGAAACTCCCTGCCTCAGATGCGCCCCTCGCGCCGGGCGGCAGCGAGGAACTCGACCGTCCGGCGAACGGCGCCCGGGTCCCCATCGACCGGGAACGGCGAGGCGTTGAAGTCGGTGACTCCGGCAGCGGCCAGCTCGCGGAGACGGGCCTCGACCTCCGCTTCGGAGCCGACAATGGCCACGTCCGCGGGCCCGGCTGCTCCCTCGACATCCAGCACGGCGCGGTAGGACGGCAGCTGCCCGTAGACCGCAAAGATGCGGGCCGCCGACTCACGCGCCCGGTCCGGGTAGTCCGTCACCGCGACCGGGAAGCCCGAGACCACCCGGGGCGCCGGCCGGCCGGCCTCGGCTGCGGCCGCGCGGATCGCCGGGATCGCGGTGTTGCGGAGATAGCTGGCGCCGCCCATCCAGGTCGCCGTGCCGTCCGCGAGCCGCCCTGCAAGCTTCAACATTTGCGGCCCGAGCGCCGCGACGACCACCGACGGCCGGGACACCCCGGGCACGGTAAGCTGGGCCTGGACGCGGTACTCCTCGCCCCGGAACTGGACCTGCTTCCCCTCGAGCAGCGGGATGAGGACCGACAGGTATTCCCGCATGTGGCGGACCGGCTTCGAATAGTCCAGGCCGAACATCCCTTCGATGACAATGCGATGACTGAGACCGATCCCGAGGGTGAAGCGGCCGCCAGCGGCCGCAGCCGCGGTGAGCGCCTGCTGCGCCATCGCGACCGGGTGCCTCGGGTAGGTCGGGACCACGAATGTTCCGAGTTCGATCCGCGAGGTCTCCCTGCCTGCCACAGCAATGGTGGTGATGGCGTCCAGTCCGAAGATGTTCGGAAGCCAGGCGGAATCGAATCCTGCCTCTTCGGCCCGCTGGATCTGTCGAATGACGTCGTCGATGCCCTCGCTGCCAGTAATGCCGATGCCGAGCCCGATCTTCATTGCGTACCTCCTGGGTGTGGGGCTGAGCCTACGCAGCTGCCGCGCTCCGGTGAAGCGCGGCCGCGCGGTAGACTCCGTTGCGTGCCATACGCCCGGGTGAACGGCGCCCACATCTACTACCGGCAGCAAGGCTCGGGGCCGGACCTGGTACTCATCCACGGCGCTGGCGGCAACCACCTCGCCTGGTGGCAGCAGGTCGCGGCCTTCGCTCCCCGCTACCGGGTCACGACGTACGATGCGCGGGGCTGGGGCCTGTCGCGAGGCGACATGGCTGTGGGCCGCACGACCCTCGGGACCGACCTCCTTGCACTCCTGCAGCATCTCGGCATCGAGCGCGCCCACATCGTCGCCCAGTCGATGGGCGGTCGGGCGGTAGCAGGGCTCGCGCGCCTCGCTCCGGAGCGCATCGCGTCGCTTGTGCTGTGCGGGACGACGGCCGGCGCGACGAACGACCGCATCAGGGCGATGCAGCAGGAGCTGCGCGAGGACCGCGGCGGCGCAAGCCTCCGGGAGCAGGCGCTCGCGCCCGGGTTCGAAGCGGAAGAGCCAGCCCTGGCCCTGCTCTACCGGCAGATTAATGCGCTCAATCCGCCGAGGCCCCGTGGACTGCTGGGTCCGCCCCCGCCCGGCTATCGCGGCTCCATGCACGAACTCCTCTCCTCACTGGGTGTGCCGATCCTCTATGTCGTCGGCGAGTACGACGCCATCACGCCGCCGGAGATGATCCGCGAGGCGGCCTCGCTCGTCAGCGGGGCCCGGGTGCACGTCATCGCTGGCGCCGGGCATTCGTGCTACTTCGAACGCGCCGCCGAGTGGAATGCCGTCGTCGGCGCGTTCCTCGAGGCCGTCGAGCGGGGAAACTGGTGAGTTGCTGAGTGGTTGCCATTAGGGGAATCCCCCGGTTATCGTCTACTCCCCATGGCATGGCTGATGCGGTTCTACCGGGCGATCGTCGACGCCCTGCTGCGCCGTCAGCGCGATGATGGCTGGGTCGAGCCTTCGAACGCCATCACGCGGGTCGTGCTTGCGGCGCCCTCGTCGATTGCGCTGCCGCCCATCGAGCCGCCAGTACGCCGGCAGCGGCGGACCGCCAGCATCATCGCGCTCAATGCGCGCCAGCAGCCCGTCACACGTACGGCGCAGCGCGCACGCCGCCGGCGCGCCAACCGCGCCGCCTGAACGATGCCGTCCGGCGGTATACTCTGCCTATGGCCATCTACGAGTTCTACTGCCCGACCTGCCGCGAAAAGTTCGAGCAGCGCCGCCCGATGTCGGCGGCGAACGAGCCCGCCACCTGTGCCCGGGGCCATCGCGCGGAGCGGATGCTCTCGATGTTCGCCGCACCGCGCGGCGCCATCGCAACGGCCGATTCACCCGCCGCGGGGTGCTGTGGTGGCGGCGGGTGTGCCTGCGCGTCCGCGAACTGACCCGCTTTCGCTCCGGGTTCTGAGCAGGTAGCCGGCGCACAGCGTCGCGACGGCCAGCGCCTCCGCGGCCATGATGCCGCCCGCGAGGTACGTGACGTCCTGCCAGAACGGTTCCGGGAACATCTGGATGAGCCGGTCGGTATCCGGGTCGAGCCGCCAGAGATCGTTCCTGAATGCGACCTCGTGGAACGCTGTCCACGCCTGGTCGAACCCGGTGAGCGCGAACGCTGCGATGAGACCGACGACCAGCCCGCCGGCAGCCAGCCCGGCGAGCGACAGCGTGGCCAGTCCGCGGACCGACCGTTCCCGCGACCAGAGGACGGCCAGCGCGATGTACCCCAGCACCACCACGAGCGCGATTTCGTTAACCCGGTAGAGCGCCCACATGAGCCGCTTCACGTCACGCATGTGGGCGGTTTCGCGGTCGTTGTAGAGCGGCTCCTCGACGCCGTTGACCGTCACCACGATGCGCAAGTCGCGCGCGTCGTTCTCGAAGTAGTCGATGATGTCGCGGCCGGCGCGGTCGAGCTCCGCAAGCGGAAGTCCGGTGCGCGTTTCTGCGTCGTAGGTGCGGAACCCGCGCTCGTAGACGGCGATGTCGCTCGCGAGCCACCGCACGGGCGCTGTCACGATGAGCAGCGGGAGCGCCAGAGCGTACGCCGCCGCTGCAAGGAGCCGGAACGTGTGCACCATCAAGCTCTCCCCGCCCAATCATGTCGGCGGGGCCGCAGGCGGGCAACCAGCGCTGCTACACGTTGCCGCGCTGCATCCGGTTCAGCATCTCGGCCGGCAGCTGCACGCCGGCATCGATGAACGCCTTGCCGATGGCTGCGGCGTTCGGCCCGAAGATGGTCGCCCGGTTGTCGGCGACGAACTTCTGGCTCGCGGCGATCCGATCGTACTGGCCCTGGAACCGGGGAGCCACGTACCGCGCCCAGAGTTCGTAGCTGTGCAGCGTCTTCTCCCAGGTGGTCCATTCGTGGGCTAGCCCCAGCAGGCAGCCGAACCCGCCGGAGAGCTCAAGGAGCCGCTCAACCGCCTCGATCGCATCGTCCGGGGTGCCGATGATGGCGCCACCTCGCGCGACCGTCGATTCGACGTCGCCGGGGTTCGAGGGGTCGGCCGGCCGCCCGAGGGTGTTCTCGAAGTACTCCTTGTTCCAGCGCATCATGCCTTCGGCGACGTCGGCGAATGCCTGCTCGCGCGTCTCGGCGAGGTGGATCGGCATCACGAGCCGCCAGTCGTCCCGGTTGATGGTCTTCCCGGCGTTCGCCGCCGCCTCTTCGGCCATCTCCCACGTCCTGGAGAGGGAGATGAGGCCGCCCGGCTGGGACACCGCCACGCTGAGGATGCCGACGCCGTGCTTTCCGGCGGTTACCGGGCCCGCGGGCGAGAACGTGCTCGCAACCGCTACCGGCATATGCGGGTGCGTGTACGGCGCCAGCTGCAGCCGGGCCTCGCGGAGCGTAAACCACTCCGTCTCCATCGTGACCACTTCGCCGCGGAAGAGCCGGAGAATGACGCCGAGCGCCTCGTCCATCCGTGCCCGCTGCGTCATGGGATCGATGCCGAGCATGTACGCGTCGGAGGTCAGCGCGCCCGGGCCAACGCCGAACATCGCCCGGCCCCGCGTCATGTGGTCGAGCTGGACCATGCGGTCGGCCAGCATGAAGGGGTGGTGGTACGGCAGGGAGCTCACGCCGGTCCCGAGCTTGATGTGCTTCGTGCGCTGCGCCGATGCCGCAATCATCAGCTCAGGCGAGGCGATCAGCTCCCAGCCGGCACTGTGGTGCTCACCGAACCAGGCCTCGTCGTAGTCGAGCCGGTCGAGGTGGTCGATCAGCTCGAGGTCGCGCTGGAGCGCGACGGTCGGGTTTTCGCCCAGCCGGTGAAACGGGGCCAGGAAGATGCCAAAGCGCATGCGCGCGGGGCGGTAGGTCATGGTGCTGTCTCTCCCTCCCCGGCGGCGCCGGGGTCTTTAGCGTCGGCCGAAATAGTACCCGAACCTGCACCGGAATGCGCGCGAGGCGCATCGCGCGGCTTCGCCGGCGAGTCCGCGCCGCACTGTCGACGGCCAGTCTGCCGGCCGATACCTGAAGTGAAAGAATTTCGCGGGACGCCCCGGCCCCGGTCCGGAGAGCGCCCGCTGCAGCGAGGCGTGCCATGCCACCAGGGCGCGGGTTTTACGGCAGCGACTACCGCTCCCGCCGCAACGAGCGGCGGCTCGCGCCCTTCTACCTCCTCGCGGCTGTCCCAGTGCTCGCGCTTTTCGCGTTCTTTGGCATGCAGCTCACCGGCGGTGACGATGCCCCGCCCGCCGCGGCCCCGGGCGGAGGGAGCCCGACCGCCGGCGGCAGCCCGTCCGCCGGGTCCAGTCCAACCAACACCCCGGCGCCGACCCGCCACCCGTCGTCGCGCGTCGGCGGCATGGAAGAAGGCACCTACCGGCCCGCCGCCAACCCGCCGAAGCCCGACATCCGGGAGTACCTGATCGCCGGCGGGAAGCGGTTCGCGCTTCCGCTGACCGCCCACGCGGGCGTGGAGGACTACTTTGGCACCGACCGGGGCAACGGCCTCCGCCACGCCGGCGTCGACTTTTCCCTCGTCGGCCTGAAGAACATCACGGTCCAGTCGGCGTGCGATGGCGAGGTGGTCGTTACAGGGAGCGATGAGCGGTACGGGACCCACGTCGTGGTCGATTGCGGCGGCGGGTTCACAACAGTCTATGGATGGCTGCAGGGCCTGCGGGTGGCGAAGGGGAACCTGGTGAGCAAGTCGACCGTCATCGGCATCGGCGAGCCGGGCGGATTCCTCCACTTCGAAATCCGCTACCAGGGCCATCCCGTCGACCCGGCTGACTTCGTGCAGGTCCCCGGCCGGGAGGTCATCCCGTGGACACCGACGCCGACCCCCACGCCGAAGCCCGGCGAAACCCCGACCCCGGAGCCGACGGCCACGAGCACTCCGCGGAGCGGTGCGGGCGGCCCGGGCGGCGCCACGGACGACGGCGGTTCGCCTGCGCCACCGGCCACGGAGCCCGGTCCGCCGACGGCAACCCCAACGCCGGAGCCGCCAACGCCGACGCCCACGATCACCCCGACCCCGACCCGGACGCCCACGCCTACGCGGACCCCGGTGCCGCCAAAGGCCACGCCGACGCCCCTGCCGCGGGCCTACTGAGCCCTGTTCGCTGCGGCCCGGAGCTGGCACGATCCCTGCACGTGAACCGCTTCGAGCCGGGCGCCATCGTCGCACTCCGGTATATCACCCGTGCCGACAGCACCGTGGGCATGACCTGGCCCGCACGGGTTGTGGCTGACGGCGACAGCCTGGTCGCCCTCTGGATTCCCGAGGGCGCCGAGTACCGCGCCTGGCACCGGCCCCCTGGCGAGCCGCGCCGGCTCGTCCCCGCGCACTGGCGCAGAGAAACGGTCCGGCTGATGTTCCCCGGGGCTGCCCACTCCGTCTGGTGCTCCTGGGAAGGCCCCGGCCGCCGGTTTCGGATGTACTACGTCAACTTCGAAGAGCCGTTCCGTCGGACGCAGATCGGGTTCGACACCAATGACCACGCGCTCGACATCGTGGTCTGGCCGGATTTCCGCTGGGAGTGGAAGGACCTCGATGAGTTCGAGGCGCTCGCCGCATCGGGTGTCTTTGCGCCCGACTTTGCCCGGGCGGTTCGCGCCGAGGCGGGCGGGGTCCTCGCGGCGATTGAGCAGCGGGCAGCCCCGTTCGACGGCAGCTGGGTCGACTGGCAGCCGCCCGCGGAGTGGACTGTTCCCGCACTTCCCGCCGGGTGGGATACCGTGCCGCCGGTGCCATGGGACCTCCGGCGGTGGGCCTACCGGCCGGACCTTGCCCGTTGACGGACCCGCTGCCGGCGCGGAGGATCGGGCCATGGCACTCTACGAATACGTCTGCGCCTCC
Organism: Tepidiforma bonchosmolovskayae; assembly: GCF_008838325.1. Lineage (GTDB taxonomy): Bacteria > Chloroflexota > Dehalococcoidia > Tepidiformales > Tepidiformaceae > Tepidiforma > Tepidiforma bonchosmolovskayae. Next base: position 55,145 of record NZ_CP042829.1, on the reverse strand, counting down.
TGCGGCACCCGGACCGAAAAGCGGATGCCGATGTCTGACGTTCTCCAGTTCATCCCCTGCCCGAAGTGCGGTAAGCAGGCGGAGAAGGCGTTCGGGCGTTTCGTCCTCGTAGGCCTTGCACAGCCGGGCGTCGAGGATGGCCCGGCCCCATGGGAAGACGGCGGGAACGGCGAGGGCGCCGAAGGGCACACCCACGAGTGGGGCGGCCACAGCCACTCGCACGGGCACAGCCATGGCCACAGCCATGGGCCGGGCGGCCATACACATTCGCACAGCTGGGACGACGTCGACCTGGATTGACCGGAGGGTTCCGGTCAGTCGCGGCCCACACCCGGGAGCACGGCCCGGAACGGTCCGACTGCTCCACTCCCGCCGGGCGGCGGACCGGGGTAGGCCGCAGCCATCGCTGCCTTGTCGTCCTCTTTCAGCACATTCCGCTGCTCGCGCGCTCTCAGCGAGGGGTACATCACTGCCTGGCGTTCCGCGTCGGTGCAGCTGTTGCTCCCCGTGCAGGGGTGGCCAAGGCCTGCGCCGTGTCCCAGCTCGTGCAGGATCGTCGACGCGAGGTCAAATTGCCCAGGCCCCAGGCTGTCGCTCCGCCCCCAGTTGACGTTTGCGTTGAGCTGGATGTCGAATTCGACGAGGTCGCCGTTTGACCCGCCGGACCAGACTGTGCAGGTGATACCGAGCGTTCCCGCTGGGAGCGTGGTCACGAACGTGACCGTGTTTCGCCCGTCGAGCTGGCGGCCTGGGAGATCGCATGCGCCGGGGCCTGCCGCGGTTGTGCCCGCGTAGGCGAACGCGAATGCAGACCCGGGGACCTTCGACCACTGCTCGAGCGCGTTCCGAACCAGGTCCTCCACGGCAATGCCGGGCGGTGCGCCTGCAGGGTTGTACCACACCGTCACCGGCAGGTCGGACGCAGCCCAGCGGTTCGGGTTGAGCCTGAATGCTGCTGAGCTGTCCGGCAGAGGTTGCGGAAGGTCGTCGTCGCCGGCCCACGTGAGCACGTGCACCGTCGTGGAGAGGCCGGCGGCGGCAGGCGCCGCCCCCGTCGTCCCTTCGCGGACCTGGCCGGCGGCAAGGACGACGGCAAGCGTGAAGGCCGCCACAAGCCCAACCATGAGCGCCGCTGAGCGCAGCCGCCGGGGAGGTGCCGGGGTCTCGCGGGGCGGAGTCGTGAGCCTCATCGTCAGGAACTATGCGCCACCCGCCCCGGGCGCGCTACCGGAAGCGTCAACTCGAGGAAAAGGACGCGGGACCGGCTCAGGCCGGTCCCGCGTCATTGCCCGGATTGCGCCGTCGGCCTCAGTTCGTGAAGAGCTCTGACTTCTGGCAGTCCGCGTTGTTGGCGGCGATCTTGCTCAGCCGCTCCTCGGCGCCCTTCGGTGGCTCGGGGAAGGGCGAGTCCTGCTGAAAGATGGCAGCATTCGTGTTGCCCTTCTTCAACGCTGCGACGGCTTCGTCGAGCGATTTGCTCGAGTCGCTATGCCACTGCTTCAGGTCAGCCGGCGGTTTGGCGGCCTTAAACGACTTCGCGAAGGTCTCGAAGGGCTCCGCAATCTTCTTCGCCGCCTCTTCCTCACTCTGGATGTTCGCGAGATTCGCGAAGAGCTTCGTAAGGTCATCCTGGAACTGTGCGCCGGCCTTGCAGATATCCGCAACGAACTTTTCGTCGGAGCCGGTGCCGGTGCCGCCGCTGCCGCCGCCCCCGCAGGCGCCGAGCAGCAGTGCCCCGAGGAGGGCGGGCACGAGGATGAACCCGGCCCGGAGGTGAATAACGTCCTTCAAACTGGTGTCTCCTTTCGATGAGGCCATGCCCCGGGCCATGCTGGTCCCCCAGGTGGCTACGAGCAAATGTTCGGCCGTATCTGCGCGGGCTGAAGGTCGGATTGCAGCAGGAGCGCCGGATTCCGGACAAACAGTGCGGGGACCCGTTGACGGGTCCCCGCACGCGCATGCTGCGCCGAAGCGGTGACTCAAATCTCCAGCATCTGGGCGACGCGCTCGCGGTGGTAGTCACCGTCGCCCCAGAAGAGTTCCGCGCGCTTCTGGCGGCGGAAGTAGAGCTGGATGATGTAGTCCTTGGTGAAGCCGATGCCGCCGTGGATCTGCTGCCCGTGCGCGACCACGCGCCGGCTGGCATCGCTGCACCAGGCCTTGGCCATGGCGGTGTCCATGTCCTGCGAGTCCTCGTTTTCGCTGGTCGCCCAGGCCGCCTTGTACATGATGAACCGCATGCCGTCGACATCGGTGACCATGTCGGCAGCCTTGTGCTGGATCGCCTGGAATGAGCCGATCGGGCGGCCGAACTGGACGCGCTCCTTGGCGTAGTTCACCGAGATTTCGAAGTCGCGCTGGGCAAGGCCGACGAGGTACGCGCACTCGAGGCAGGTCGCCATGTTGCGGAGCCGCGACGCGGTCTTGTCGTCCATGTCGATGACATCGGCTGCCGGCACCTTCACATCCTTGAAGACCACTTCGCACTGCTTGTCGCTGGCGATGGTCTTGAGGACGGTGATGCTGATGCCCTCGGCCGTGCGCGGGACGATGAACGTGCTGAGCCGGCCGTCCGGCTTCCAGGCAACGACGTGCAGGTAGTCCGCGACGTGCGCATCGGGGACGAACAGCTTGGTGCCGTTGAGCACGTAGTCGTTTCCGCTCTGCGTGGCCTTCATCTCGATGCCTTCGCGGTCCCAGCGGCCCGACGGCTCGGTGATCGCGTAGGTGTGAATCGCGGTGCCGTTCGCGATGTTGGGGAGGTACTTCTTCTTCTGCTCGTCGGTGCCGGCGAGGATCAGTTCAGCCGCGCAGACCTGGTTCGGGATGAACGGCCCGGGGACGAGCGCCCGCCCAAACTCTTCGACCAGGATGCAGAGGTCGAGGAAGGAGAACCCGGCGCCGCCGTACTCCTCCGGAATCATGAGGCCGTGCCAGCCGAGGTCGGCCATCTTCTTCCAGAGCTCGGGGCTGTACCCCTTCTCGTCCTCTTCCATTGCGCGGACGTGCTCTTCGGGGCACTCCTTCTCGAGGAACTCACGGGCGGAGTTCTTCAGCAGTTCCTGTTCTTCGCTGAGGCCAAGGTCCATTCGTTCTGCGTCCCTTTCGATGTGTCGTGACCGCGCCCCGCGCGGCCCGCCGAACCCGGTTCGGCCCGGTGTCCTTGTTGCGGCCGGATTGTAACAGGAACGTTCGCCCCGCGCGAACGGCCTACCTCGCCCGCCCGACGCCTTCGATGATGTCCCGCACGACCGCCGGGTCCGCAAGCGTCGTGACGTCGCCGACGTTCTCCGGCTCGCCTTCGGCAATCTTGCGCAGGATGCGGCGCATGATCTTGCCCGAGCGTGTCTTCGGCAGCCCTTCAACGAACTGGATCCTGTCGGGAGTGGCGATGGCGCTGATCTCCCGGCGGACGGCGTCGCGCAGCTCTTTCGCCAGTTCGTCCGAAGCCGTGTACCCGGCCTTCAGCATGACGTAAGCGTAGATGCCGGTGCCCTTGATGTCGTGCGGGTAGCCCACGACGGCTGCTTCCGCGACGGCCGGGTGACCGACGAGGGCGCCCTCGATTTCGGCCGTGCCGAGGCGATGCCCCGAGACGTTCAGGACGTCGTCGACGCGCCCCGTAATCCAGTAATACCCATCCTTGTCGCGGTGGCAGCCGTCGCCCGTGAAGTACTTCCCGGGGTAGGTTGTCAGGTAGGTTTGGACGAACCGGTCGTGGTCGCCGTACACGGTGCGCATCATCCCCGGCCACGACGCTTTCATGCAGAGCCGGCCCGTCACTCCGTTGCCCTCGAGTTCGCGCCCTTCCTCGTCGACCACACATGGCTGAACGCCGAAGAAGGGCAGCGAGCCGGAGCCCGGCTTCATCGGCGTCGCCCCGGCGAGCCCGGAAATCATGTGGCCGCCCGTCTCCGTCTGCCAGTAGGTGTCGACGATGGAGCATCGGCCTTCGCCCACCACGTTGAAGTACCAGCGCCACGCCTCGGGGTTGATCGGCTCGCCGACGGTTCCGAGAACGCGGAGGGAGGTGCGCCGGTACTTCGTGACATGCTCGTTGCCTTCGCGGGCGATGGCGCGGATAGCCGTCGGCGCGGTGTAGAACACCGTGATGCCGAGGCGGTCGACCATATCCCAGTACCGCCCCGCGTCGGGGTAGGTCGGGATCGATTCAAACATCACCGTCGTGGACCCGTTCCCGAGCGGTCCGTAGACGATGTAGCTGTGTCCGGTGATCCAGCCGACGTCGGCAGCGCAGCAGTAAATGTCGTCCTCGCGGATATCGAAGACGTACTTATGGCTGCACATCACGTGCAGGAGGTAGCCGGCGTGCGTGTGGAGGACGCCTTTTGGCTTCCCGGTCGACCCCGACGTGTAGAGGATGAACAGCGGGTCTTCACTGTCCATCTGCTCCGGCGGGCACTCAGCCGGCTCGTTGGCCACCGCGTCATGCCACCACTCGTCGCGGCCGGCCACCATGTTCACCGGCGTTCCCGTGTGCCGGTACACGATGCAGAACTCGACCGAGTGGCCGGGCTCGGCGAGCGCCTCGTCGACGTTCGCCTTGAGGGGCACGGCACGCCCGCCACGCCGGCCTTCGTCCTGCGTAATGACTGCCTTGCAGGTCGAGTCGTCGATGCGGTCGCGGATCGATCGAGGGGAGAACCCTCCAAAGATGACGGAGTGGATGGCGCCGATCCGGGCGCACGCGAGCATCGCCGCCGCAAGCTCGGGAACCATGCCCATGTAGATGGCGACCCGGTCACCCTTGCGGACGCCCCTGCGGCGGAGGGCATTGGCCAGCCGGTTCACCATCTCCGACAGTTCGCGGTAGGTCACCCGTCGGTTCGTTCCCGGTTCGTCGCCCTCCCAGAGGATGGCGGTCTTGTCGCCGCGGGCAGCAAGGTGCCGGTCGAGGCACTGCACCGAGGCATTCAGCTTGCCGCCGATGAACCAGGCGATTTTCCCCGTGTAGAGGTCCTCCTCCACGACACGGTCGAACGGCTTGGAGAACGTGAGGAAGCGCTCGGCCATCTCCCGCCAAAACGCGTCCCGGTCCTCGACGCTGCGGCGGTACATCTCGCGGTAGGTCTCCATGTCGGCCACCAGCGCTCCTTCGCGGACGCGGGCCGGCGGCTCGTACACCTCGTCGACGGGGAGTCCAACGTCGGCCATGGGTATCCTCCTGGTGCTGCGTGCAGGGGTGGGGTGTTAGCGGTGCATTCTACTGAACGGCGGTGCGGCGGCGGCGTCAGGGCACGCTCGGGTCGTACTCCTCGGCGATGTGGCCGCCCGCTTTGAGCGCCTCGTATTCGGAATCGCTCACCTTCAGCAGCTCGCGATAGACATACTCGTTGTGTTCGCCGAAGCAGACCGGCGGCTGATAGAACTCCACCGGCGTCTTCTCGAACTTCCAAAGCGGACCGACGTACTCGTGCGTCCCGGCGTCGCGGACGGTCTGCTTCTTGAAGAAGTCGCGCGCCCGCAGATGGGGGTCGTCGAACATCCGCGACGCTTCGAGCACCGGCGTCGCGGCGATCCCGCGAGCCTGGAGCAGGTGCATCATCTCGTAGTCGTCCCGTTCGCGGGTCCACTCGGCGATGCCGGCATCGATCTCGCGGAAGTGCGCGGCCCGCCCCTCGTTCGTCGCAAAGCGCGGGTCGAGCGCCCACGCCGGTGACCCCATGGCCTCGACAAGCTGCTGCCACTGGGCGTCGTTCTCGATATGGATGGCAATCCAGTGGTCGTCCATCGTGGTGGCGTCGCCGGGGGACTTGGCAGGGTAGACACCGCAGGGATACCGGCCGTGCACATCGCGGTTGCCGATGGCCGACTGCACGTTCCGGTTCATCGAGTAGTCCATGATGGCATGGGTGAACATCGCGGCGGCGTTCTCGGCCTGGGCGATTTCGATCGTTTGACCCTCGCCCGTCCGGTCGCGGTACCAGAGGGCTGCCATCACCGCGAACGCCCCCTGTGCGCCAGCCATGTAGTCGCCGGAGTAGATCGCCGTGTTCGCCGAGGGGTCGGCGTCGTCATACCCGCGCAGGAGGGTGTGCCCCATCACCGCCTCCAGGTGGACGCCGAGAGCACGCGCCTCCCTGTACGGACCGGTGAGCCCGTAGGCCGGCACCCGCACGATGATGAGTCGCGGGTTCGCATCCCGGAGCCACTCCTCCGTGATGCCGAGTTTCTCCAGCGTCCCGACGGCATTGTTCTCGTACACGACGTCGGAAATGGCCACCAGCCGGCGGAGGATGTCCTTTCCCTCGGGCCGCCGCAGGTCGACGGTGAAACTCTTCTTGTTCCGGTAGAGGCTGACGAACGTCGGGTTATAGTTCCACGGCCGCGGTCCCACCTCGTTGCGGGGGAGGCCGCCGCTCCAGGCGATCGACCGCTCAAGCAGGATCTGCGGCGGCCGGGCCATCGCTCCACGGGTCATCGGCTGGAATACGAACGGGTTCTCGGGCTTAATCACCTCTGCGCCGAGGTCGCCGAGCAGCATCGTCGCGAATGGGCCGGCCCACACCACGCACAGGTCAATGACCCGGATGCCCTCCAGCGGCTTCGGACTCATCGTGCACCTCCCGCAGCACAAACCTGCGCAATGGTCGTGTCATCCACTCCAGCTTCCCGGAGGACCTCTTCGGTGTGCTGGCCCAGCAGCGGCGCGGGCCTGCGGAGCTCCCAGCCGCCCTTCCCCATGATGAACGGGCGGCCGGGGAACTCGACGTCGCCGAGTTCCGGGTGGGTCGCGCGTGCCCAGAAACCGCGCCCACGGAAATGCTCGTCCTCGAAGAGGTCCTCCATACTGAAGAGCGGTCCGCAGAGAACCTTCGCCCTCCGTGCCTCGGCCCAGATCTCGCGCTTGGTGCGCTCCAGGCACCAGGTGAGGAAGTAAGTGTTCCACTCCTCGATAACGTAGGGGTCCAGCCGCTTGACCGGGTCCTGGAACTGCGGCTGCTGGTTCCAGTCGGGGTGACCGAGCATATCATCGACCCGGTCCGGCCGGAGCGATGCGTTGGTGAACTCCACATAGCCGTCGGCACACGGGTAGATGCCCTGGGGCATGCCGGCCCCGCCGCCGGCCGCCCGGATCGTCTTTCGTCCGCTGAACTGGTAGGCGATGGCGGTCGCGTGGCGCCGGTCGACTCCCCCGAAATGGGTTTCGGCGAGCGAGATGTCGACGTGCTGGCCGATGCCGAACCGCTTCGCTGCCCAGAGTGCGGCCATAATCGCAACGGACGCCGCCGCGCCCGATTCGAACAGCGCAGCGGTGCCCGCCATCTTGACCGGTTCCCGCTCGGTCAGGCCCATGGAGTACATCTCGCCGGCGAAACCGTACAGGGTGAGCTCGCTCAGGCGGTAATCCCGGTAGGGGCCCGTCTGGCCGAAGTTCGAGATGGACACCACCGGGAGCGAGGGGTTAATCCGGCGGACGAAGTCGAGGCCGACCCCGAGCCGGTCGAGCGTGCCAGGGGCGAAGCTCTCGACCACGATGTGCGAACGCTTTGCGAGCGCTTCGAGGGCTGCCTTGCCGGCCGGCTCACGGAGATCGAGGACTACGGACCGTTTGTTGCAATTTAAGTAAAAGAAGAGTCCGCTCCGCTCCGGATGGGGCTCGCCTCCTTTGAACGGCGGCAGCATGCGGGCGACGTCGCCTCCCGGCTTTTCGACCTTGATGACGTCGGCGCCGAGGTCGGCCAGCAGCCGCGTCGCGTAGGGGCCGGCGATATGGTGCGTCAGGTCGAGGACGCGCACGTCATCCAGCGCCTGCATCGGCTTCACCTCCTGCTCTGCCGCCTGCCCGGCGGCACGCGGAATCTACCAGAGTGACAGGGCCGGGTGAACTGCCTCTTGCGATGCGGGCAGGTAGAATCCCCCGTCAGCCCGGGCGGTCCTTCCGCCCGCACATTTCACGGAGGAGCGCCCTATGGCTGTCCGCTACCAGAACTGGCGCGACGAGTACAAGTCGCGGCAGAAGTCTCTCGACGAGGCAATGCAGGTCATCAAGGAAGGCGACCTCGTCGGCATCACCATCCTGTGCCCTGGCCCGCTGGTGCAGGCGTTCATCGAGCGCGCCAGGCAGCTCGGCAACGTCAACATCCGCACCCTTGCGCCCAACTACCCGGACCTCTTCAACCCGGAGCTCTTCAAGGGTGAGCGCGAGATCGAGCTCTTCATCGGCGATGCCATGCGGCCGGCCCACGATGCGAAGATCGCCACCTACCTGCCGAACACCTTCATGCTCGGCATGAAGGCCTTCGACAACGGCCGGCCTGAGGCCCGCATTCCGGACGTCTTCCTCACCCCGTGCAGCCCCCCGAACGAGCACGGCTACGTCCACTTCGGGCCGCACATGTGGCAGCGCAAGAGCTATGCGAAGCGCTGCAAGCACACCATCGCCATCGTCGACCCGAACATTACGCCGGTGTACGGCGACGTCTGGATGCACGTGTCCGAGATTGAGACGTTCGTCGAGGGGGTGATGAAGCCGGTCGATATCCCGGCGATGGAGGAGCGCGTCCGCACCCTCGCGAAGGAGGAGGACCGGCAGGCGCTGCTCGACATCATGAAGCGGGCCACGCCCGACCAGCTCGCGCTGGTGGAGCACACGTTCCACACATTCCCGCCGTCGCTCCTCGGGGCCGCGCTCGGCATCGCGGAGGTTGACCCGGCGGCCCAGGCCATCGCCGACAACTTGCGGCAGATCATCCGCGACGGCGACACCATCCAGGTCGGGGTCGGCCAGCCGAGCCAGCTGATGTTCCTGGCGGGCGCCTTCGACGATGCGAAGCACCTTGGCATCCACACCGAACTCGGCTCGCCGGGGCTCGCAAAGCTCTGGGCGCGGGGCATCGTCGACGGCTCGAAGAAGACGCTCTTCCCGGGGAAGTCCGTGGCGGTGGCCTGGACCGGCTGCGACGGCGAGGACCTCAAGATCATCGCGGGGAACCCGGCCTTCGAGCTGCACCAGCACGACATCATCCTCAATCCTGCGTTCATGTCGCAGAACCACCAGATGACCTCCATCAACAGCGCCATTGCGGTCGACCTGCTCGGCCAGATCGCGAGCGAGGACCGGTTCGGCGGGCACATGGTGAACGGCACGGGCGGCCAGCCCGATACGCACATGGCCGCCGCCATGTGCAAGAACGGCCGCGCCATCACCGTCATGCGCTCGACCGCGATGGACGGGACCATCTCGAAGGTTGTCGCGAAGCACGAGGCCGGGACGCTCGTGACCATCCCCCGGTATCTCGCGGACACCATCATCACGGAGTACGGGGTGGCTCGCCTGCTGGATAAGAACCACCGGCAGCGTGCCGAGGAGCTGATTTCGATCGCCCACCCGGATTTCCGGGCGGAGCTCCGAAGGGAAGCCCAGGAGCTCTGGGGGTAAGCGTCAGCCGTCGCTTGCCCGCTGCGTCGCGAGCTCGGCCTCGCGGCGCAGCGCCCACGGCGACAGCCGCTCGTGCCCTGCGAGGAGCAGCGCTGCGCCGATCAGGCTGACGGGCACCACATTGACCAGGTGGGCGAGGATGGCGAAGCTGAGCGCCCTGGTTTCGGGAACGCCGAACGGGAGCAGCGAGGCCGTGGCCGCGACGTGGAAGACCCCGACCGCGCCCGGCGAACTCGGCAGCAGCATTGCCAGGTTGGTCGTGCAGGTCAGGAGGACCGCGACGGCGAACGGTGCATCGATGTTGAGTGCACGCATCAACAGGTAGTTGATGGCGAACGCCCCAACCCAGGCGGTCCACGACCAGCCCCAGATGTGGACGACACGGTCGCGCGCGAAAAGCCGTCCGAGGCCATCGGCGAACGAGGCCGCCTCGGCGCGGATGCGCCGGTTGGCCGGGAGGCGCCGCCGCAGCCGTTCGGAATGCGCCACCGCGTTGAGACGGGCACGGAAAACCCCCGCGACTGCGATGGAAACCGCAAGCCCCGCAATGACGACCCACGCCGCGGTCTTGAGACCCTCGTACCGGGCCGGGACGGGGAGAAATGGACTGACTGCGAGGAAGCACAGCATGAGCGTGATTGTGTCGGTCACGCGCTCCGTGAGCATCGACGAGAGGACGTGCCCAAGCCGGACCCCGGGCTGACGCGAGGTCATGGCGACGCGTGCAACGTCGCCCAGCCGCGCCGGCAGCACGTTATTCAGCAGGAAGCTGATGTGGAGGATGCGGTACAGGCGCCTCGTCGTCACCGGCGACGTTTCGGGCAGGAGGAGGCGCCATCGCACCGTCTTTGCGACGAGCGATGCAACAAGGCAGAGAATGGCCATTGCGACGAGCAGCGGGTCAGCGGTCCTGAGCGAGGTGAGGGTCGGCGTCCAGGGGATGACCTGCCACAGCAGCACCACCGAAACTGCGGTGATGGCGAAGCCGGGCGCTGAGCTGGCGAGCGAACGGATCACTGCCCTGTCCCTTCACCTACAGGGTGCCACAACCCTTCCGCACGGGGAAACCGGGGGCTACGCTGGTAGGCGTGTCGGTCGTCGCCGAATCGCGCGGGACACCCCGCTGGGGCCGTCTGAAGCTCCCGCCGCTTCCCGAGCCGCCCGCAACCCGGTCGGGCCGGGTTCTGCTCGCCGCGCAGGCTGCGGTGCTGCTGGCGATGACCGGGACCGTGGCCACGCGAACCTGGCAGGACCATACCTGGTTCGGCTTTTTGCTCATGGGCCTTGCGTTGGCCCTCTGGGTGCCTGAAGCCCGGCAGCGGCGGATTCGGCGCTGGTGGTTCGTCTACGTGGCCGGCATCTTTGTGTACACCCTGCTCCGTGCCTACGCAGATGAGGCGGGGGCACCGATCCGCATCACGTATCCCATTTCGTTCGACCGCTGGCTGTTCTTCGGCACGGACCCGACGCTCTGGCTGCAGCGCCGCTTCTTCGACCCGCGCGATATCGGGCTGCTCGATTACCTCGCCGTCGCAACACACTGGTCATTCTTTATCGCGCCCCATGCCCTCGCCGTCGGCGTCTTCCTCCTCCAGCGGCGGCAGTTCCCGCGCTTCGCGGTGCTCATGGTTGGCACCATGTGGCTCGGGCTCGCGCTCTTCTTCCTCGTGCCGACGGCGCCCCCGTGGTTCGCCGGCGAAATCGGCCAGCTGGCCGGCGTCCGGCGGATTATGGACTACGTCGGGGGTTCGATTCACGGAAGCGCCTACTCCTCGCTCTACGCAGCCCTTGGCGAACCGAACTCGGTGGCCGCCATGCCGTCGATCCACATGGCCGTGACCTTTGCCATGTACCTCTGGGGCCGCCGCCATCTGCCGCGCCTCGCACCGGTGCTCCTCGCCTACTGCGGTGTGATGGCGGTCTCGCTGGTCTACCTCGGCGAGCACTATGTGGCCGACCTGCTGGCCGGGATCGCCTGCGCGTCTGGAGCCTGGCTTGTTGCGGACCGGCTTGCGCCAGAACTCTCGGAGCCGGCTATGCAGCCCGCTGATACAGGTTCACGCCTGCAGTCCTGAGCCCGATATCGCCTGACCGCATAATCATCTCGCTCCCGCCGACAAACAGCACCCCGCCCGGCCGCAGCGCCCTGCTGAACCCCGCATAGATGTGCTGCTTTGCCTCGTCGGTGAAATAGATGACCACGTTCCGGCAGAGGATGAGGTCGAGGTCGGACGGGTACGGGTCTTTCAGCAGGTCATGGCGACGGAAGGTCACCTTTCTCCGGATGGCGTCCACCACCCGGTAGGTGCCGTCCTCCTGGATGAAGTACTTCTTGAGGTATTCGGGGGGCACCGAACGCACCTCCGATGGGAGGTAGCCGGAGCCGTCCTTTGCGCGGGAAAGAATGGGCATGTCGACGTCGGTCGCGAGGATGCTGTGCCGCCCGGTGGGGTCGATCCGGTCAAGGATCATCGCAACCGTATACGGTTCGCAGCCGATCGAGCACCCTGCGCTCCAGATCTTGAGGGTGCGCCGTTCGCGGAGGAGCTGGGGGAACCATTTCGTCTCGAGCTCGCGGAACCGTTCGGGCTGGCGGAAGAACTCGCTGACGTTGATAGTGAGCGTGTCCCGGACTTCGTCGAGCAGCTTCGGGTCGGACGCAATGGCGCGCGTGAACGCGCTCCACGACGCGATGCCGCGCCGGGTCATGAGCGAGGCCAGCCGCCGCTTCATCTGGGGCTCCTTGTACTGTCCCAGGGGGACGCCGATGGCTGCCTCGAGCGCCCGTCGGAAGGAGAGCCACTGGGGGTCGTGTTCGGGGTCGTGCGTCATGCCTGCCTCCCGGGGACGCTGGCCGCCAGCGCCTGCGCGATGCGGTCGATCGGCAGCTGGCGTGCGTGGCGGGTCCGTTCGAACGCCACGCGGGGCATGCCGTAGACCACGCTGGTCGCCTCATCCTGGGCGAAGACGTGCCCGCCGGCCGCCTCCACCCGCGCTGCACCGTCGGCGCCGTCCCTGCCCATCCCGGTGAGGATGGCCACGCTCACCGCGCCGCCGAAGACCTCCGCCACAGAGAAGAGCGTGACATCGACGCTCGGCCGCACCCCGTGGACGGTCGGGCCCCGGTCGAGCCGGACACGGCGGTCGCGGCCGACCAGGAGGTGGTAGTCGCCCGGCGCGACGAACACTCTGCCGGGGACGAGCAGGTCGCCCTCCTGCGCCTCAGCGACGGGCAGCGGCGACATCCCGTCCAGCCGCCGCGCGAGCGCGGCGGTAAAGCCGGGCGGCATGTGCTGCACCACGATGACTGCGGCGTTGAGGCCGGCCGGCAGATTCGGGATGACCTGGGTGAGCGCCGGCGGGCCCCCGGTCGACGATCCAATGACGACGGCGTACTTCGCAGGCGCCTGCCCTGCTGCCGCCGGGAGCCGGGTCGGCGGACGCAGCGGCGCCGGGGTGGGGGCCGGCGGCGCGACCCGGCGCCGGAGGAGACGCGCATGGCTCGCCCGCTCGACGGCCTCGAACAGCTTCTCCCCGACGTTCACGAGGTCGGCGCTCAGGCCGGACGGCTTGCCGACGCACTCGACGGCGCCGGCTTCGAGCGCGCGGATAGCAGTCTCGGTTCCTTCGTGGGTCAGCGTGGAGACCATGACGATGGGCGTCGGGACGGCCTGCATGATCTCGCGGACCGCCGACACGCCATCCATCCGCGGCATCTCGACGTCCATGGTGATGACGTCGGGCCGGAGCTCCAGGGCCTTCTTCACGGCATCCAGGCCGTCCGTGGCCTGCCCCACGACCTGGACGCCGGGATGCGCGGTGAGCAGCCGTTCGATGGCCCGGCGCATGAACGCCGAGTCGTCCACGATAAGGACGCGGATGGGCCGCGCAGGGGATGGAGCGGGAAATGCCACAGCCGGTCCTCCCCGCTAGTTGCAGAGCTTGGAGACGGCGGCCAGGACGCGGTCAGGCTCGGCCGGCTTCACGAGGAAATCCTTCGCCCCGTTCTTCACCGCCTCCAGGACGATCTGCTGCTGGCCGAGGGCCGTGACCATCGCCACCTTCGCGTTCGGGTCGACCTTCCGGATCTCCTTGAGCGCTGTCAGGCCGTCCATCTCCGGCATCGTGATGTCCATCAGGACGGCGTCGGGCCTCGCGGCCTGGTATTTCTCAAGCGCCTCGAGGCCGTTCTCCGCCTGGATCACCTCGTACCCGGCCTCCGTGAGGATCTTCGACATCCTCATGCGCATGAAGGCGGCATCGTCGACAACGAGAATGGTTGCCATCGCTTGTCTCCTACAGTTCGCTGGCCGGCGAAGCGGCCGTTCGGACAAAGGTTTTCCCGGTGGCGACGTGGACTTCCATCGTGCGGCCCTTCGTGCCGCCGAGGTCCGCCGCAACCACGCGGACGCCGTGGTGCTTCAGCCGTTCGGTAATGGCTTCGGCATTCCGGACGCCGATCTTGAATTTCTCAGCATTCGCGGCACCGAGCACCGCAGCCCCGCCCGCGACCTTGACCACGATCCGGCGCTTCACGGCCCCGGCTTCCACCAGGCGCTGGAGCAGGAGGTCAACGCCGGTATCGGCAAACCGGGCTGGCTCCCGGTCATCCACCCGCTTCCCTTCGGAGGAAGGGAGCAGGATGTGCGCCAGCGCCGCGACTTTTGCCTCCGGGTCGTAGCAGCTGATGCCGACGCAGGAGCCCAGCCCGTAGGCGACGAGGATCTCGTTTGGGTCCCGGCTGATGGCGAGCTGCCCAATGCCGACTGAGACCCTGCGGGCCTCGGCGGTGACGGTGGTCATGCCGCTACCCTCTCGAGCGCGCCCAGGGAGGCAGGGTCCGGAGCGACGATCAGGAGCCCTGCCGTTTGACCTTTCTGGTCCTCGAAGACGGCGTCCATCATGACGACTTCGCCGCCCTGCGAGAGCACTTCCGCGTAGACCGTCTCGACGAGGGCGATGGCCATGTCATGGATGACCTGGGGCGGGCTCGGGTGCAGGATCAGGTTCAGCCGGTCGGCCAGGGCGTTGACGAACGCCGAACCGACGATGTTGCCAAGCTCCGCGACGGCCGAACAGGCCATCTCGTCCGGCTCGCTGGTCGTGCCGGGCGGGTTCCCGACCATCAGGTCAACGCACTCGAGCGCCCGCGGCTCCGGAAACAGGAGCATGACGTGGCCGGTGATGTCGCCCGAGATCGAAAGGTACGACCCGAGGACGACGGTCTCTTCGCCTCCCACGGCATCACAGGCGTCATCCTTCGTCCCCACCCGGATGTTCGGTACATGGATGGCAATCTCCTGGCCCATGAGGCCGCTCAGTCCGCGCCCTGCACGGGTCGCGCCGTCTGCTGCGACTAGCGTCAACGTTGGAATGAGGTCATCGACGGCCACGGGTTCCTCCCTCTGGTGATGGTGTCGGCAGGGGCGAAGGTCATGCCGGGACGGCCATGGCAGCCTGCTCGTTCACCAGGCTGGCGATATCGACGATGAGGCCGAGCGTTCCGTCGCCGAGGATCGTGGCGCCGGTCAGTCCTCTTCTGGCGCCGAGCATGTCGCCCAGCGACTTCACGACGACGTCCTGCTCGCCGAGCAGCCGGTCGACAATGAACGCCGCCTGGCGGTCGCCGTGGCGGGCGGCGACGACGAAGTAGCCGTCGGTCGGGAGCACCCGCGGCCGGTGGTCGCCCAGCGCGGCGGCCAGGTCGATCATCGGGAGGAGGCGCTGGCGCAGGCGGAGCATCTTCCGCCCCCCAACGGTGTGGACGTCGGCGCCACGGTCGGCGAGCGCCTCGGTGACGGAGACCAGCGGAATCGCGTACACGGTCCCGTTGGCCGACACCATCAGCGCCTTGGTCGTCGCCAGCGTCAGGGGCAGCTGGATGATGACCTCGGTGCCCTTGCCGGGCGTGCTGCTGACCGTAATCTGGCCGTTCAGGCGCTCGATATTCGTGCGGACGATGTCCATGCCCACGCCCCGGCCCGAAACGTCCGTAATCTGCTGCGCGGTCGAGAGCCCCGGCATGAAAATCCACTGCACAACCTGGTCTTCGGGTGCAGCTTCGGCGGCCTCCCGCGTCATGAGTCCCTTCTCGACCGCCTTCCGCCGCAGCGCGGCGGTGTCGATGCCGCGCCCGTCGTCGCGGACGGAGAGGTAGATGTAGGTCTCCTGGTTCCAGGCCGTCACCGAGATGGTCCCTGTTTCCGGCTTGCCGGCGGCGCGCCGCTCCTCCGGCGACTCGATGCCGTGGTCGACCGCGTTGCGGAGGATGTGCACCAGCGGGTCCGATATCTCTTCGATCACCGAGCGGTCGAGTTCGGTTTCCTCCCCGGCGGTAATCAGCTCGACCTTCTTCCCGCACTTGACGGCGACGTCCCGCACGAGCCGGGGGAGCCGCGACAGCACTGACCGCACCGGGAGCATCCGGCTCCGCATAATCTGGTCCTGCAGCTCGTCGGTAACGCGGGCCAGGTGGGCGGTGGTTTCCTCGAAGTTGTCCAGGAGCTCGCTGAGATTCGAATCGCGGAGGACGCTGTTGAGCTGCTCCCGCACCTGCTGGAGCCGGGTGCGATCGATGACCAGCTCGCCGACGAGGTTCATCAGACCGTCCAGTCGCTCGACATCAATCCGCACCGATTGCGAAGCCTTGCGCCCGGCCGCCGGCCGCGGTCCGTCGAGGACGGCGTCGTCACGCTGCGTGGCCGCGGCGTCGCTCCGCTGCTCGAACGCCGGCCGCGGCGCGTCGCGGAACCCTTCGATGCTCCCCGTGGCCTCGGCAGCCGGCACCTGCCGGCAGCGCACGTCGGCGACGTCGCTGACCGCTTTGAGGGCGGACGTAATCTGCTCCTCGGTGTGGTGCGTGACGAGGAGCGCGGCCATCCGGTACTCTCCGCCGCCGGATTCGATGACCTCCCGGTCGGGCCAGCACACGGCAGCCTTGCTGATGCTCTCCATCTCCTGCAGCACCTGGTAGCAGCGGATGGACGGAAGCTGGCAGTCGTCGGCGATGGTGACGTCGACGAAGTAGGTGCCGTGGCCCTGCTCGATGTCCTCCCGGTAGGGGTCGAGCGCGCCGGCCGGGACCTGGTAGACAGGCGCGGCCGATGCCTCCGGCGGCGGGGCGGCCGGCGCCTCGCCATCGAGGACGGCCATCAGGTCGGCTTCAAGTCGCTCGGTTTCGACGCCGGAGTCGACGCGGGTGACGACCTCGTTGGCCAGCACGCGGAGCGCGTCGAGCCCGGCGAGCAGCGCGTCGACCACATCTGAGGTTGGGGCGCGTCGGCCCTGCCGGACCGCGTCGAGGACCGTTTCCATCGCGTGGGTCAGTGAAGCCATCTTCTTGTGGCCGATGGTGGCGCTCGACCCCTTGAGCGTGTGGGCGGCGCGGAAGATGCGCTGCACGAGCGCAGGGTCGGGTTCTCCCTCGAGCTGGACGAGGGACTGGTCGAGCAGCTCGATCTGCTCTTCTGCCTCCTCGAGGAAGAGCTTCAGGTCGTCGTCATCCAGGTCGAACTGGAGGGGTCTACCTTTCGTGCTGGCCATGCGGCAGCGCTCCTTGCAGTCGAAGGTTCACGGGAATACGGGCGGCCGGCGCCGGGCTGTCAGGC
The DNA here is from genome assembly GCF_008838325.1 of Tepidiforma bonchosmolovskayae. GTDB lineage: Bacteria > Chloroflexota > Dehalococcoidia > Tepidiformales > Tepidiformaceae > Tepidiforma > Tepidiforma bonchosmolovskayae. The sequence continues at coordinate 38,135 of NZ_CP042829.1, read as the reverse complement.
AGCGCGAGAGACGTCCGCGTACTCTTCCACTGCGGCCGGGAGCACGCCCTCAAGGTCGATGAGGGAGACCAGGCGGTCCTCCAGCTTGGCGATGCCGCGCAGGTAGACGTTGTCGACGCCGGCGACGATGGCGCTCGGGGGTTCCATCTGCTCGCCGGGGATCCGCATCACCTCGCTCACCGCATCGACGATGAGGCCGACCATCCCGTTGGCGCTGTTTACCACCACAATGCGGGTTTCGGGGGTGTACTCGCCGGACGGGACGCCGCACCGTTTCCGGAGGTCGACCACCGGGACGACGCGGCCGCGCAGATTGGTGATGCCTTCGACCCAGTAATCGGCGCCGGGAATCGCCGTAATCGTCTGCATACGGACAATTTCCTGGACCGCCTGGATGTCGAGGGCGTAGTACTCATCGGCGAGCTTGAAGATCACGACGTGCTCTTCGCTGGCGGGCAGCCCCGCCGTATCGGCCGCATGTTCAGGCCTGGCCATGGCAAAACCTCCTCGGGGTCCCGGCTCGCTGCCGGGGCGCTACAGAAAGCTACGAACGCCGGGCGCATCCCGGGCATCCGAACCTTCCCCCAATGCGACTCCGGATCTCCCCTAACCCGTCCCGCGGCCGTGGGGGATTCTTCACCTGCGGGGTAGGGAATCCGCGGATTTCGTGCCGATAGTCGATACAGGGACACTGCTGGAGGAGGCAGGCCGCCGATGGCATCCGATAACGCCGTCCTCACGCAGCGCGAAATCGATGCGCTCCTCAGCGCCGATGTGAGTCAGCTCGACGCGGACACCATCGTCGCCATTCCTCCGCCTGCCCGGAAGGACTCGGGCGGGCGCCGCGTCAAGCCCTACGATTTCCGCCACCCCGAGAAGCTCTCCAAGGAACAGCTGCGCGGGCTGCAGATCATTCAGCAGGGCGTCGCCAGCTCGATGGCCGCCAACTTCTCGGCCAGGCTTCGCGCACCCGTTGAATCGCGGCTCAGCGCGCTCGAACGCGGAATCTACGAGGAGTACGTCAGCCAGCTCGGGACCCAGTCCGTCGTCATCATCATCGATATGTCGCCGCTCCAGGGGTATGCGGTCACTGCGTTCGGTCTCGATGTGGCCTTCGGCATCATCGACCGCCTCCTCGGCGGCAAAGGGAAGGGCGCACCGCGGGTCCTGAACCGCGACCTCACGGACATTGAGATCGCGCTCATCCGCCATATCGGCATGGACGTGGCCCGCTCGCTGATCGAGCCCTGGGCCCGCATCGTGGAGCTGACGCCCGACGTCTCCGAGCTCGCCCTCGGGCCGCAGGTCATGCATGCCATCCCGCCCTCGGAATTCGTTATCACCGCCTGGTATGAGATCCGGCTGGCAGAACAAACCGGAGGCATCTCCCTCTGCTTCCCGCTCACCATCCTCGAGCAGATCCTGCCGAAGCTGACCGGACAGAGCCTGTTCGACAACCGGCCATCCCGGCGCGCGAAGGAAGAGGAGCGAGTCCGCGAGGAGCAGGTCCTCCCGATGAACGTCCTTGTCCGGGCCATCCTTGGGACGGCGCGCGTGCCTGCCGTCGACCTCGCTCGGCTGGAACCGGGCGACATTCTCGTGCTCGACCGGGAGGTCGACGAGCCGCTGCGCGTCATGGTCGGCAACTGCGAACGCTTCGCCGGGGTCCCCGGCACCCACGGGCGAAAACTTGCGCTACAGGTGACGGGCCTCGTTGACGATGATGGTTGGGTGAGACCCTTTAGGGATGATGCACATGGCTAGCACGATTCCCATCCGTGCGGTGCTCATGTCCTCGGAGATCATGAACGGCGGGTCGGGGTTCCACCGGCTCGTTTTCAAGGTCGATGGCGGCCGGGCCGGGATGTCGACTGTGACCGTGCTGATCTCCCAGGACGCCCACCGCAAGCTGGTCCAGCAGATGGCGCGCGCCCGGTTCGCCCCGGTGGAGAAGGCCACGCTCCTCAAGACCTGGGCCCGCTGGGAGCTGGCCATGCGCCTCGAAGAGTACGGCATCCTGCCGGCAACTGTGACCATCACGTCCCGCGACATCGACGACTTCGGCGCCTACGCCTGCGACCTCGGCCGCACCCTGCAGGTCGGTTGAGCGCTGCTGCCGCCCATTCGTTTTGAGCCAGGAGGACCCCATGCACGCCCGCATCACCGTTGCCGAAGCCGCGCAGGCCGCCGCCGAAGCCGGCGACAAAGCGCGCATCGAACTCGTCGCCCCCTTCGTCGAGGCAGCAGCCCGTGTCATCCAGCAGGAGTGCGGCGAAAAGGTCACCCGTGGACAGCTCCACCGGGTGCGCTCCCCTCAGACCACCAACGACGTCTCGGTGCTCATCGCAATTACGGGCGGGGTGGCCGGTCTCGTGATTTACTCGATGACCGAAGCGACGGCGATGCAGTTCGCTTCGCGGATGATCGGCGAGCCGATTCAGCAGTTCGACGCCCTCCCGCAGAGCGCAATTGCCGAGCTGGCGAACATGATCACCGGCCAGGCGAGCATCGCCCTCGAGCGCAACGGATTCCCAAGCGACATGTCGCCGCCGGTGCTGCTGCTCGGCAAGGGGAGCAGCATCGCCACCCTGAACCTGACGCGGCTGGTCGTTCCGCTCGTCGTTTCGTTCGGCGAGTTCACCATCGACATCGCCATTAAGGAAGTCTGAGCCCGGCTGGAGCGTTGGATGCCCGGGCGGTAGCATCGCCCTGTGACCAGCGAACGCCCGCGCCGCCGACGCCGGATTGATCTCCCTGCCGCCTCGCTGCCCCGCCCCACCGCAGGCGCTGCCGTGCCCCGGTCCGCGCCGGGTCGCCCAGCGCCCACGGCCCGGCCGCTGCACCACGTCAATCGCGACTACAGCTACGTGCGGCGGGACCTGCTCGGTATCCTCGTTGTCGGTCTCATCAGCTTCGGCTTCATCGGCGTGATGAGCTTCGTCGTCCGGTAACGGACCACCATTCAGCGCAGGTTCATGTAGGCCAGGTAGGCGCCAATCCCCGCAGGGAGCGCCCCGTACAGCCATACCTGGGGAACCAGCGCCGCCATCACGGCCCACGCCACGAGAATCCCGCCGATTGCGAACGCAACGACGGCCGGCCCCCGCTTCCTTCCGGTTGCAACCTCGAGCACCCGCGTAAAGGCATATCCCAGCCCGGCGCCGACGAAGATGGCAAAGAACCCAAACGTAAACGGCAGCAGGATGAGGCCCCAGGCGAGCCCCATCACGACTCCGCCGATGAGGGAGGCTGCCGCCGCACGGGCCATGCCCCCGGCCGTGAGGGTATAGATCGGGTTCCGCGCAATCCGGGCGCAATCCCGGCAGCGTGCGCCGACCGGCGTCTGGACGAGGCAGCGCGGGCAGATGGGCGTCCCGCAGCGGCTGCAGCGAAGAGCGGTTTCGACCGCCGGGTCGCGCGGGCACGTCACAACGGTGCCCGGCGGCGGCGCGTCTGCCACCGCGGTTCCCGCGCTGCTGCCGCGGCGGCCGGCGTCATACTCGGCGCGCCGCCGGGGGTCGCCGAGGACGGCCCAGGCTGCATCGAGTTCGCGGCGCCGCTCCCGGACGGCTGGGTCGGGGTCGGCGCCGTATCGCGCCGAGAGGCTCCGATAGGCCGCCTCGATGACCTCATGGCTGGCGTTCGGCGAAACCTCGAGCACCTCGTAGAGGTCGCGCTCGGGCGGAGAGTCCTGTGCCGGCATTCAATGATCGTAGCTGCTGGAACGTAAAGGGGAACGGAACCGAGGGCTACCCGCGCAGGCGGCGGGCAACCTCTGCGGGCGCGGCTGCGAGCGGCTGCGGCTCCTGCTCGCCCTCGCCCGCGAGCGGCTTCAGCAGCACGATGCCTTTCGCAAGCTCGTCTTCACCGAGGATGAGGGCAATCCGGGCGCCGGCCGCGTTCGCCGACCGCAATTGCGCTTTGAACGACCGTTCGCCCTCGCCGACCACCGTCGCTACCCCAAGGTCGCGCAGCGCCGTCGCCAGCTGAATTGCCGCGGTCGCGGTGCCCTCGCCCCTGTGCACGATGAACGCCTCCGCTGCCGGGGAGGGCTCGAACGTGACCCCATTCTTCTGCATCTCGAGGATGATGCGCTCGATGCCTGTCCCAAAGCCGATGCCCGGCGTGGGCGGGCCGCCGAGCAATTCGACGAGCCCATCGTATCGGCCGCCGCCGCCGATAGTCCCCTGTGCCCGCTCGTCGTCGTCGGGCACCACCTCGAAGACGGTGCGGTTGTAGTAGTCGAGGCCGCGGACCAGCAGCGGGTCGACCACGAACTTCACGTTTGCCGCCCTCAGCGCTGCCATCACCGCCTCGTGGTGCTCCCGGGCCGGCGGGCTGAGCCGGTCAACCAGCTTCGGCGCGCCCTCTTTGAACGGGAGGTCGCGCTCGTCCTTGCTGTCGAGCAGGCGTAGCGGATTGCGCTCGAACCGGCGCTGGCTGTCTTCGGAGAGCTTCGACAGGTGCGGGCGATAGTACTCCTTAAGTTCGCGGATATAGGCCCGCCGCGGCTCGAGGTCATCGAGCGAGCCGAGTCGCACGGTGATGTTCCGGATGCCGAGCATGCCGTACAGCCGCCACAGCATGGTGATGACCTCGGCATCGACGAGGGGGTCGGCCGAACCCAAGACTTCGCTGTCGAACTGGGTGTGCTGGCGGTAGCGGCCCTTCTGGGGCCGGTCGTACCGGAACATCGGGTGGGTTGTGTAGAGGCGCACCGGCTGCGGCCAGCTCGCCATCCCGTGCTCCAGGTAGGCGCGGACGATGGCCGGAGTTCCCTCCGGCGTCAGCGCCAGTCGGTCGCCGCCACGGTCTTCGAAGACGTACATCTCCTTCTCGACGATATCGGTCGAGTCGCCGCTGCCTTTCTCGAACACGCCCGCATCTTCGAATACGGGAGTGTCGATGCGCTGGAAGCCGAAAAGCCGGGTGACTTCGCGGACCGCATCGAGCACGGCCTGCCAGTACGGCTGCATCGCAGGAAGCACGTCCTGCGTGCCGCGGGGAGCCTGGAATCGGGTCATCGGATGTCCTGACGTGGGGGGCTGAATGCATGCTAGGATAAGAAGAAGGTTTCCCCCGGCAAAGAGGCCGCTGCCAATGTCCGTCAGCCAAGGAGAGCCCGCTGTAGCCAGCGTCACCATTGACGCCCTGCTGGAGCGCGCAGGCAAGTACCTCCCGGCGGAGCGCCTCGACATCATCCGCGACGCGTTCGAATTTGCGGCCCGCCATCACGAAGGGCAGTTCCGGAAGACCGGCGACCCCTACATCACGCACCCGGTCGCGGTCGCCGAACTTGTCGCCAACCTCGAACTCGACCACCTCGCCATCGCTGCTGCCCTCCTGCACGATGTCCAGGAGGACTGCGGCGTTCGGAACGAAGAGATCGCGGAACGGTTTGGGCCGCGCGTCGCGAAGCTCGTCGATGCGTTGACGAAGCTCGACAAGCTCCCGATGAACGTCGCGGAACTGGACCCGATGCGGGGAACAACGCAGGCCCAGAACCTGCGCAAGATGTTCCTCGCTATGGCCGAGGACCTGAGCGTCGTCCTCATCAAGCTGTGCGACCGACTGCACAACATGCGGACGCTCTGGGCGTTCCCGCCCGAAAAGCAGCGGCGCATCGCCCTCGAAACGCAGGAGATCTTCGCGCCGCTCGCGAGCCGGCTCGGCGTCTGGCAGATCAAGTGGGAGCTCGAAGACCTCGCCTTCCGCTACCTGGAGCCCGAGAAGTACCGGGAGATTGCGGAGCTGCTCGCTTCGAAGCGCGTCACGCGCGAGCGGGTCATCGCGGAGGCCTCAGCCATTCTCAAGGAGCACCTTGAAGCGGCCGGCATTACGGCGGAGGTCACCGGGCGGGCGAAGCATATCTACAGCATTTACCAGAAGATGCGCCGCTACTCGGCCCAGTCGAAGAGCTTCGACCAAATCTACGACCTCCTGGCCATGCGGGTCTTCGTCGATACGGTCTCTGAGTGCTATCACGCCCTGGGTGTGATCCATGCCCTCTGGCGGCCCATCCCCGGGCAGTTCGACGACTACATCGGGAACCCGAAGGACTCGATGTACCAGTCGCTCCACACCACCGTGGTTGGGCCGGGAGGCCGGCCGCTCGAAATCCAGATTCGGACCTGGGAGATGCACCGGGTTGCCGAGTACGGCGTCGCCGCCCACTGGCGGTACAAGGAGGGCGGCAGGCAGGCCGGCCGCGATGAGGAGCGTATCGCCTGGCTGCGCCAGCTCATCGAGTGGCAGCGCGACCTCGCCGGCGCCGACGAATTCGTGGAATCGGTCAAAACGGACATCTTCCACGACCAGGTGTTCGTCTACACGCCGAAGGGCGATGTGCTGGACCTCCCGGCCGGGGCAACCCCGCTGGACTTTGCCTATCGCATCCACACCGACCTCGGGCACCAGACCGTGGGCGCGAAGGTGAACGGCCGGATGGTGCCGCTCAACTCACCGCTGAAGACCGGCGATGTCGTCGAGATTCTGCGGAGCCGGACGAGCAAGGGGCCCTCCCGCGACTGGCTCAACCAGAACCTCGGCTACATCCGCACGGCTCACTCGCGGGAGAAGATCCGGCAATGGTTCCGCAAGCAGGAGCGGGCCGAAAATATCGAGCGCGGCCGCGAGATGCTCGAAAAAGAGCTCAAACGGCTTGGATGGGACGTCTCGGAGCGGCAGGAGCAGCTCCTTTCCCTCTTCAATTACACCAGCTGGGAAGACTTCCTCGCAGCCATCGGCTACGGGGGCATCAGCACCAACAGCATCGCCCGTAAGGTCGCAGCCGTCATCGAACGGGAAGAGGCGGAGGCCGAGGCCCCGCCCGAGCTCCCGCAGAAGCAGGAACCGGCAAAGCTGGGCGGCCCGGGGATGCGCGTCCTTGGGGTCGGGAACCTGCTCACCACCATGGCCCGCTGCTGCAACCCCGTCCCGGGCGACCAGATCATCGGCTATGTGACCCGCTCTCGAGGCGTCAGCGTCCACCGGGCCGACTGTCTCAACGTGTTGAATGAGGCTGAACGCGAGCGGATCGTCGAGGTCGAGTGGGGGACGGTCACCCGCACGTATCCGGTCTCGGTGCGGATTGAGGCCTGGGACCGGGTCGGTCTCCTCCGGGACATCACCACGGTCGTCACCGACGAGAAAGTCAACATGGTCGGTGTTCGAACTATCGAAAACGGCGACGGCTCGGTCACTATCACCACCACCCTCGAGACGACGGGCATTGAGCAGTTGTCGCGGCTCCTTTCGCGCATCGAAATTGTCCGCGGTGTTCGGTCCGTTGAGCGGGTGCAGGAACGGCGGCGCAAGCCGCTTCCCGACGGTCAGACCGTCCCCCTGCGGCGAACTGCGCCCTGATTCAGGCCACACGGCGGCTTCCGACGGCGTACCGCAGCTGGAGACGCCTTCCGGCGCTTTCAGGGCGACCTGATTGAGTCGCTCGGCCGGGCCGGCGTGACCCCACACTGGGGCGACGGTCGGTCCACGCTTCAGCGACCATTGCCGCTGCGATGAAGAGCGCGCCGCCGACCAGGGCGAGGTCGACGAGGACGGTGAGGAGCGGATTGACCATGATGCGCACATCCGTTCGAAAGCTGGGGAGAGCCTATGCGAACGGATGTGCGACTGTCAACACAAATGTTCGAAAAACGTCGACGGCTGTCGCCGGCCGGCCCGGGCGAGGCAGGGTCCAGCCCCGGACGCGGGCCGTCCGGGGGAGTATGCCCGGTGCAGGCCGGGCCGACTCCGTCCAGGTGCGGCCGGTGACACGAGCCTGGCCCATCCCCCCTCAGTCCAGCCTGGCGCGGTACTGGATGCTTTCGGCCATGTGGGCGGCGGCAATTGTCGGGGAGCCGGCAAGGTCGGCAATCGTCCTCGCAACTTTCAAAACCCGGTGGAACGCCCGCGCAGAGAGGTTCAGCCGCTCCACCGCTCGCTTGACCAGCTCGGCCGCCGCCGGCTCCATCTGCAGCTGCGCGAAATCCCGCACCTGGGCCGGGGTCATCTCACCGTTGGTCGACGTACGGGTCCCGGCGAAACGCCGCGCCTGGATTTCGCGGGCTGCCGTCACCCGTTCGCGGACGGCGGCGGACGGTTCGCCACGCATTGCGCTGCTCAGCCGGTCGAACGGCACCCGCGGGACATCGACGAACAGGTCGATCCGGTCCATCAACGGGCCGCTTAGCCGGCGCTGGTACCGCCCGACTACCGTCGGCGGGCACGTACACGCGCGCTCGGGGTCGCCAAGGTACCCGCATGGGCACGGGTTGAGCGCTGCACAAAGCATGAAACTTGCGGGAAAGGTCACCGCCTGTTTCGCCCGGCTGATGGTGACCATCTTGTCCTCAAGCGGCTGCCGGAGCATCTCGAGGACGTGCGGGTCGAACTCGAGCAGCTCATCGAGGAAGAGCACGCCGCGGTGGGCGAGCGTGATTTCGCCGGGCCGGGGGACCGACCCTCCGCCGATGAGCCCGGCGTTCGAGATGGTGTGGTGCGGTGCCCGGAACGGCCGGGCCGTCACGAGCCCCGTTCCCGGGCTCAGGAGCCCGGCGACGCTGTAAATGCGGGTGACCTCCATCGCCTCGCTGGTGGTGAGCGGCGGCAGAATGCCGGGAACAGCCCGGGCGAGCAGCGTCTTCCCGCTGCCGGGCGGTCCCTTCATGACGACGTTGTGTCCGCCGGCAGCGGCCACTTCAAGCGCGCGCTTCACGTGCTCCTGCCCGACGATGTCGGCGAAATCGGTGGCGACCCAGGCCGGGTCGTGGCCGCCGCCCGGGGGCGGGGCCGTGCAGGCCGCGAGGCGGGACGCGCCGTTGAGATGGGCGACGACGCTCGCGAGCGATTCAACCGGGTAGACCGTGAGGTCGTCGACGAGCGCGGCTTCGGCGGCATTGGCGGCCGGCACGAACGCCCTGCGCACCCCGTGCGCCGCCGCAGTCATGGCCATCGGCAGCACCCCGCGCACCGGCCGGACGTCGCCCGTCAGCGCGAGCTCGCCGATGAAGACCGCATCGGCGATGGACGCCTCAACCTGCCCGGAGGCGACGAGGATGCCGATGGCGATTGGGAGGTCGTATGCAGGGCCCTCCTTGCGGAGGTCGGCTGGGGCAAGGTTGACGGTAACCCGGTTGTTTGCCGGCCACGCGAGTCCGCTGTTGCGAATTGCGGCGCGGACCCGTTCGCGCGACTCCTGGACCGCGGTGTCCGGCAGCCCGACGACGGTCACTGCCGGGAGCTGGGCGCGCGTAATGTCAATCTCGACCTGGACGAGCTCGCCTTCGAGCCCGACGACCGCACAGCTCAGGACGCGGGCGAGCATCGGCGGATTGTAGCCATCCCGTTCATCGTGCGGTCAACCCCCGCGGAGCCGGTCATAGGCAGCAAGGACGCGCCCGAGCCTGGCGATGCCCTCCTCTATGGCTTCTTCAGCAATGCTTGAGTAGCCAACCACGAACGCCGCTGCGGGTGGCCTCTCGCCTGCGTAGTATGCGGCAGCCGAATGAATCCCCACACCCACGGCGCGGGCACCTTCGACGATCGCGCGACCATCGGTGACGCCATCGAGGGTGAGCATGATGTGGATACCGCTCTCGGCGCCGGAAACGGTGGCCCGGCTGCCGAGGTGCCGGTGGATTGCGTCGAGCAGCCGTTCGAGTCGCCGAGCGTAGACGCGCCGCATTCGCCGCAGGTGGCGTTCAAAGTGCCCCTCGTCGATAAACGCTGCCAGAACTGCCTGGTAGAGCAGAGCAACGTGGCGGTCCGTGAGCCACTTTGCACGCGAAATAGCGCTGCGAAGCTGTGGCGGCGGCACGATATATCCGAGGCGCAGCGAGGGAAGCAGCACCTTGGACATAGTCCCCGAGTAAACCACTCGGCCCGACTCATCGAGTCCCTGGAGCGCAGCCAGTGGCCGCCCTGCGTAGCGGAACTCACTGTCGTAGTCGTCCTCGATGATGGTCGCCCCCGACTCCCACGCCCAGGCGAGAAGCTCCATCCGCCGGGTTGCGGAGAGAACTGAGCCTGTCGGGAACTGGTGCGACGGCGTGACGTAAACGACCCGTGTGCCCCTCGGCAGTTCGCTGACGACGATGCCCTCGCCGTCGACGCGAACCGGTACGACCCGGGCGCCGGCTGCCTGAAAGGCAGCGCGTGCGCCGTTGTAGCCAGGTTCCTCCATCGCGACGACGTCGCCGGGGTCGAGCAGCGTGCGGGCCGCCAGGTCGAGCGCCTGTTGCGAACCGTTCACGATAACGACACCGTCCTCGCCGCATCGCACCCCGCGGCTCCGCTGAAGGTAGCGCGCAAGTGCCGTGCGGAGGTCCGGGAGCCCCTCCGGCGGTCCGTAGCCGAGGAGTTCCGGGGGCGGGTAATCGAGGATGCGCCGGGTCAGCGCCCGCCATTCGGCCATTGGGAACTCGTCGAACGATGGCGTGCCGTAGCGAAAATCGAAGGGCAGCCGCGGCGCTCCCCATGACAGCGACACATCGATGCCTTCGAGGCGCCGCGCGAACTCGGACAGCTTCGGCCCGGGCTGCGCGGTAGCCGGCGCCGCGCCTTCCCGCTCCTTCGGTCGGAACGACTGGTCGGGCAGCTCGGGAGCTACATAAGTGCCTGAGCCGCGTCGTGCAATGAGATACCCCTCGATTGTGAGCTGTTCGTAGGCCTCGAGAACCGTGTTGCGGGCAAGGCCGATAGTCTGGGCGAGCGTACGGGTCGCCGGGAGTCGCTCTCCCGGTCGAAACCTGCCCTCGAGGATCGCTCTCCGTAGACCCTCGGCAAGACGTACATATACGGGCTGGCCCGGCAGGTCCGGCAGGTGGACGACCACATCCATGGCCCCTCCTCGCGGGGCGGAAGTGGCCCTTCCGGACGCCTTCGCCCCGGGAATATTCTGGGGCCATGCGGGACCGTTGTACATCACCTCTGCCTGTCATTGTCCGAGGCGCACCGGGTGCCGCGGCTGCCCGGCCCTGGCTGACCGAACTGACGCTGACCCAACGCGGATTCGTTAGGCAAAGGCAGCGCACGTGATCCGGGAGATAGCAGATTTGGGGCACCAGGGGCTCACGCTTGGGGGCTCGCTGCGAATGGGGATCGGGGCCAGCCGGATGTCCCCGTGGCGGGTGTCGCCCGCCACGGTTGTGCATTCGACGACCAGAACGACGTGAGCATTGCTGTTCACCCGCCGCGAAGGGAAGCTGCCCGAGCCATCATGCCCGACTGGAGAAGACCACATGTCTGAACTGCGCCGTTCCGAATTCGCCGTAACAGATGCGACTACGATTCGTGAGCTACTCGATAGTGTCCGATTCGGCTCGCTGGCCTACCTGCGAGTCGATGGAACGCCAGGCGTGTCCGTCCTGAACTTCGTACGGATCGAAGACCTGATCTACTTCCACGGCTCGCCTCACGGCGAGCGGGCTGCGAGCCTTCGTGTCAACCCCTCAGTTGCATTTCTTGCTGCCGACCCACTCGCGCTCATCCCTTCGCATTTTCTCCATCCGGAACTTGCCTGCCCGGCCACGCAGTTCTTTCGCTCTGTCGTCATCCGGGGAGAAGTCCGAATTGTTCGGGACCGTGCGGAGAAGGCGATCGCGCTTGCCGCATTCATGCAGAAGCTCCAGCCCGAAGGCGGATACGCGCCGGTTCGAGATGACGACCTCTATCGCAAGAGCCTCGAGGCCACGGAGGTGTTCGCATTGCCGGTCGGGGTCGCCACGGCCAAGTTCAAGCTTGGCCAGAACCTGCCGGCGCACAAGCGCCGGGAGGTGGCAGACCGCATCGCCGAGCGCGGCAGCTCGGTGGACCTGGCCACGGTAAAAGCAATGCGGGAGCTGGGGTTGCTCGGCGATTGAAGGTCACGGAGGCCCGATGCGCTCCTCGATCCACGGCACGATGAGGTCGAGAAGCCGCTCCCGCGGATCAGGCAGCCGGCGGCCTTCCTCCCCGACCGGGTTCAGGTAGTGGTCAGCCCATTCGAGCGTCACGAGCGACTTGTCGGCCGCCCCCGACTTCTCGAGGATTTCCTGCTGCTCCGCCGGGAAGATGTCGCAGTCGCCGTCCGCGAACACAATGAGAGTCGGGACCTTCACGTGGGCGATAGTCTCGGGCAGGTCGGCCTGCGAGCTGGTGCCGCTCCAGGTGCTGAGCCAGCCCCGGGGCGTCATCACGCGCGCAAGCCCGCCGTACCCGTAGTTGCCGATGATCGGGTCGCCGGGCGAGAAGATGCTCCCGAGGGGCCGCCGGCTGGGGTCGATGGATGGGTCGAGGTATGCAGGGTTCGCCAGCGTCCGGTAGATCACCATGTAGCGGCCGAGGCGGGCACGCCGCGCAACCAGGCTGCGCGTGGCCGCGGGAAGTGCCGCGTAGCGGTCGGAGCGGAGTTCACCGCGGAAGTAGGCATGCTCGGCAAGGTACTCGCGTGCGATTGCGTCGAGCCGAAGGCTGCGCTCGCGCTGCCGCTGCCGGTACTCCGCCAGCCAGGCCGGGTCGTAGCTGCTCGCGTCGGGAAAGGGCCGGTAGCCGTTGTCGGGGTTGTACATGTCCCAGCGGGGGTCGTAGCTCGCTGGGTCGGATTCGTTGGTGACGCTGGGGTCCAGCACGTTGAGCATGAACCGGCCTTCGCCGAGGTGCGCGGCGACCGCGATGTACAGGTCGCCGGGCGGCATCTGCTCCGAGGCGAGGTCGATCGGCTCACCGGAAGGAGTCGAAGCCAGCCGTTCGCCGGGCAGGCGTGATGCCTGTGACTGGTAGAAGGCGAGGAGCGAGCCGCCCCCGGAGTTCCCGAGCAGCACGACCCGCTCAAAGCCCTGTCCGCGCAGCCAGCGCATCCCCGCCGCGATGTCGAGCAGGATTCGCTCGTGAACCATGTCGGTGTCGTTGTTCAGGTAGCGGCTGTTCTGGCCGAAGACGGCGTACCCCCGTGCGGTAAGCCCCGGGACCACGTAGTGCCGGGTGAACTCGCCGCGCGGGTGCATCAGGTAGACAACAGTGCGCGGTTCACGGTCGGGCGGGCGGTAGAGGATGCCGAAGGTTTGGGCGGTATCCGACGCTTCGAGGTAAACGACGTCGCGCCGGACCCGCGGGTCGAGCGAGGCGAAGGCGAAGGGAAGGCGGCGTCCGCGTTCTTAAAGGGGCTGGCTCATGCGCGGCATCCTACCGGAGCGGCACGCGGGGCAGCCACCCTCAGCGGGGAGCGCGGGCGTCGATGCGCTCGGCCACCAGCCGCCGCACCGCCTTCGCCGCCTCGGCGTCGCTGCCGAGTGTGTACACGATGGCAATCACCCGGCCCATTCGGTACGCGTCGGTGTAGACGAGGTTGCCCTGTGCGTCAGGTCGGGAAGTTACATAACTGCGTTCGCCGTCGGTGTCGTAGACCGGCGTGCCATCAGCCTGCGTGGTGCCCGGCCCGAAGAGGTCGGGAGGGGGATTGCGGAGCGCATCGGCGATGGCCGCGAACTGCGTCGAAGCAGCGTCGGCGCTCTGCAGCAGATTCAGCTCGACCCGCACGCTCGAAACGCTCGGCTTGCTGCCGGCGAAGATCGCGAGGTACGCGTCCTGCCCGGGCGTGAGCGAGGGCAGCTTCCCTTGGGTATCTACCCGGAAGCCAGCATCGGTAAGGTCGGGGACAAGCTCAGCAGCGGAGGTGACCGGCGGCGAAGGCGGATCCTCCTTGCCGCCGCCGCACGCAGCGACGAGCCCGAGACTCAGGAGGATGACAGCCGCGGCAGCGAGGCGAACTGCACGATGACGTCGGCTGCCTGCCCCGGCGAGATGCGGTCGGTGCTGATGCAGAGGTCGTAGGTGCTCGGAGTCAGCCATCCCGTGTCGTAGAAGCGGCGGAAATAGTCGAGCCGCTCGGTATCAGTCCTTTCGATAATTTTGAGCGCCTCCTTTTCGTCGACGCCCATGCCGGCCATGATGCGCCGTGCGCGGTATTTGGGCGAGCCCGTCACCAGGACCCTGACGGTATCCGGGCGGTCGCGAAGGATGACCTGCGCAGCGTGGCCGACGATCACGCAGTTGCCGCGATCGGCAAGGTCGCGGATGACGTCCTCCAGGAAGCGCCGGTAGTCGGCCGAGGTGTAGAGGGGGCTCGTCGAAAGCGGGACGGGGTCCGCCCACCCGGCAGCGGGCATCGCCGGGTTGCGGGCGAGCGCCTCGAGGATGCGCGTCAGGAGGGAGGGGCTGTGCTCCGCCTCAGAGACGGTCTCTGGCGAGACGCCGGCCTCAGCTGCCGCCTCCTGGATGACCTGGTAGTCAACGTACCGGAAGCCGAGACGGTTCGCGACCGCCTGGGCGACCGCTTCGCCGGCCGTCCCAACCTGCCGCGAGATGGAAATGACGCGCGTCGTCATAGAGCAAGTCCCCGCGAGGTGGTCGTGGCCGGCCATTGTAGCGCGGCAGTGTTGTTGCGCACGTGCCGAGGGGGCCGGCGTACGCCGACCCCCTCGGTCGCGGGAGATGCCCGTGCGGACGGGATGGCGCCCGTCTCAGGCGTCGAACGGCCCCGCCACGCTTTCGAAGCGGGCGAGGAGGTAGGAGTCGAAGCGGTTGCCGGCGAGCCCGCGCATAATCTCGAAGGCCTCGGAGCGGGGCAGCGCCCGCCGGTAGGGGCGGTCATTGGTCAGGGCGTCGAAGGTTTCGCACATGCCAATAATCTGGGCTTCGACCGGCACCTCGCTTCCCTCCAGCATGCCCGGGTAGCCCTTGCCATCGACCCGCTCATGGTGGCAGCCGACCCACCAGGCAGCGGCGCCGAGCCCGGGGATCTCGCCGAGGATGTCCCGGGCATAGATGGGGTGCATCTGGACCGCCGACATCTCATCGATGCTCAGGATGTCCGGCTTCCGCAGATACCGCGCCGGTACCCCGAGCGTCCCGATGTCGTGAAGCAGGGTGGCCACCTTCACAAGGTCGGCGCGACGCTCCGTCATGTCGCAGTGAAGCGCGACCCGCCGGGCCATGTCGGCAATTCGCCGCCCGGAACCTTCTTCCCGGCCGTTCCGAACGTCCACGACATCGCTGAGCACGCCGAGGAACTCGAACAGTTCGTCGCGGCCGAGCACGCCGCCGTAGTTGAGCGCCATCAGCCCGGCGCCGAGGTCGTTGTCGTACAGGCCGAGCCAGAAGTCGTCGCGGGCGGCCAGCTTCGCCATGTGGTGGGCCAGCTCCGGGTCGAGTTCTCGCCCGGCCATGTCACGGACGAGCGCGGGGCCGCTCCTGCGGAGCGCCAGCGGCGGCGCATCGCCGTCGAGCAGGGTCTCGAAGCGGTCGGCCAGGGCGACGATCCGGCTGACCAGCGGCGCCTCGTTGCCGGGCACGGCGCCAGGGCGGCCCGAACCGTCCCAGCAATCGTGGTGACCGAGCACGGCCGCGGCGACGGCCTCCGAGAAGCCCATCCGGCGCGCCACCCCGGCGCCTGCCTCGCAATGCCGGGCGATCGTCTCGATGACGTCGGACCAGACGCCGGCCGACGGCCGCACGAGGGCCTCTGCGCCGGGCCGGCCGATCCGGCTCCACAGAGCCGCGGGCGGCGCCGCCTGGACCCCGACCGGGTCGAGTACCGACATGCCGACGTCGTGGAGCAGGCAGCCGAAGTAAACCTCTTCGATGCGCGGCGGCTCGAGCCCAAGGTCGCTGGCAAGGTAAACGCCGATGTAGGCGACCCGCTGGGCATGCCCCGGCTTTCTCCCCTCGGCCAGGTCGAACGCACGGCTGAGCGCCCCGAGAATGGTTCCCCGGCTTAGCCGGGGTACGCCGGAAAGGCCGGTGTCTTCGTAGAGCGACGGATCGAGAAAGTCCGCCTTGACCGTCTGGATCTGCGCTTTGGAAGCCATGTTTCCCCGTGTCCCGCAGGTAGCAGGGCGTATTCGGAATATCGGCCCCGGAAAAGCGGCACTGCAGGGACGGGCCGGTGACGGCCGGGAGAAATAGGGAAGAGTCGTATGGACTATCAGGGGAGTCGCGCGGAGCCCGCAGCCGCCCGCGCGGCGGCTTCTGCACAACGTTGCGAAAGAGCGTAGACTTGAGGTAACGCGCACGGTGTGCCTTTGCGCCCGCCGGTCCGCATCATCCCATCCAGGCGAACGACAGCGCAGATGGATCGCACCCGGCTCAGCCGGTTCGTCAACCAACGCCTCTCCGAGCTGACCCTGAGCGAGCCAGCCACCGTTTCGCCATTGATCCCCGTTCGCCAGGCCGTCGCAACGATGAACCGTCTCGGGACTTCGTGCGTCCTCGCTGTTGAGAACGGCGAGCTGCAGGGGATCTTCACGGAACGCGATGTCCTTACGAAATGCATGGTGGATGGGTTCGATTGGGACCAGCCGCTTCGCGCTTCGGTGCTCACGAAGCAACCCCGGGTGATTGCCTCCACAGGGACGGTGGCCGAAGCAATTGCCCTGATGCAGCAGCACCACTACCGGAATCTGCCCGTGGTGGAGGGCGGCCGGGTTGTGGGGGTCCTGCGGCTGGGCGACCTCCTGCGTGACCTCGCAGAGGCGTACCCGGAAGACGTCCTAAACCTGCCTCCGCGCCCTCACCAGGTGATGGAGCAACCAGAGGGTGGATAAGAAGCAGAGACCCATGACTACTGAAGCGCAGCTCAAGCCCGAACACCAGATTGAAGAGCTCGAACGTGTCACTATCCGCTTCGCCGGCGACTCCGGCGACGGCATGCAACTGACCGGCACCCAGTTCACCCGGACCGCGGCAGTCTTCGGAAACGACCTCGCAACCCTGCCCGACTTCCCGGCGGAGATCCGGGCCCCCGCCGGCTCGCTCCCCGGCGTCTCCGGCTTCCAGATCTCCTTCGCAAGCACCGAAATCTATACCCCGGGTGACCGCCCCGACGTTCTCGTCGCAATGAACCCGGCCGCCCTGAAAACGAACCTCGGGGATCTGAAGCCCGGCGGCCTTCTTATCGTCGATAAGGATGAGTTCGAGCCGACCAACCTCAAGAAGGCGGCCTACGAAACGAACCCGCTTGAGGACGGCTCCCTCAACGGCTACCAGGTCGTCCCGATCTCCATCACCCGGCAGAACGAGCTGGCGCTCGAGGGATTGCCGCTCAGCGCCAAGGACAAATTCCGCTGCCGTAACTTCTATGCCCTCGGGCTCGTGCTCTGGCTGTACGGCCGCACCCTCGACACGACCATCAAGTGGGCGACCGAGCAGTTCAAGCGGCGCCCTGACATCCTCGAGGCGAACCTGCGCGCGCTGCGGGCCGGCTACAACTTCGGTGAGACGACCGAGCTGTTCCGGGTGCAGTACCGGGTTCCCCCGGCCAAGGTGCCGCCCGGCGTCTACCGCCACATCAGCGGAAACGAAGCGACGGCCCTCGGGTTCGTTGCCGCCTCCGTGCTCAGCGGTTTGCCGCTCTTCTACGCGAGCTACCCGATTACCCCCGCGAGCGACATCCTCCACGAGCTCTCCAAGCTGAAGAACTTCGGCATCAAGACGTTCCAGGCCGAAGACGAGATTGCCGCTATCGGCGCGGCCATCGGCGCGGCCTACGGCGGGCACCTCGGGCTCACGGGGACGAGCGGCCCCGGCCTCGCCCTCAAGAGCGAAGCGCTCAATCTCGCCGTCATGACCGAGCTCCCGATTGTCGTCATCGACGTCCAGCGGGCCGGTCCGTCCACGGGTATGCCGACCAAGACCGAGCAGGCTGACCTGCTCCAGGCGATGTTCGGCCGCAACGGCGACAGCTACGTGGCCATCGTCGCGCCCTGCACTCCCTCGGACTGCTTCTACATGGCGATCGAGGCCTTCCGGATCGCGCTGAAGTACATGGTGCCGGTCGTTTTCCTGAGCGACGGCTACCTCGGCAACGGCTCCGAGCCGTGGCGCATCCCCGATATCTCTGAGCTGCCGAAGATCGAGTGGCATTACGCGGAGCCGCAGGAAGGAAAGTTCAATCCGTACCGGCGTGACCCGAAGACTCTCGCCCGGCCTTGGGCCGTCCCCGGCCAGCGCGGCCTGGAACACCGCATCGGCGGCCTCGAAAAATCCGGTGAAACGGGCGATATCAGCTACGACCCGCGCAACCACCATGAAATGACCCTCGCCCGCAAGGGCAAGGTCGAGCGGATCGTCCAGGACATCCCGCCGCTCGAGGTGACCGGTCCCGAAGAGGGCGACCTCCTCGTGCTTGGCTGGGGCGGCACGTATGGCTCAATCACCAGCGCCTGCGACAATGCGCGCAAGCGGGGGCTCAGCGTTGCCTCGGCCCACCTCCGCTATCTGAACCCCTTCCCGGCCAACCTCGGCGATGTGCTGAAGAGGTACCGGAAGGTGCTCATTCCCGAGCTCAACACAGGGCAGCTGGCACTGCTCATCCGCGGCCGCTTCCTTATCGACGCCATTCCGTTCAACAAGATCTCGGGCCAGCCGTTCAAGATCGCCGAAATCGAAGGCAAGATCGACGAAGTGCTCGGCCTGCGCGACGAATACGTCCTTGAGTTCACCCGCAGCGCCGGGGTTAGTGGAGGCTGACATGACTGCACCGACGACGCCCAACGACGGCCTCATCTCGCCCGACCTGCCGGTCCTCACGCGGAAGGATTTCGTCACCGACCAGGAGGTCCGGTGGTGCCCAGGCTGCGGGGACTACTCCATCCTCGCCCAGATGCAGAAGATGCTCCCTGACCTCGGCGTCCCGCGGGAGCAGATCGTCTTCATCAGCGGCATCGGCTGCTCCAGCCGTTTCCCCTACTACGTCAACACCTACGGTTTTCACAGCATCCATGGCCGCGCCCCCACGATTGCGACGGGCCTGAAGACCGCCCGGCCCGAGCTGAAGGTCTTCGTCATCACCGGCGACGGCGATGGTCTGAGCATTGGGGGCAACCACCTGCTCCATGCGATGCGGCGGAACATCGACCTGACGATCGTCCTCTTCAACAACCGCATCTACGGGCTGACGAAGGGGCAGTATTCCCCGACCTCCGAATTCGGCAAGATCACGAAGTCGTCGCCGTACGGCACCACCGAGCGGCCGCTCAACCCGATTCGCATCGCTCTCGCGGCAGGCGCTACCTTCGTGGCCCGCTCCGTTGACCGCGACACGAAGCACCTCGAAGAGATGCTCTACCTCGCGGCAAAGCACCGCGGCGTCTCGTTCGTCGAGGTCTACCAGAACTGCAACATCTTCAACGACGGGGCGTTCGCCGCCTTCGCCGAAAAGGAAGTGCGGGCTGACCGGATGATCTACCTCGAGCACGGCAAGCCGCTGCGCTTCGGCAAGGAGAACCAGCACGGCATCCGGCTGAACGGCTTTACGCCGGAGATTGTCGAGAACGCCGCGACCGACGATGGGCTGCTGGTCCACGATGCCCATGCGGAGAACATCACCCTCGCAAATATCCTGGTCGGCATGGACTACCCGGACTTCCCGGTGCCGATTGGTGTCTTCCGCGACGTCGATGCCCCCACCTTCGACCAGCTCGTTCAGCAGCAGGTAGAGGAAGCCATGGCCAGGGGCAAGGGTTCGCTGGAGGCTGCACTCCGGACCGGGGAGACCTGGGTCGTGGAATAAGCCAGCGGGCAACGCCGCCTACATCTATCTGCTATTGTCGGGGCCGAGCCTGGCCCCGACGTTGTTTTCTGGGGCAGGTGGAGGAGGCTGGATTCATGTCCGGAGACCCGTCCAACGTCATCGTCTGCCCAAGCTGCGGCGCTGAAAACATCGAAGGGACCGACATCTGCGAGCGGTGCCTGAGCGACCTGAGCAGCATCGACGTGCCCGAGGCCGCCCAGGTGCTGAAGGAATCCGACCTGACGCTGCCAATCGCGGCGGCCCGCTGGAGCAAAGCCTTGCTCATCCAGCAGACCGCAACGGTGCGCGAGGCGGTGCAGCTCATGCAGCGCGATCGCGCCGGCGCCGTGGTCGTCATGGATGGCCTTGCCATTGCCGGCATCTTCACTGACCGCGACGTGCTCCGGAAAGTTGCACCAGACCCGGCGATGCTCGACCGCCCGGTCTCCGACGTGATGACGCCCGACCCGGTCGTGCTCCGCGAGGATGACATGATGGCCTACGCGCTCAACAAAATGGGCGTCGGCGGCTTTCGCCACATTCCCATCGTGCGCGGCGACGCGGTGGTCGGCATGCTCACGGGCCGGGACGTTCTGAACTGGGTGATGGGCCGCTACTTTGACTGACTCGTAGCGTTCCGGGCGGTCGATGGAATTATGGGGCTGGCTTATGGCTCAGCCGGGGCGTATGCTCGAACCATAGTCTCACCCTATCGATGGGGACTGAGTCATATGGAACTCGCCCAGCTCGAAGCCTTCATTACGGCGGCAGATTGCGGCAGCTTCAGCCGGGCCGCTGAGCTGTTGAATGTCGCGCAGCCGTCGCTCAGCAACCGGATCCAGGCGCTCGAGCGGGAGGTTGGTCAGCCCCTCTTCGAACGGATGGGCCGCGGCGTCAAGCTCACCGACGCCGGCCGGGCGTTCCTCCCGTACGCTCAGCGGGTGATGCGGACCCTGAATGATGGTCTCATGATGCTCGAGGGCACCCGCGACGGGACCGCGGGCCGCCTGCTCATCGGCACGGCGCCCGCCGTCGGTACCTACGTCCTCCCGCGGCTCCTCAAGGTCTTCTGTGACACGCATCCCGGCGTCGATGTCCTCGTGCGCACCGGCCACAGCGACGAGGTCCTCCAGATGGTCCTGGACGACGACGTCCAGGTCGGGCTCGGCCGGCCGATTAACCACCCTGACGTCCGCACCGTGGTGCTCTACCGGGACGAGCTGGTCCTCGTCGTTTCGGCACAGCACCGGTACGCGAAGAAAGGCTCCGTGCGGGTGGAAGACCTCGCGGAGGACTCCCTGATCCTGTTCGACCGGGATTCCGGTTACTACGGCATGATCATGGGCCTCTTCCGTGACCTCGGCGTCGTCCCGCATCAGCAGATGCAGCTCGACTCCATCGAAGCGACGAAGAAGATGGTTGAAGCCAACCTTGGCATCGCCCTCCTCCCTGAGGTCTCCGTCGAGCGCGAGATTCGCCTCGGGACGCTCCACAAGGTGCACATCGAATCCGCGGAGCCGGTGCAGCGCGATATCGCTGTCATGTACCGCCGAAACAAGCCCCAGTCCGGGCCGATGGCCGGCTTCCTTGACCTGCTGGGCGAAATCTACGGCGTGCGCCTGCCGCGCTGACGATGCTCATCGACCTTCACTGTCACACGTGGCCGCGCTCTGCGTGCAGCGCCCTCGAGCCGCTGGAGCTCGCGCGCCTCGCGGCGGAGCGCGGGCTCGATGGCATCTGCCTGACCGAACATGACCGCGCCTGGGCCCCCGACGAGCTGGAAGCCCTCCGGGCTGCGGCGCCGATTGCAATCTTCCATGCGGTCGAGCTGACGACTGACCTCGGCCACATCCTGGCGTTCGGGCTCCCGGCTGCGGCCTTCTCTGCCTCGGCGCGCGAAGTTGCCGCAGCCGCCGTGGAGGCCGGCGCACTGCTCTTTCTCGCTCACCCGGCACGTGACGGCCTGCTGCGGGTGACCCGGGAGACCGTCGAATTCTTCGTCTCGGTGGAGGCGGCGAACGGCTCGGATTCGCGGCTGCAGAATATCGCCGCTGCCGGCCTCGCGAAGGGGTTCCGGCTGCCCGGAATCGGCGGCTCCGATGCCCATACGGCCGCAGAGGTCGGGCGGGCCGCGACGCGCTTTGCTGGCCGGCCCACCTCCGACGCCGACCTGCTCGAGGCGCTCCGCTCCGGCGCGTACGAAGCCCTGCTGCTTGATTAGCCGCTCAGCCACGTCCGGGCGTGGCGGCGGTCGAACTCCTGGTGAAGGTTGAGGAGGGCGACGAAGTGCTCGAGCGCGTGTGCGAGCGCCCGTTCGGCCACCCATGCGAGGTCGACCTCGCCGACTCCGCCCGGCCAGACCGCAGTCCGGCTCCACTGCTCGGGAGTGAGGTCCTTGAAGTAGCCGACGGTCTGCTCCCGGGCCCGCATGAAGGCCTCGGCGAGCTCTTCGATATCCCCCTCGGGGCGGTACTGGTGCGTCATGTGGGCGGTCTCGTCCCAGCTTTCGAACATCGGCAAGTCCTCGGCAAGGATGCGCGGGATCCGCACGTGGAAAACGTTCTGCTCGGCGGCCAGGAGGTGGGCCACGTGCTGGTGGGGTGTCCATCCGCCGCCGGGCGGGGTGTCATGCTGCCACCGGCGCACCAGCCCGGCCGCCCAGTCGACGCCCTTCACGCTGAGCTGGAGCCGGGCCATCAGGGTCGGGTCGGGGATGCGTCGTTCCACGGGAGCACCTTCGAATTCAGGGAATTCGCACGGGGCGAATCGGGGAAGCCCCCGCGGCCGCCGGGCATGTCGAGGGTACTACCATCGGGATATGGCGATCGACCCGCTGGCGGCCGGCGCTCCGTCACCCCTCCATGTATCGCTCGCTGAAGCGGGACTCCACGCGCGCTCGCTCCGCGAAGGAGGATTCGCCGCCGCGCTCCGCCAGGCCTCGGCGCCGGCAGGCACTCCCGGCCTGCAGGCTGCCCGCGCCGGCGGAAGGTCCCCGGCCGCGGGCCGGGCAGCTCCCGAGCCGCACACCCCGGTTGTCTCGCGCGAGCCCGCAGGCGACCCCGACCGCTGGGACGGCCTGCTGAACCGGCTGGGGCAGAAATACGGGGTGCCCCCGCTCTTCCTGAAGGCGGTGATGCTCATCGAAAGCGGCGGCCGGCCCGACGCGGTCGGAGACGGCGGCCATTCGGTCGGCCTCTTCCAGCTCCACGACCAGGGGTACGGCCACGGGATGGGCGACCTCCGCTTCGACCCCGAGGCGAACGCTGACCGCGCGGCCCGCGGACTGGCAGCCTCGTGGCAGAAGCTCGAGCAGGCTGGCTACTCGGGCGAGTACCTCGTCCGGGCCGCATATGACGACAGCTTTAACCCCGGCGGAGGCTTCGCCTACCAGGGCGACGCCCTCGTCCGGACCTACAACACCCTGCTTGCCCGGCAGGGGCTCCCGCCCCTCAGTTGACGGCGTCCAGCCCGTCAACCCCGGTGGTATCATCGATGCAGGCGTGTCCCCGCGCGCCCACACCGGAGGTGAGCTGTGGTAACGGCCGGGTACATCGAACGCTCCGTGACCGTCAACGGTCTGAAACTGGCCTACCAGGAGTGGGGGAACCCTTCCTCGCCGCCTATCGTCATGCTGCACGGGTTCGGCGTCTCCGGGCACATGTTCGACGAGTTCGCCGAGCGCATGCAGGACCGCTACTGGCTTCTCGCGCTCGACCAGCGCGGCCACGGCGACAGCGACTGGTCGGAGAGCGGCGACTACTCCCGTGAGGCGTTTGTTGAAGACCTCGAAGGTTTTCGTAAGGCGGTGGGCCTCGACAGGTTCATCCTCATCGGGCACTCGATGGGCGGCCTGAATGCCGTTTCGTACGTAAACACCTACCCCGGGCACGTGACGGCACTGGTGCTCGTCGATGTGGGCCCCGAGGCCTCGAAAGAAGGCGTCGACAACATCGTCCGCTTCACCCGGGGGCCGGACGAGCTCGAGTTTGAAGAGTTCGTCCAGATGGCGCACCGTTTCAATCCGCGGCGCACCCTCGAGAACATCCGCGAACGGATGCGCCACCGGCTGAAGCCGACCGAGGGGGGCAAATGGACGTGGAAGTTCGACCGGCGATTCCGCCAGCCGGACAGCGGAATCACCGTCGGCTGGCGGCTCAGTAACGACGAGATGTGGCAGCTGTTCCGGAACATCACGATCCCCACCTTGCTGGTTCGCGGGGCCGAGAGCGACGTGCTCTCCGCTGAGGTTGCGGAACGGTGCGTGCAGGAGATGCCGGCCGCCCGGCTCGTCACCATTCCCGGCGCCGGCCACAGTGTCCCGGGCGATAACCCCGATGCGTTTACCGAAGCAGTTGCCAGCTTCCTTGCCGAGGTCCAGCGGGGCGAGTTCCCGCCGAAGGCCCCGCCCGAGCCGCCAGCGCTGGAACAGCTTGTCGAAGAACAGGCCACGGTCCGGCGGCGCGGTCCCGGCACGATGACACTGGTGCTTGCCGGCGCGGGCGCCGTGATCGCCCTGGCCGGTCTCGGGTTCCTCATCCGGAAAGGCGCTGAGGCCCGCCGGGAACGGCACAGTCCGGCCCCGAAGCGGGCGTTGAGGACGGTTCGCCAGGCCGCGCCGCCCATCCCGGCCGTGGACCTGGAACTGGCGCGTGCCCGCGCGGCCGAGACGGTCGCTCGGCTCGCGGAGATCAGTGCCCGCGGCGCCCGGCGCGCCCGCCGCAGCATCGACGAAGCCGACCTCTCGCGGGCCCGTGCCGCGGCCGCAGAGGCGCTCGCTGCCCTGGGAGAGACCGGGCGCCACGCACCCGAACTTGTCCGGGAGGCAGCGCACCGGGTCGAGTCCGCCGCCCGCCGGCGCCGCAAGACGCATCGCGCACAGCGGCTCCTCCAGCTCCTGCCAGGCCGCTCCAGCCGCAGCCGCCGAGGGTGGTTCCGCTAGGCCATGGCGAGCATCCTGGCGTACCTCGAGACCGGCAGCGGCACCCCGCCGCTGGTGTTCATCCACGGCCTCTGCTGCGATCGCCACGCGTGGGAGCCGCAGATAACCGACCTTTCGCGTGACCACCGCTGCATCGCGGTCGACCTCCGCGGGCGGGGAGCGACGCCGGCTGTCCCGCCATTCGGCATCCGGCGGGCTGCCGCTGACATCGCCGAGTTGCTCGAAGACCTCGAACTCGGCCCGGCCGTCCTCATCGGGCACAGCCTCGGCGGAATCACGGCGCTGGTCGTCAATGACCTCCGGCCGGACCGCGTCATCGGCATCGTGACCGGCGACTCGCCGATTTCCGCCCCGCGCGCGGGCGGCTCCGGCGCAAATCCCCTGGTCCAGCGCATTCGCGACCTCGGCACGAAAGAGGGGCTCCGGCCGCTGGTCGAAACCTTTTTCACCCCGGATTCGCCCCCTGGAGCTCGCGCCTACGCGGAGAGCGTGATGTACACCTGTCCGCCGGATGTCGCGGCCGGGATGCTGGAGGATGCGCCGGACGTCCTGGCGTCGCTGCCTGACCTGGTCCGGAAAGCGGACGAGAAGCCGCTCATGGCCATCTGGGCCGAACGGCCGCTTGGTGACCCGGCCTGGCTCCGTTCGGTCACAAAGTTTGCACGGCAGGAGCCGATTGCCGGGGCCGGGCACTTCTTCCAGCTCGAACAGCCCGCGGTAACCAGCGCGCTGCTCCGTGCATTCCTCGACGACGTCGCGTCCGACCCGAGAATCCGGTAGCCGGCCTGAATGCCCGGCACTGGGCCGCTACCGCGAGCGGCGATAAGGTAGGCAGGATGGCAGACACCGGCGCACGGAAACGGACCCGCGCGCGCAGCGCACGGACGGTCGGTGAGCGGCGCGAGGCCTTCAACTGGCAGCCCGTCTTCATCGCCTCGGTGGTCGCGGTCATCCTGAGCATCGTCGTCCTCGTGACGGTTGCGGCCGATGGTGCGAGCAGGGGAAGCGGCAATCCGCTGCCGGCGGTACCGGCCGGGCCGGCAACAGAACCCGCGACTGCACCGGCGGCCGCAGGGGCTTCGCCGTCACCGACCGCGCCGCCTGCCAGGCCGACACCCTCGCCCACGCCGAATGCCGACGGGGCGATCGTCGTTGCTTGCGGCGACATCCTTGCCCCGCTCGACAAGCAGCACCGTCTCCCCGCCGACTGTGAGCCGCCCGACCTCGTGCAGCTGCCGGCGGAGATTTCGGCCGGGGGTGCCCAGTACCTCCGGCGTGAGGCGCTCGATGCCCTGCTCGAACTGTTCGACGCGGCGCGGCTGGACGGCTACAGCCTCGCGGTGAACAGCAGCTACCGCAGCTACGCCACCCAGGCCCAAACCTACAGCTCGTGGGTGCAGCTGTACGGCCAGGAGTACGCCGACCGCACGAGCGCGCGGCCCGGCCACTCCGAACACCAGCTGGGCACGACCGTCGACGTCGGCGCGCGCGGGCTCTTCCTGGAGAACTTTTCCGGGACACCTGAAGCCGCCTGGCTCGAGGCCAACGCCTGGAAGTTCGGGTTCATCGTCAGCTACCAGGCAGGCAAGGAGCAGGTGACCGGCTATGCCTACGAACCCTGGCACATCCGGTATGTCGGCCGTGACGTCGCGGCGGAGGTCCACCGCTCCGGGCTGACGCTCCGCGAGTACCTGCTCAAGCGCTGAAGCGCTCCGCTTGCCGGCCTGCGCCTCCGGTGCAACACTCCCGTGGCAACGCTATAACGCCCCTGCAGGAGTCTCATCGTGGTTTCGCCTTCCCCGACGCCCGAGCTGCTTGTCGAACACTCGGACTACATCCTGACGATCACCCTGAACCGGCCGGACCGCCTGAACGCCATCAGCGGCCCGATGCTCAGCGCGCTTTCGAAGACGCTCCAGGAAGCCAACATCGACCGCGACGTCCGCTGTGTCATCCTGACCGGTGCCGGACGCGGCTTCTGCGCAGGTCTCGACCTGAAGGACCAGATGTCGGGCGGCGGCGACGGCTCGCTCCAGCCCGGCCGCGGCGGATACCAGCTGTTCGACCTCCATAATTCGCCGCCCATCGTCATCAACCGCATGGATAAGCCGATGATCTGCGCCCTCAACGGCGCTGCCGCCGGCTACGGTATGGACCTCGCCCTTGGCTGCGACATCCGCATCGCCAGCGAGCACGCCAAGATGGGCGCAGTCTTCGCAAAGCGCGGCGTGCTGCCGGAGAGCGGCGGGTGCTGGTACCTGCCGCGCCTGCTCGGCTGGGCCCGCGCCGCGGAGGTCGCCTTCCTCGGCGATGTGCTCGATGCCCAGCGTTCGCTCGAGCTTGGGCTGGTCAACAAGGTCGTGCCCCATGACCAGCTCATGACCGAAGCCCGGGCATGGGCGACCAAGATTGCGAACAACGCGCCGCTGAGCGTCCAGGCCACCAAGCGCATGATGCGGCTCGGAATGGAAGAGACGTTTGAAGCGGCTGTCGACCACATCTATCTCCAGCTGCTGCCGCTCTTCCAGAGCGAGGACTTCAAGGAGGGCCTGGCTGCCTTTGCCGAGCGTCGCGAGCCGGTCTTCAAGGGCCGGTAGGGGCCTCGGCCCGGCCCGGTCCGCCCACTGAGGCAAGCAGCCGCGCGATATCGTCGCGGGAACGAAGCCGCAGGAAGCGTTTTCCTGCGGCTTCTGCTTCTCGTGCTGCGCGTTCGAACAGCTCCCGATTCCGGGCGCGGCGCGAGATGTTGTAGCGGATGAGCGACTGGTTTGGGTCCCACAGGGCAAGCTGCCGCCAAAAGTTCTCCCGGCAGACGCCCCAGAGAAGCTCGCCCGAGCGCCATCGGCGCCAGGAGCGGCGCAGTACCCGCCACGAGGTCGTTGCCAGCCCAACATCCAGCCAGATGATCGTGTCGGCCAGCGGCCAGGTGATGTGACCGGTCTGTCGGAGGTAGTTGCCTGCGCTCACCCAGCCGTCGCCGCTATGGGCGCCGCGAAGGAGGGCACAGAACTCTTCGTCGGCCGGCCGCGTCCAGTTCTCCCGCCAGAAGAGCGCGTCCAGTTCGATGAAGGGTAGACCGAGCCGGTCGGCCAGGAGAGCCCCGAGCGTCGATTTCCCGGAGCAGCTCGGACCAACGACGACAATCCGGCTGCCGAGCCAGCCGTCCGCCGGAGGCCCGTCCGTCACGTAAGGTGCTGCCGCAGCGATTCCGGCAGGTCAGCCGGCAGTTCGCTCACGGGCAGGGTCGCCGGGGCGATGGTGATGTCGAAGATGTCACCCCAGGCGGCCTCGTAGTAGTCTCCGGGGCCTTCATCGTCGGCCTCCCAGGCAAGGACGACCTGCGGCAGCCCTTCAGGAGCGTTCACCCACAGCTCGGCAAGCACCTTCGCCTGCCGCGGATGCTGGAACGTTTTGCGCCGCTCGAACGCTTCGAGCCCCTGGAGGACGTTCGTGCCCGGCTTGAATCGGAAGAACGCAACGTACAGCGCCATCGACCGCGATTATAGCCGCCCGGCGGCCCGAATCCGGCCCCTCTGGTAGACTTGGCGCGCGCCGGCCGCAGAAGCGGCGCGAACCGGAGTGAAGCATGTATCGACGCATCCTCTCGGGCATTGTCGCCCAGGGAAAGACGCGGGAGTTTCTCGACGCGATGCGGGTCGCGACCGACTTCCAGGTCGAGCGGGGCATCCGGGCGCGGACCGCTGTCTGGGGTTCGATGACCGGCCGCAACAACGGAGTGCTCATCGCGGCCGATTTCAACACGCTCGAGGACCTTGAGCGCTGGACTGACATGGCCACGGAGGATGCCCGGTTTGCGGAGGTGCGGCGTGCTGTTCGCACGCACATGGTCTACGACGACGTGAAGGTCTCGATCCACCGCCTGGCGTACCACTCAGAGGGGCTGATGACCTCCGAGGAGGCGACTGCCCCGCGGAAGTTCATGCGGGTCCTCACGGGTGAAGTCAAGCCTGGGCAGCACCGGGACTTCGTTCTGTCGGTCTCCCATGCGCTCGACTACCAGAAGCAGCGCGGGATAGACGCGACCACGAGTGTCTGGAGCGCGATGACCGGCCACACGAGCGGCGTTGCCATCGTGGCGGAATTCGATTCGCTCGCCGAACTGGAAAAATTCGATGAGATGGCGGTGACCGACGCGGAGTTTGCCCGCCTCCGGGCGGCCACTCGAGCCTCGATGGTGTTCCTGACTACCGAAACCCACCTGATGCGGCGGCTGATGTAGGAGGGCCTTTCGCCCTCAGGCCCATAGGGAGCCTGGCAACGAGAAAGGGGGAGGCTTTCGCTCTCCCCCTCCCTTGTGGTCCGTTCCGGGATGGGTGTCCTAGCAGCAGGCGCGCGGCTGGCCGCTGCCGTCAGCCGTCTGGAAGCTCGAGCCGCAGGCGCAGCTCTTGACCGCGTTCGGATTGTAGATGCTGAAGCCGCTCTTCATGATGTCGTCGACATAGTCGATTTCGGCGCCCTCGAGGTAGCGGGCGCTCTCCGGGTCCACCAGGATACGGACGCCGTACTGCTCGATGACGATGTCATCCTCCTCGGACGACCGCGCAAGCGCCATGCCGTACTGGTAGCCGGAGCAGCCGCCGCCGGCGACAAAGACGCGCAGCGCCCCATTCGGCAGCTCCCGGGCCTCGAGGAGCGCGCGGGCCTTCTCAGCTGCCCGCTCCGTGATGTTGACGAGCGCGACCGACGCGCCGGGTTCCACAGACATCGCACATCCTCCTGCGTGGTGGCAGACGCGGGGCTCTGGTCCCACCCGCTGCACTATCAAGATCATAGCCATTTCACAGGGGCGCGTCCATGCAGTTCGCTTTTTGCGCCACGACGCCGCCCGCCCCACACTGCACGCGTGGACGCCGCTGTTGCGCGTGCTTTGGGCGAACTGGGGTTGAGCCCGCGCCACCGCGGCCTCCTCGCCGTGCTCGGCGCGGCCGTCCTGTGGAGCACCGGAGGGCTCTTCATCAAGTGGGTGTCGCTCGATGCACTCGGGGTCACCATGTGGCGGTCCGGATTCGCCGCCCTGACCATCCTGATGGTTGTCCGTCCGCGGCCGGTATGGCCGCGGCAGGTGAGCCGTCTCACGTGGGCGATCGCCGTGACGTACGCGCTCACCCTGGTCATGTTCGTGGCTGCGACGAAGCTCACAACAGCCGCAAATGCCATCTTCCTCCAGTACACGGCTCCGGTGTACCTGCTTTTCGCCGGCCCGCTCTTGCTCCGCGAGCAGGTCACCCGGCTCGACGTCGCGACGGTCGTCGTGGCGTTCGGAGGGATGAGCCTCTTTTTCGTCGGAAGGTTCGAAGGCAATGCCCTCGGCGGCAATCTCCTTGCTGCAGCCTCCGGGGTCACGCTGGCGGCGATGTTCCTGCTCCTCCGCGCGCCGGGGTGCACGCAGGAGACGCGCCCTCTCGCGATGCTGCTGGGCAACCTCCTGCTGGTCGCGGCCCTGGTGCCGGTTAACCTGGCCCGCGGCGAGACCGCATTGTTCGCCCCGACGCCGGGTGACCTGGCCGGGCTGGTCTTCCTCGGCGTGGTCCAGATCGGCTTCGCCTACCTGCTGTTCGGGTACGCCATGCGGACCGTGCCCGCCCTCGAGGCGTCGCTCATCGGGATGCTCGAGCCGGTCCTCAACCCCGTCTGGGTGTTTCTCGTCCTTGGCGAAACCCCCGGATGGTGGGCGGTGCTCGGCGGCGCGATCATCATCGGGGCAGTGACGTTCCGCACCTGGGTCACCGAGCGCGCTGCTCGCCTGCCGGACCCCGAACCCCCCAGGGTGCCTCTTGGGCCATGCTGACGGTGCCAGGCGTCATCGCCGCGCTCGAAGCGATGCACGGCCACCGGGAATGGCACTGGTGGCCGGAGAAACCGCCCTTCGAGGTCTGCGTGGGCGCCATCCTGGTCCAGAACACGGCCTGGACCAATGTTGAACGGGCGCTCGAGCGGCTGCGGGACGCGCGCGCCCTTGACCCGGCACGCATGGCGGCCCTCAGCGATGCCGAACTGGAATCACTCGTTCGGCCCAGCGGCCAGTACCGGCAGAAAGCCCGGAAGCTCCGCGCCTTCCTCGCGACCTGTGCCGGGGCAGGCGGGCTTGACCGGCTGCTCGCCCTGCC
Source organism: Tepidiforma bonchosmolovskayae (assembly GCF_008838325.1). Taxonomy (GTDB): domain Bacteria; phylum Chloroflexota; class Dehalococcoidia; order Tepidiformales; family Tepidiformaceae; genus Tepidiforma; species Tepidiforma bonchosmolovskayae. The sequence continues at coordinate 7,522 of NZ_CP042829.1, read as the reverse complement.
CGCCGCCGAGCTCCGCTCGCGCCTGCTGCAGACATGGGGCATCGGGCCTGAGACGGCCGACTGCATCGTGTGCTACGCCGGCCGGCAGCCAGCGCTCGTCGTTGATACGTACACGGCCCGGCTCTTTCGACGGCTCGGCATGGGGCCGGCCGCCGAAGGGTATAGCGCCTGGCAGGAGTGGCTTGTTTCCTCACTGCCGGCGGTCACAGACGAGCGAGCGGCCGAACGGTACGCCAGGGTGCACGCACTGGTCGTTCTCCACGCCAAGCACCTCTGCCGGAAGCGGAACCCCCGGTGCGGCGCATGCCTGCTGTGGGGTGCCTGCACGGTCCCCGACGCACCCGGCCCCCGGTTGGAAACCGGGGGCCGGGTGTCTCGAACGGAACAGACGGTCTAGAACAGGTTGGGCGTGTTGCGGTTGGTGGAGTCGCCGGCCTGTTGCTGGTTCGAGGCCGGCGGCTGGACTGCAACGGGCGGGGGCGGAGGGGGCGCCTGCGTGACCTGCTGGTAGGTCGGCTGCTGCGGCTGCTTCTGCGCCTCGGCGTCTTCGTCCTTGACGGCACGGCGGAACTCCTTGATCGAAGTGCCGAGTTCACGGCCGAGTCCGGAGATCTTCCCGACACCGAAGATCAGGACGATGACGAGGGCGATGATGATGAGCTCCAGGGCTCCAAGGGAACCGAACATACCTGCCTTCTTCCTGCGGGCCGGATCCCCCTGCCCGCTGCGATGATGCTACCACGCCGCCGGGGTCTGGCGAATGCGCCGGTGATTACCCCAGGCGCTCAACGAATACGTCCATCACTCCGCCGCAGATCTTGTCCTCGCCGTTAGTCGGTTCGGTCAGGTCGACCACGACCGTCCGCGGGCGCCCATCCTCGAGGGCGGCCATCGCCTCCTGCCATACCTCGGCCTCGCCGCAGCCGCCGCCGATTGTGCCGAAGAAGCTGCCGTCGGCACGAATCAGCATCTTGGCCCCCGGTTTTCGGGGCGTTGAGCCGCGCGTTCGCGTGACGGTCGCCAGGGCTACCGGCTCGCCGGCCGAAAGGGCGCGCTGGAGCTCCCGGTAGATGGCTGCGTCCATGACGTGATCGTGCGCCCCTGGCGGGGTGCGCCGCAAGTGGCACCGGCATCACGGTATCGTGCGGGTAAACCCCGAGACGCCATGGCGAGGCCATATCGGCAGCCGCGGCCGGACCTGAATCGCGATTTACGGAACCTGTCTAAGACAAGTTCGTATAGATGCGAAAGGCGCCCTTTCACCCCCTGTCCACCCCGACGAATTCCTCCAGCGAAAGGCGTTCGCGCCTGAATTCGCGGCGGACACCCCGCCAGCAACCTGGAGGAGAACCCATGATTGTTCGCAGTTTGAGGAGCCCGCGCCGGCTGATTGCCGCGGCGGTCTTCTCCATCGTGGCCGTTTCGGCCCTCGGCTTTGCGGCGACGAACACCGTCCCCGCAACCAATGCCGGCGACGGTTCGAACACGGTTTCCGGGTACACCATCAGCAACGTCCATTACAACCTGAACCCGGCCAACCCGGCCACCGCCAACTCGGTCACCTTCGACATCTCGCCTGCCGTCCCGGCGACCGGCACCGCGGCCGTCTCCTTCGACGGCGGCACCACCTGGTCCTCGAGCTGCACGACCGGCTCGACCATCACCTGCACGTTCTCGACGGCGCAGCCGATCGGCGCCGCCTTCACCAGCCTTCGGGTGGTCGCTGCGCAGTAGCGATGCGCGTACCCCGGCGCGGTCACGCCGGGAAGACGATGGGGTGAGCCCGGGGGCAAACGCCCCCGGGCCCTCGGGTCCCGGGAGGACACATGGTACGCCTGCTTTTCTCCGTACCGCGGCGCCTGGCCCTGGCGGCAGCACTGGCAGCGGTGGCAGCCGCGTCATACGGCTTTGCCGCGTCAAACACGGTCCCGGCAACCCGTGCCGGTGACGGCGCTGCAGGCGTGAGCGGCTACACGGTGACCAACGTCCACTACAACCTGAACGCTGCGAACCCGCAGCAGCTCGCGTCCGTCACCTTCACGATTTCGCCAGCGGTACCGCCGACGGGTACGGTCCGCGTTTCGACCGACGGGGGCGCGACCTGGGGCGCCGCCTGCTCCACGGGCTCCAGCATCACCTGCACTACGTCGGCCACGGTGGCGTCTGTCACCGGCCTGCGCGTCGTGGCGGCGCAGTAGGGTGGGAGAGGGCGCCGCGATGATACGGGGAAATGTCGGCCACCTGGCGGTGCCCCGTCGCGACGGTGAGCGGAGCCGGCGCGTTACCGCAGCAGTGGCAGCCGCGCTCCTGGTGGTAGCGGTCGCCTGCGCGTGGATCCTGTTTGCCCCGCCCCAGCTTGGCGGCCAGGCGTCGTACGTCATTGTGAACGGGAACTCGATGGAGCCCGGCATGCACCGCGGCGACCTTGCCATCGTGCGCCCGGCCGACAGGTACGTCCCCGGTGATGTGGTGACCTACCGCCATCCTGGTGTGGGTCACGTCATCCACCGCATCGTCGACGAGAAGGATGGGCGGTTCACCCTGAAGGGCGACCACAACGATTTCGAGGATTCCTACCGGCCAACCAGCAACGACATCGTGGGGAAGCTCTGGCTGCACATTCCCGGTGCCGGGCGTGTCCTCTGGCGCCTCAGGTCGCCGCTGTGGGCAGGTCTGGTGCTCTTCATCGCCTTCGCCGGCATGTTTGCAGGCGCCGGCGCGTCGCGCGCTGCAGCTCCTGTCGGGCCCGGCCGGCAACGCTCCAACGGAGGTTCTCCAATGCCCCCGATCTTCCGGAACTGGCAGGACACGCTTGCCCTGCTCCTCGCACTCGCCATCGGGTTCGCAGCGCTGGCGTGGGTAGCCTTCGCACGGCCAACGCACCGCGAAGTGACAACCGAGTTTTCCTACAGCCAGCGCGGCCAGTTTTCGTATGAAGCCGCCGCGGCTGATGCCAGGCTGTACGACGCCGGCAAGGCCACGACCGGTGAGCCGGTCTACCTCCGCCTGAGCGATACGGTCGCCTTCACCTTCGTATACGAGTTCACCTCCCCGTCGCCGGCGCAGCTCACCGGAACCTATCAGCTGGTAGCCGAACTGGGAGACATTAGCGGCTGGAAGCGCACCCTCCCCATCGGAGAACCCGGTTCGTTCGCAGGCACCGCATTCCGGACGGACGGTGTCCTCCGCCTGGCCGACCTGCAGGAACAGATTGCGACGCTTGAAGCGCAAACCGGCGTCCGCAACGACCGTTACACCGTCACGATCCGGCCGCGGGTCCGCGTGGACGGCGAGCTCGGCGGGGCGCGCCTCTCGGCAGACTTCCCGGAAGCTGCGCTCCCGATGGCGCTCGACCGTACGCAGCTGCGCCTCGACGCCGCGAAGCCTGATGCTGCCATCGCCCCGGCTGCAACGGGCACCGTGGTGGACCGGCAGCGTATCGGGAATGTCGTTCGCATCCTCTTCGTCAGCCTCCCGGTGGTCGCTGCGCGTATCGTCGGCGTAGCCGGAGCTGCGGTGATGGTGGCCTGCGCCGGTGCGCTTCTCATTGCGGTCGCCCGCAGGGGCTGGTCCGAAGTGTCGGACGTGCGCGCCGCCGGTGCCGTTCCGGTGCGGGTGACCGGCCCGGTGGCGCCGGACGACGTCCCGGTGGTGGATGTTGCCTCGATGGAGGACCTCGAACGGCTCGCTGCCAGGACGGGCGGCATCATCCTGCAGGAGGCCCGGCCCGGGCAGCACGTCTGCTATGTGCGCGATGGTGCGGTGGTCTACCGGTTCGCCTTCGACCCCGGGGAATACGGCACGGAGCGTGCAGCATGAAGGGCTGGGGCGTCCGCATCGGTGCCGCCGCGGCCGGCGCGGTGACCCTGGCGGCAGCGTTCACTGCGTCTGCGGCGACGAATACGGTCCCGCCGACGAACATCGGCGTGACAGATGTCCCGCTGACGATTGCGCAGCTGGCCCCACCCGAGTGCGCCGGTCTGACCCTCACGTCGATCGACTATTCCGGGACCGGAGGGGCCGGAAACCAGCTGGTCCTGGGCGGCGGGAGTACCCCGTCCACACTGTCCGGGGGAGGCGGAGACGACTGTATCGTCGGCGGCGCCAACAATGCCACGCTCCGCGGGCAGGGCGGAAATGACGTGCTCATCGGCGGGCCCCGCCCGTCGGTCAACCTCCAGGGCGGTCCAGGTAACGACACCTGTTACCGCGGCCTTGCGACGACTGCATTCCCGACGGGCTGCGAGACCTACGTCCCGTAGCCACGCCCGCTACAGCGCCCGGGGGTAGCTTCCGAAGACCTTCAGCTCGGCGCACAGCGGACGGATGCGCTCCAGGACGTCGCGGACCGCGGGGTCCTGCTGGTGACCTTCGAAATCGATCAGGAACACGTACTCGCCGAAGGTGGCCTTCGTCGGGCGGCTCTCGATCTTCGTGCAGTTGATATTTGCTGCGGCAAACGCGTTCAGGACGCTCGCAAGAGCACCGGGCCGATCTTCGGCGAAGGTGAACGCGATCGACGTGCGGTCCCGGCCGGTTGGGGCAGGCAGGCCCCTTCCCAGGACGAGGAACCGCGTCACGTTGTTCTCGGAGTCCTGGATGTCGCGGGCCAGCACCTCCGCGCCGAGGAGCTGAGCGGCGCGCTCGGTCGCGATGGCGGCGGCGTCGCCGTTTCGCCGCAGGGCGAGCTCGACCGCCTCAGTGGTCGAGAGGGCGGCCTCGGCCTGGGCGTGGGGGAAGCACCGCTCGAGGAACTTCCGGCACTGGCCGAGCGCCTGGGGGTGGGAATAGATCACCCGGACGTCTGCCGGCCGCGTGCCCGGCTTCGCAACGAGGTTGTGCCGCACCGGCACCACGAGTTCGGCCTGGATTTGCAGGTCGGTCTCGTGAATGAGGATGTCGAGCGTCTCCTGGACGGAGCCGTTGATCAGGTTCTCGATGGCGACGACCCCGAGGTCGGCCATGCCCGATTCGACGGCGGCGGCCACGGCGGCATGCGATGGGAACGGCATGAGTTCAGCGGCCGGGTCGTACTGCATGGCCGCCAGCTCGCCGAAGGTGCCCGGCGGCCCGAGGTAGGCGATGCGCGTCATCTTCGTGGTCCTCAGGTATCGAGCCCGTGCGTCGAGCCGACGAGCTGCTCCCGGAGCATGTCGAGGCTCTCCTTCGGCGCGACGACGACGAGGGCATCGCCGGCATGCAGCCGCGTGTCGCCGCTGGGCATCCGCGGCACGCCGCCGGGGTCCACGACCAGCGAAATGAGCGACTCGGCCGGCAGAAGGATTTCGCGGACCGAGCGGCCGACGACCGGCGAGGTCTCGGGCAGCTTGACCTCAATCAGTTCGAGGCCAGAGTGGAGCTGGAGCAGCGGAATCATTGACTGGGTCGGCAGCTCCTGCTCGATCTGGGCGAGCACGGCCTGCGTGGCGGAGATTGTGGTTTCGATGCCGCGCTTCCGGAAAATCAGCTCGTTGCGGGGGTTGTTAATCCGGGCGATGGTGCGTTTGACGCCCCGGTAGCGGGCGATATCGCACATAACGAGGTTATCCTCGTCGTCCCCGGTGACGGCCGCAACGAGGTCGGCGCGGGCGATCCCCGCCGTGTCCAGGGTCGTGGCTTCGCACGAGTCGCCGAGAATGACGTTGCCGGCCAGCTCCTCGCGGATGTTGGAAACCCGCGCCGGGTCGCGTTCGATGACCAGCACCTCGTGCCCCTGCTGGATCAGTTCCAGGGCGAGGTGAAATCCGACTTTACCGCCGCCGCCGACGATGATGTACACGGGCTACCTCCGGGTTGGCTCGTTGAGGAGCATGTCGACCATAATCTGCGCCCCGTAGCTTGTCGGGCTGAACGTCTCAATCCCGAGGTCGCGGAAGATGCCCTCCCGAACGGGGTCGTAGACCCTGCAGAGCACGCGCCGGACGCCGTAGATCTCCCGGGCAACCTGGCTGGCGAAGTAGTTGCGGTTGTCGCCCTGGGTTACGGCGAAGAAGGCGTCGGCCTCCTGGATGCCCGCCCGCTCCAGCGTTTTCTGGTCCATCCCGTTCCCGACAATGCGCCGCCCGCCAAATCCTTCCGGTAGTCGGCGGAACGCCGTTTCAGTGATATCGATGACGGTGACGGCGTGCCCCTGCCGCTCGAGCATCGTGGCGATGCGCGAGCCAAGCCGGCCGCAGCCCATGATAACCACGTTCATGGCCCCTCGTGACCCCCTGGGGAGATGTCTCGCATTGGCCTGCGGATGAGCCAGACTTCGCACGGCGCGTGCCGGAGCAGGTACTCGGCGGTGGGGCCGATAGCAAACGGCCGGTCTTCGCCCTGGAATGGCGGGAGCCCCAGGACGATCACGTCGACCTGCTGTGTACGTGCCTCTTCGAGCAGCGCCGGGCCAGCTTCACGCGCCTGGACGATCGAGGTCCGGACGTTGCTGCAGCCGGCATCGGCGGCCGCGATGCGTGCCCGTTCGATAACCTGCTGGGCTCGGCGGCTCTCCTGTTCGAGTTCGGCATTGAGCGGCAGCGACCTCCCCACCTCAATCACGTGAACGAGGTGGAGTGTTCCCCGCCGCGTTTTCGCGACCGCGCCGGCCACGTGAACAGCCTCGAGGCTGACACGGTCGAAGTTGACGGGCACGAGGAACCGCCGCCAGGTGTCCACCGGCGTCACTCCTGTTGCGCTGCGGATGTCAGCGGTCGTCCTGTGCGAACCATAACCGCACCGCGCCGTTGAGGATGAGGACGACCCCGATGGCCATCCCGATATTCCACTCTACCGCCTGCGTGAGGAGGAAGAGGATCAGCACAACGCCGAGAACAATGGAGATGACCGAGAAGATGAGATTCGCTGTGCGCATGGCTCGTGACGGGGCAGCCTCTCCGCCCATGCTACGCCCGGGCCCGGAAAGGGGGAATGTGGCGCTATGCGAGCCTGAGCAGCGGCTGGCCCTGTTCGACCCGCTCGCCCACCCGGACGAGCACCTCCGTAACGGTGCCGCTGACCTCGGCCTCGACCGGGAGCTCCATCTTCATCGATTCGACGATGAACAGCTCACGTCCCGGTTCGATGTGTTCGCCGGGCTGGGTGAGCACCTCCTTAATCGTTCCGGTCATGGGAGACGGCAGCTCGTTCGGCACCTGGTGAATTCCTCCGCGGGGCTTGCGCGGGCATCCTACTGTGCGCGTCCGAACCGCGCGACCGGGCGCAGGCGAAGGAATGGCGCAGGGGCCGCTCCCGGCCCCTGAAGGCGGAAGCGGCCCCTGGCTGAAGTTGGAGGACGTCTATCGGGGCCGGTGCGGGCTGCGGGCGGACCCCCAGCGCGCACGTTCGCGCCAATTCGCCAGCCATACGGCGGGTTCTTCCGGCAGTGCAGCCCGGAGGCGCACCGCCGACCCGACCTGGCTGGCCGCCCGTACCGGATCCGTGACTCACAGCCGGGCTGTTGTCGCCCTCCGGGGCGTCAGCCCCGCGGGCGCTGGCGCGGCGGCTCCCGACCACCCCGCCTCCAACTGGCGGGAACTGTATC